>NZ_JALQDC010000011.1:0-3458 GCF_023631445.1 Caballeronia sp. GAWG1-5s-s | reverse complement strand
CATCAACTTACACCACGGCCACCCTTCCTAAGCATTTTCCCGCAAGCAGCTTTTTGCACACTTCTCGGTACATTACCGCGAGAGCACGCGCACCGGAAGGAAGAAGCCTCGCCTGCAGGCTATCCACCGGCTTCGGTCCGGCGATAAACCGCCACCGGGAACGATGCCGTGCACATGGGGATGATGTGTGAGCGCCGAGCCCCACGTATGTAAGACGAGCGTGGCGCCGATCTGCGCTCCAAGATGCTTCGGATCAGCGGCAATAGTACGCAACGTTTCGGCCGCGAGATCGAATAGCAGTCCGTAGATGACAGCCTTGTTGTAATACGCAATCGCGCTGATCGCAGCGGGTAGCGTGAAGACCACGTGGTAATACTCGACGGGCAGGAGATCGGCCTCACGCGCTTCCAGCCAGCGACGCGCCGCGCCAGCCTGGCACCGTGGGCAATGTCTGTTGCGGCACGAGTTGTAGGCGACTTCGATCGCCGCGCATCCTTCACAGCGCAGCAGGTGCCCTCCCAGCGCCGCCGTGCGGCACTGTTCGATTGCGGACATGACCTTTAGTTGCCCGAGGCTCAGGTTAGCGGATCGATGCCACGCTGGACCAAGGGAGCGGAAGACGTCTGCGATCTCAAGCGCGCAATGCGCCACGATGAGAGCTACTCAGTACGCAAACTCTCAAGGGGGCTGACCACCTCGCGCAGAATATCAGTGGCAACCTGCGCATAAAGCGCTGTGGTCTCAAGCTTCTTGTGCCCCAGCATGACCTGGATCACCCGGATATCGACCTTCTGTTCCAGCAGATGCGTGGCAAAGCTGTGCCGCAAGGTATGCATGGACACGCGCTTGTCGATTCTCGCAGCCTCGGCCGCAGCATGAACCGCCCGGTTGAGCTGGCGGGTGCTGAGCGGCTCGATCGGGTTAAGTCCGGGAAACAGCCAGCCTCCGTCGAGCATCTTGCCCTGGGCGCGTGCGACCCGCCACCAGACCCGCAAACGCTCGAGCAGGATCGGCGACAGCATGGCATATCTGTCCTTCTGGCCTTTGCCTTGCTCAACGCGCAGCGTCATACGCTCGCTATCGATGTCACTGACCTTCAGCGCAGTTACCTCGCTGGCGCGTAATCCCGTTCCGTAGGCGAGCGCCAGCGCCGTTTGATGCTTCAGGTTGGTCGCCGCCGCGATCAGCCGCCCGACTTCTTCGCGGCTGAGTATGACGGGCAACGTACGCGGGAGATAGATCGGACGCATCTTCGCCATCAACGCGTCTTGAGCGAGCGTCGTGCCGAAGAAGAACTTCAGGCCGGTGATCGCTGCGTTCAAAGAAACTGGCGACACGCAGTGGTCAACCAGATGCAGTTGATAGCGACGCAGGTCTTCGACAGTGGCAGTGTCGGGTGAGCGTCCGAGGAAGATGGTGAACTCTCGTACCACACGAAGATAATTAGCTTGTGTGGTTGGTGCGAGGCGGCGCATGCGCATGTCGTCCATCATGCGCTGACGCAACGGACTAATAACCTGGGTGGGGGATGTCATGGCCCGGTTCCTCCTGGGTAACGAGGCGGATCGCCTCATCACTCAACATAGGAAACTGGAGGGTTTTACCCTTTCATAACCAATAACTTTGAACGGAGCACATACCGCGCGAGCGGTTTAGTCCTGTGGCCGCACTGAGCCATCTGACGTTCACTCCGCAACGTCGTCGTGCCTCACGCCTTCTGACCTAGAATGGCGCACAGCCTTGCCGAGCCAAGGGCCGATCTGATAGCTTTCGCTGAGGCAACCGCCGTCTCTTCGCTGATGTGTGTTGGACTGTTGGACGACAGCTTGGTCGACGATAAACTGGCTTCTGTGTCCATCAATCCTTAAGGCGCCCCATGAGCACCAAGACATCTATCGGGTATCACTACGGCGAAGGAAAGGAGCCATCCTGGCACCTCTATGAAGAGGCGTTCGAGAAGGATGATGTGGTCTACCTCGAACTCGAAGGCGTGCAAGCCGACGTCGTGATGATCGACAGTCTTTGGGGGGCCAAGGCCGGCACGGTGCTGCTACGGCTGCCCAGCGCGACGGCCCGTCAGCTCGGACTACTTCCGCACTCGGATGAAGGCGATGCGCCACCGTTGGGTAAGGGATAGACAGCACGCCATCACAAGCGATGGCGCTTAGGAGGGAGGGATTGGAGCAGCTGTCCGATGCGCCCACGGCCCTTCCGATCATCGCGGGTGAATCTCGGTGAAGCGCATCCACGCCTAACAGCATTCAGGCGGCCTCGGCCTGTAACGTGAAATCAACGTGGATAGCATCATAGGGAAAAATGATGTCGCCGTTGTCCGAACGTTCCAGGACGCCCACATTGATTAGCGCGAGAACGTCATCATGCACGCGGCGGACATCGCGATCGACGCGCCGGGCAAGTTCTCTGATCGACATGGCGCCCGCGCCTGTCATCTTCTTGAGGATGTCCCAGCGCAGTTGGGTGAGCGTCCTGAGCAACAGTTCGGGCGTTGCGAAGCTGATGAATTCGCCCTGCTTTTCGCCGCGCATTGCGGCTGCGAAGCTTCGGGTGATGTCGTCGCGGGAGGCGATCCCAAGCGTTACCGTGGTCATTGTGCGGCCCTCCATTGGTCTACGTCTAACCAGAAATCAGCCATAAGCTGTTCCGGCGTCGTGAATGCATAGGGCGTCTCGACTGCACCAACATGCTTATGGTCGCCCTTCCCGCGTTCGTTATCGTAACGAAGCACGCATACGTTCTTCACGATGTACGCGGCACTGTACTTGTAGAAGTGTGCGCTGCCGTCGACAGGGTGCGGAACCTTCCAGACGAGTAAAGCCGCAAATGACGTCTCATCGACCGGGACACGGCGCTTCAAGAGGGGAATTGCGTTCATGTTGACAATGATGACAACATGCGCCGATGTTGTCAATCATGTCAACGTCATCGGGTTGCGGGATGTTCCAGCATTGGTGACGATTGCTTGGTCTGATCAACAGCCGCGCAACGCCTTACCGGCTGTCCACCCGAAGACGGTCAGCGTCCCCGTGCACCTTGGGACCGCTGCCGGTTTGTCTTGAAGCGTCAAGCGGACGCATTTGGAACCATCGAGCCCGGCGGCCGCAGCTGCGCATCATCAGATCGGTCGGGAATGATGGTATCCGCTGAATCGCGCACATTGCCTGCGCTCTTGCCGTATCGTCGGGCACTACAACGCCGGTAACGCGATCGCGCTTGACTGCGTCCTTCACCTTTTCGAGCTTGATAGCGCACAGCGCATTCTTAGCCGCCAAGTCGATATTCGATGGGAAAGTTTGAAGGTTCAACCGGTAGTGTTTGCAGTCAACGCAGAGCTTCATCTTGACCTTCCTCGCCGACAGAGATGGTAATGTACCGAGAAGTGTGCAAAAAGCTGCTTGCGGGAAAATGCTTAGGAAGGGTGGCCGTGGTGTAAGTTGATG
>NZ_JALQDC010000010.1:0-296115 GCF_023631445.1 Caballeronia sp. GAWG1-5s-s | reverse complement strand
CGCCCCCCCCCCCCCCCCCCCCCCCCCCCCCCCCCCCCCCCCCCCCCCCCCCCCCCCCCCCCCCCCCCCCCCCCCCCCCCCCCCCCCCCCCCCCCCCCCCCCCCCCCCCCCCCCCCCCCCCGCCCCCCCCCCCCCCCCCCCCCCCCCCCCCCCCCCCCCCCCCCCCGATCTCGGCAGCTATCGGTCATTGGACGACTGGTTAAGGAACCTCTGCAAAAGCCCGTGCGAGTCAAAACGATAAGTAGTACCAACGCATAAGGAAACGACCTCGGAATCGCACGATGACGCAACTTCATCTCGGCTTGAACCTGTCAACCAAGCGCACGCGCAAGCGCGACTTCCTCGAACAGATGAGACGCGTCGTGCCTTGGTCGAGGCTGATTACGTTGATCGAGCCGGATAATCCAAAGGAGAAGACTGGGCGTCCGCCGTTTCCGGTCGCGACGATGCTGCAGATTCACTTCATGCAGCAGTGGCTCGGTCTTTCGGACCGGCGATGGAGGAAGCACTCTACGATGTCCCACTGTATTGCGAATTCGCAGGCTTCGATGATGCGTTGGCCTGTCTCCCGACGAAACGACCATCTTGCGATTCCGGCATCTGCTTGAAACGCATCGTATCGCCGCGAAGATCCTCGCGGTGATCAACGAGGGATTGAGCGAGAAGGGATTGATGCTCAAGGCGGGTTCGGCTGTCGACGCCACGTTGATTGCAGCGCCTAGCTCGACAAAGAACGGCTCAGGTTCACGCGACCCGGGGGTGCAGTCGACTCAGAAAGGCCGCAACTGGTACTTCGGCATGAAAGCGCACGTCGGCGCGGACACGGAGTTAGGCCTGGTCCACACGGTCATCGGCATGGCGGCCAACGTACACGACATCAATGCAGCGCCATCCTTGTTGCAGGGCGAACAAAACAGATGTTTACGCTGGCGCGGGATATCACGGCATCGAAAAACGGCAGCAAACGAGCTCAGCTCGATGGCATGTTGCGAGGCGACCCAGCAAGGGAAGACAGCTGAACTTTAAGGATCGTGTCGATGAAATACACGACAAAATCGAACGACTTAAAGCTGGCACTCGTGCGACGGTCGAGCATTCTTTCCGAATCCTGAAGCGCCCGTTTGGGTGCATGAAGACGCGATACCGGGCACTGGCGAAGAACACCGCTCAGATCACCACGTTGCTTGCGCTGGGCGATTGCCCCATTTCCGTCGAGGCATTTGAGTTTGGTCGGCATTGTCAGAAGCTCTTCGCGACTTCAGCCCTTTGACGCCCTTTGTCCTAGTCGCGCACGAAATCGCGACCTTCCCTGCGGCAGTCACGAATACGCATAGAGCGCATACCCATTTTCGTACGCTGGGCAGCCAATCAGCCCACGAGCGACCAACAAGCGTCGGAGAGAAGAGGGTTCTCAGACGATAAATGCTCGCCGATCGAGGCACCGTCGGCTCGTTGGCCACACGTGGGACGCTCGACTGACCTGCCCGTTTTTCTAAGACCACTGCGTTCTAGCAATAACGGCTTGAGTTGAATTTCTTTCTATGCGCTGGCGGTACGCCAGCGGCGTGTCGTAGTTCAGGCTCGAATGCGGTCGAACCTCGTTGTAATGCCGTCGCCAGTCGTCAATCACGATCTTGGCTTCAATCCGATTGCGGAACCATTCCATGGCAAGACATTCGTCAAGGAATTTACCGTTGAAGCTTTCGTTCGTGCCGTTCTGCCACGGCTTGCCGGGATCGATTAACGCCGATTCGATCTTCTCCGATATCACCCACTTGAGCAACGCTGCGCTGACAAACTCGGGGTCGTAGTACATGCAGAATGCCAGCCATCGGGGTAAGGAGCATCCTCCGGATTGCCTGCTCACCACCGGAGAGAACGAAATGGCTGAGGAACTACCCTTGAATCTGATTGCAATTGATGTCGGTCGCTACTGGAATGCTGTGCTGATCGAACCAGCAGGAGGCAAGAAGCAACGCTTCCGGATGGCGAACAGCGCAGCAGATTTTGAGCGGCTGCTGGGCTTTCTTCAAGCGCTACGCGGCAATTGCCGCGTAGCGCTTGAACCCACTGGCGACTACCACCGGCCACTGGCCAACCGGCTGCTGCGCGCCGGACATGAAGTCGTCAGCATTAATTCGGTGGCGCAGGCTCGCTACCGCGAGGCGCTGTTCAACTCATGGGATAGGAACGATCCGAAGGACGCGCAGGTGATCCTTGAGATGCTCAGGCGTGGGCTGTACCAGCGGTTCGTCGATCCACAGCTCGCCGGTCATCATGATCTTCAAGAGCTGGCGAAGACCTACTACCAAGTGTCCCGCGCCAGGACCAAGGTGCAGCATTCGCTGATTAACCACTGCCTTCCGCTCTACTATCCCGAGATGCACCGCTACTGGTGCACGACGCGCAACGAGTGGTTTGTGCGTTTCATGCTTGAATTCCCGACGCCCGCCCATGTGCGCTCGTTGGACCGCGAAGCCTTCACGACCGCAGCGTGGGATCTGGTCGGCCGTAAGGTCGACAAGCGCGCCAAACTCGAGGAGATTTGGGAGTCTGCTGCACATACTGCTGCCTTGCCCCACGCCGCCGATTCGCTGGCCGTTGAGACATTCCGAATCACGCTGCAGCGATATCAGGAATTGAACGTTCTTCGTGCTGAAGTCGAGGCGCGTGCCGAGTTGGCACTGCGTGATAACGCAGACTTTGCGTATCTGAAGACACTTCCCGGAATTGGTTCGGTGATTGCCATGACGATACTCGCCGAGGCTGGCGATATGCGTCGCTTTGGCCACCACCGGCAATTCCTGAAGTACTGCGGATTTGACCTTGCAAAAACGCAGTCGGGCGTTCAACGCGGGCGCGAGCAGCTTTCAAAACGAGGAAATGCGCGCTTGCGCCTGGCATTCTGGCTTGCTGGGGTAGCTGCCGTTCGCATGAGAGAGAACTCGTTTCGCTCGAGATACGAACGCTATATCCGCGCTGATCCGAGGAACGCTGACCTGAGGCGCAAAGCGCTGACGGCCGTCGCCGCCAAGATGGCGCGGGTGGCCTACAGCATGATCAAGAGGAACCAGCCGTATCGGCAATTCTTCGAACTCGGTTTACCCAGTGGATCGATCCCTCTCTCGGCTGCCGTAGGGGCGCAGACGACCCCTTAGACTATGCTCGGACCTTCCGCTGGGGCTTCTATGCTGTTTTAAGTACGGTCAAGATCACGCGCGTGCGCGATGAATCTTGTGTCCACTATGGTCAGCAAGTCCCCCCGACTATCCGGGAGACCACTGGTTGATTGCTCTTTGAAATTGCGGCGAACGGCATTCGGTCGCGCGCCCGGATGCGCTTTACCTGTTTTGGCTGTTCTGCTTGACAGTTAGTACGTTGTCGCTTCGCATATAGCGAGGCGCGCCGTGAACGCTGATCAGCTTGCTCAACACATCAATGACTCTAGCCGATCGGATCGAGCCAGACACATCTATGGCCAAACATTCACGCGTGTACTCGTCAACGACCGTCAGACACTTTAGTTGCTGGCCGTTGGCACACGCGTCGAAGATGAAATCGTAACTCCATACGGCGTTGCGAGCGCTCGGTGCGAGCGGCCGGGGACGCGAACCGGCAATGCGGCGTCGGCGTCGTTTGCGAGGCACTTGGAGACCGGCTTGCGCCCACAATCGGCTGCACCGCTCCTTGCCGATGACGATCCCTTCGCGAGCCAGTATGATGCGGATGCGCCGCGAGCCGAAGCGGGGATAGTCACCCGAGAGGCGTCGCATCATCTCCACGATTGGGCCGTTCTTGCCCGGCATGATGCTGACGTAACCGAGATTGGCGCGACTGACGTCAATCAGCGCACACGCGCGTCGTTGGCTCAGCCCGCGCGAAATGGCATAGCGGGCTTGCTCGCGGCGCGCCTGTGCGCTTACCATTTTTTTGCGGAAATCTCCCTCATGACCTCGATCTCCAGGTCGCGCTCCGCCACCAGCTTCTTCAGTCGGTGGTTCTCGAGCTCTAATGCCTTCAATCGCTTGACGTCGTCACTGACCATTTCGCCAAATCGCTTGCGCCACGCGTAAATCGATGCGTCGCTGACACCGTGTCGCTTGGCCACCTCGGCAATTGGCGCACTGTCGGCCTCCCGCAAGATCCGAACAATCTGCTCATCGCTGTATCGACTCTTCTTCATGACGCGCTCCGTATGGATGCGCCGTTATCCTAGATCAATTCGGTCTCAGATTACCGGGGCAGGTCACGACCCACGATGAATGGCGTTGAGTCAGGGAGATTGGGCGCCTGGCACTGTCGAGAACAAGCTCACCAATGGTTGTTGAAAGCTTGCCGTCGCCGAAGTGGTGTCCCAGAACACGGCCAGACGAAGAACGGAAACTCAAATCGCCGTTCTATCGCCGACGGTGCAACCCCCGCTCATGCCGGCCTAGTAGAAAGTATCGGCGCGCTCACGGTCGCTTACCACGAATCTGGTGCGCTGTGCAGTGGAAAGAGATACGTTTTTGTACTTCTCTTCGCAGATTGGGTTATATCATGATATTTCCCCCAGGCACTGTGGGACAAGTTCGCGCCTCACGAAGTGCTTTACCGCGTGCTGCTCACACTAACTTACGGGCACGTGCAGAAGCCGCAGACTGCACTTCGGAGCGTGCAGTTGGCTTGTGCTTTTTCCAAGGTCGACCGCAAGACTGATCCTCTGTAACAACATGCTCTAAGCAGGGAACAACCATGCGGCAACAGGCTAGCTTTTCGAAGAGATCGCCGGACGCCGCGAGCACCGCAGCCGGACCATGGTCGGGAGCGTATTCAAGTAGCACCGTGAACAACGAGACGGGGCTGAAGGCCGATGTACCGATTGCTTGCGCAATATCGTTAACCACGCAGGTGTCGGCCAGCGCCAGTCGCGACGAAGGCTGCACGCAAGGCAGCTATCGGCGATGCATCGGTTCCGAAAGCAAAGCGGCAACCCTTCCCGGATGAAGAATGTGTGTGCGCGCATTTGTCGAAAGGGGTATCGAAATCGCGAGCTTTCCACCGCCAAATCGGCGCTAAGAAGCGCATCATCCTAGTCACCTATCCGCGTGCCAACGCATCGACCTTAGTGCAACGCACTACATTTCTGTTCGCACAGCGTCCGACGGACGCTACCTTCTTCGCCCGCGCAGTGACCCTGCGATCTGGCCATCTGCGCCGTGCCGGAAACTGAGTCCTCGTAGAACGGCGTCAGCACTGGCTTTCCAAGCGAAACGCAGTTTCGCAACGTCTGAGAACAAGTTCGCACGGACAGTGCGAACGGCAACTATGCTTTTCGTCTACGGCCACGTCGCCAAGCTTGACTCGCTCGGTTCCGAATCGCGGCGACCGCGATGAGCAGGCTCACAAGACGGGAAATCACTTGCACCCTGTGTGCGGATTTCTATATCTCATTCTGTCGGCTCGCGCTGCCGATACCAAAAAGCGCAAACGGAATTGCTTGGCTCGAGGGGCTTACGCCTGCGGTCAAGCAGCCATGCATCGGATTCGTCCGGCGCATGGATCATCAGACAGCAGTGCTTCCCTGCGTCGGGTGAATCGAAAATCTGATCTCTAAGATCCCGGAAAGCAAAGGGTGCAGTATTCCAACAACCCGGGACGTTCTTCTGATAGGTGAGAACGTCGCCTTTGATGCGACGGCCATGAAGATCCAATTCAACTTCTCAACTCTGTTGGACAACGCGGGGCTGCCTCAGCGGCTCACCAAAGAGCTCGCCGAGCTTTTCAACCGCCACCTATCAAAGCCCCATAGCACGACGCGTGTCACGTCGAACGCTATTTCCATCAAGACGCAGACCTATCGCGTGCGGCATTTGATTGCCGGCTTTCGCGAACTGCGAAAGGGCGGCTTCGCACTACAGTCGCCTTGGAACCTTTCCGAAAAGCACATCGCCTATCTCGTGAAGCTTTGGGTCGCCGAAAAAGACCAGGCGCCCGGAACCGTCGAGAACAAACTGACCTACTGGCGAACGCTCGCCGCCTGGATGAAAAAGCACCAGCTCGTGGGCACCGTCGATGACTACATCAAGCGGCCCGACGGTTATCGCCGCTATTACGTGGCGCAGGAAGATAAGTCGTGGGAAGCGGCTAACGTCGACGTCAACGAAGTGATCTCCCGGCTGTGTGAGCAGGATCGGTGGGTCGCCATTCAAGTCGAATTGCAAGCGACGTTCGGCCTACGCGCCCAAGAAAGCATGCTCCTGCGTCCACTGCAGTGCCTGCGCGTCTCGGGGCACCTGCACGTCATCGATGGTACGAAGGGCGGCAGGCCCCGGCTCGTGCCGATCGATGCTGAATGGCAATACGAAGTCCTCATCCGTGCAGCGAGGCTCGCGAATCCGCGCACCGGTTCAATGATTCCGGAGCCATGGTCGCTCAAGCGGTGGTACCGCCATTTCTACCACGTTCTCCAGAAGGAGGGCATCACGCGTAGTGGCTTGGGCGTCACGGTTCACGGACTGCGCCACGCTTACCTCCAGAAGATGTACGAGGTTATAACCGGGGTGCCGGCACCGATCAAACTGCCTGATCATCGGCCCGATCCGGAACTTCACCAGAGGGCCATGCAACAGCTGGTCGAAGCCGCGGGGCATAGCCTGGCATCGAAGGCGACGGCCTACATCTCAACCTTCGCGACGGCGCAGCGCCTGTCGCGACCTGTAGTGAGCTTCGAGCAGGCGATCGCGGCTCTTGATACGGCGAACGGCGTCAAATCAGAGGCGGCAAAGCGCCTGAGAATTTCAAGGCAGGCGCTTTATCGGTTACTTGCAAAAGGCGGCCCTTTGGCGACTGTGCCGCCTGCAAACGCCGCCGACATGGAAGCACCGGAACCAGCCGCGCGTAACAAGTTCCACCAAGGGCCACGGTTGGCACAGACGATCAACGAGGCCACGCCGGACCAGCTTTCACTGCTTGCTAAATAGGGTTACCGTCGCCATGGACGACGTGGCAGTCGTCATCATCGGCGACGGATTTTCGGCCAGAGATGCAAGTTGATGGTCGACGCCTGTCACGATGAACGGTCATCGGCGCAACACCCTGCGCAAGCGAGGCAGACGCCATGCGCTAGCTTACACCCGCGTCGCTCGTTGTCTTTCGCGGTAGCCGCACGAGTTGCCCGCTGGACGAGCAACCGACCGTTCGCCAGTTCACCCCGCCATTTCACAGCCTCGCCCGACATTAGAAGCCGGGCCGCGGTGTTTGCGCCGCGAGAGGAAGTCGACGACCGTTAGCCAGCTAGTCGCTATTTCACAATGCGAAAAGCGTGCCGAATAAGGGGGCGGTGAATATCCGGCACGTTTTGTAACAGACCAATTGATTTTAAGAATCAAAGGGTTGACTTTTCCTCGGGCGGTAGTGGGACGCTCTCCGGAGAGCGTTACTTTACGCAAAAGTGGGGTCGGCAGTATCGCGCCGCTACGACCTAAGCCAGTTGGCGAAAACGCGAAGCGTCGTCCAAAACCGGCGCCGTCGAGGGTCTGGTCTGTCTTGGCTATGCTAGCCCACCCAAGTTTCTGGGCAGCGGACGTGGATGAGTGTAGTGAGGAGGTAGTCAAACAGTAGCATCACCACAGTCGTCGCGGATCGAACAGGTTCGAAACCACGCGATCGCATGGTCATGCTCGTCTCGGAAGAAGCGCCACTTTCTGGCTGTTCCAGCGTGTCATCTTGCCCGTTGTAGTCGTCAGACAGCCTGATCCATGACGCGCAATCGCGATTCCGCATTGCGAAAAGTGAGCCGAATAAGGGGGGTGTGACTATCCGGCGCATTTTGTAACAAGCGGATTTTCTATACGGATCAATGGGTTGAATTGCCAGGGCAACGCAGTGGGACGCTCTGCGGAGAGCGTTGCTCGCGCTAAAAGTCGGGCCCGCAACACTTGCGGTGTGCGGGCGCGCTTGATGGGCCACCGGCTGAGGCGTGCAACGGCGATCGCCTCGACTGTACGTGTCCGGCGTTCTGTCCACAGCACCGCTCGCGGCTCACGTGCGCAAGACAACCGCCGCGCTTGACTCTCCACTTCATTGACTCCCTAAAGCGGAAACTCCAGGGATTCAAGGAGCTCGCGTTGGCGACGCGCCGTTCCCGCGCGAGGCGTACCGCAGAAGCTGGCAACAACTCGATGCCCGCTTGTCACAACGCCACCCAACGAGACGATGGTCGGCCTGCTTGCGCAGGCGAGCACGGCGTGGAGGCGGTACCAGCCGGGCGGCTTGATGCGTTGCTCGCAGCCGGCGAGCTTCCCGATCTCAAAGGGCTTCGTGAGCAGCACGCACCCCGTGAGGCCCGGTGCCCTGAGGTGGAGGTTCAAATGCCGGCCGTTGCCGTCTATGAAGAACTGCTCCAGGCGATGGCCCCATGAACGCGCCCGCGCGTGATGGCGGCCGCCTGGCCCTGACTCAACGAGCTAGGCTTGCCAACGATCAGCAGGTTATTGCTTGAGTTCGCCGAGCGCTCGGATGAGGATGGTTCGCCGGCCACACGTTTGTTCGGCGCACTGCTTGAGCACGAGCTGGCCGCACTCGCCAAGCGCCCAGCGACGCATCGAACGACACATAGTGAATCGCATATGGACACTACCAGACGCTAGCCGCCTTCGACTTCGGCGCCGTGTCGATGGTCTCAAAGCGCATGCCACGGCGCTGGCCACCGGAGAGTCATGGCCGGAGAAAGGCGCGATGGTTCTCCTGTTCGGCCGGCCAGGGGCGGAAAAAACCACTTGGGATCGGCTGTTGGTCATCCATTGATCGACGTCGGCTATGGCGTGTTGTTCCCGCGTACCAGCGAGCTCGTCCAGAAACTGCAAGCCAAGCTCCATCGCTTTGCTTTGATCATCCTCGACGATCTGTCGTAGGCCCGCAGGGATCAGGGGAAGACGAGCGTTCTGTCCGAGCTGATTGCCGAGAGGTAGGAGCGAAAAAGTCTTTCGACCACTGGAAGCCAACCGTTCTCGGGCCGGAATGACTTGTTCCCCGACGCCGGCATGGCGGTGGTCGCCATCGATCGGCTTGTGCATCACTCGACGATCTTCGAGCTTAACGTCGAAAGTTACCGCCGCCGCAAGGCCGGCGACAAACACAACGCGCAACACGCCGGCCGTGCTGCTTGACGCGCTCTAGCGATGGTTTCCGCGTCCCGGCGGTAGTCGCTCGGCCACACCGCACGATATCGCCGAAATGTGGCATCCGTGAAAACCGCCTTTTTGCGATCGATATCATGGTCGCGTGAGGGAAAGAGATATGAAATTCGTCACCATTGTCCATAATCGCTCGACTGCCGCCCTTTACTATCTTCATTGCTTAGCTGCACCCGGTTTCATCACGGGTAGTAGCGGACGACTAAAAAGGAGGTAGTACCAATGGATGTGTGCGGGCACTGTGAACACGAGAGAAGCGACGAACTCTCCAAGGCCATACATTTACGCCTTGGTTACCGGGGATACTTACGTAACCTCGACGGATTGGCTGCAAAACGGCACAGATACATTGACTTCGCACATCACCTAAACGGCATCCTCTTCCGTTTCCTAGGAGACGACTTCGTTCTAGAGGAGGAATTGAGCGTGTTTGTAGGTCGGCCGTTTGCTACCCCAGTGATGCGCGCCGATAGCGTCCTCGTGACCTCCTTCGGACTGTTCGTCATTGCTCGCATCAGCGCCAGCGGATACATCACCAGCGACGAGCAGCCTGGGGCACTCGGCGCAAGCCACGGACTGGGCAATCGAGACGTTTTCAGCTATGAAGATCCCACCCCCGTTGCGGGCGCGCTTGAGCTCGTCCTCAGGGGTTTGCCAACCCCCGTCGAGGCCGTCACCATCTTCGACAACCCCGACTGCAAACTTGCAAACACGCTCCCACTCAACATGTTGAAGCTGTCCGAGCTACACCACTTCTTGAGAGTTAAGGAAGAGCAGATGCGCGGTTACTATCGGCGAGTCGATACGGAAGACATATACCGGCGATTGCGAGCGTGTTGCAACAGACCAATTCAGGGTAAGCATTGACCCGTGCCGTCCCATATCAGCTCCGCCCGCCACGCAATAGCAGCGCTCGTTATTTCATTACGGAACCCGGTAGTACCCGCAACCCAGCGATTACCTCGCAAGTCACAATCTAACAAGACAAGTATGCAACAGCAATGCGCGACCTGTGGTTACTGGCACGATGAGCACTTCTTTCCAACGCGGGCCGTGCTCGGCCACCCGAAGGGAAACCCACGCGATACAAAGCTAGAGGAGCGACAACGAAAAATTGAAGCGTTCACTAGAAATCTGGGCGATGTCATGTCATCGATTGGCGCTGGCCATGCCCACATTGTTCAACAGCTCACGGTGCTGACGTCGCAGGGGATAACTGGTCCCGTGGCTCAAGCAGACTTCGTGGTTGTGACAGGCATGAGTGTGTTTGTCATCAGCCGGATGGAGTGCCATGGTTTCGTGAGCCGCGGCGAAGATCAGCACAGTCTGGTAGTGCAGGACTCGACTGGCGACATTCGCCGTTACAGATCGCCATTAAGATGCACCATGGCGGTGGTTGGCTTCCTGCGAGCGCTTTTCGCCGACTTCCCGGCTTCGATTGAGGCGCTCGCCGTCTTTGACGACGAGCGCTGCACGTTGGCTCGCGCGCTGCCGACGTCGCTAGTTACGATGAAGGAACTCGAACACTTTTTCCGCATCCGTCGGGACGCTGCATATTGCAAGGGCTGGAACTTGGAACACCGGAAGATGACCGACCTGCTGCTCAGCGCTTGCAAGTAGCGGTGGCGGCCCACTAACCAACCCTCGATTGCGCCGACGCATTCCATCATCACGACCGGTGAACGCATTCTCTTTGGGGAGAGTATGCAGGCGTTGCCCCCGAAGTTTCGCGATCGATTCCTTGCGACGCTCAGCTATTTCGTCGGGTTGTGACGCCCAACTTCGCGCATCGGCGACGTGACCTAACCGACGCGCTTTGATCGTATGTTGATCGCCAGCGCCAGTTGGCGAACTAGCATGCACGCGAGATGTCCAGAAGGGGCCGCTACTCATTGCGTCGGCGGACTTAATAGTAAGGAATCCAAATTCAGTAGGCGGGCTATTGCGGCAACTGAAATCAACGTTTCATGCAACCGCAAAACAGCCTTGCGCCGGCGCGGGTTGTAAAGCGACGTCTTTTAGACGTGGTCGACCACCGAGCGCGGCGGAGCCGTCGCAGGGCTGGAGGTGTTGGAGGCGAACCCCTGAACCGAAACCCGGTCCCATGCCGTCCCTATGCCTTGACATCGTGAACTCGCAGGCATGCTGGATTTGTCCCAACCAGAGGAGTGCAGACATGCCAATAGAAAAACGTTCCTGCCGAGCGCATTCGGCTCAACTAGCGGCGCCGACCCATGTTCGCGGTTGGACTGAACGCACGTCCGACCGCAAACGCACTCGCACGCCAGTGCGTGCAGCGCGCAAGCATTCTTTCCGGCAAGGGTTAGCACGATCAACAGGTCCTTCTGCCGTCAGCGTACCGTCCCCGACGGTGCGTCTGCCCGCGCGGTGCGCGGACGCCGAAATCCGACATCTTGAAGCGGTGATTCGTCACATCACGGGCGCTCACAGCCCGTCTGTACCTGCGTACCTGGATCAGTCTTATTGGCTCGCACGGCTTGAGCGAATCGAGCGAAATGCTTGCCTCATTCCAACTCAGCAGCAACGCATCGCGGCATTGCGAAGGTTGCTACGCGAGAGCGAGCCGCACGAGTGCCGGTGCGCGTAGGTTTCCCCGGCGGTGTTTGCGCAACATACCCATCTTCTTATTCGCCTATTGCCGCTCGCGTCGCTCAATGATGCTCGGTCGAGCAATCCCAGCAGACGTGGCCGCGCGCCGCGCACTAGGCAGCCTGACCTGCAAGCGAGACCGCAGTGGCAAGCGATGACTTGCCTTGGAAGTCCATTCATCAACGAAAGCCAGGGACCAAATGAGAAAGGACAATAACGACGGAATGCCGACACATGACCTGCCGAACGGCACGGCCCGCGCCGCCGACGATACGTTCAGCCATTCCCGCAGGAAAAGGAAGGAGGCGACCAACGGTACGGAAAGCCGTCAACGCGTGAGCCGATCGTTGCTAATGCGCATCGCGCCGATCTTTCAGCATGCGTGCGATGGCCGGGCGCATGTGCGCCATTCAATCGAACTCGAACATGCACCGGGCACCAAGAACCCGACAACGCACGTTGATTGCCTCGCGATCACACCGTTTGGCGTGTTCGTCGTGAACCACTTCCACTGGACAGGGCTGGTCAAACCAGGAACCAACGAAGATGAACTTGCCGTCGTCGATGACCGCGGCGACGTGACGATTCAAACGTCGCCGCTGCGCCGAGCGAAGCCGGCCGTGCGGCATTTGCGCTTGGTGCTGTCTCAGCATGACTGTCCGGTCGAGAGTATCGCCGTTTTCGGCGGAAGAGGCTGCAGCCTGCATCCGACTGTGCCCGAGAGCGTCTTGGTCTTGTCAGACTTGCACTACTTCGTGCGCACGAGGTTGAACCGCTTCCGCGCAATGCACCGGCGCTATTTGGATGCGGACAACCTGGCTTCGCGTATCGACTGGTCTTGCTCTCGCAGGCGCACGCGCCCGTGATACCGCCACCCGAATTGCTGTTTCGTTGTATGGCAGCGCTGCGGCCGCCACGTGAAACCCGGGTCAACCCTCGAAAGTTGCCCGTGGCGCGGCGTCGGACCAACGGAGCTCTATCGCCCTCGAACCGCAACCGCCGCTCGAGTCACCCGCTCCGTGACGTCGATATCCGCCAGCAGACCGAAAAGACGCCGTTTTTACGAAGCTTTCCAGCGGAAACGGTCAAATGGGCGCGCTATATTGGTTGCACCTACCGCGTATTCACGCATCGACCTTAGCCAAGCGCACGGCTGACGCGCGCTTGCCACTCCTTTTATACCTGGCGGCTCGGGGGAATTGCAGTCCCGGCTCGCACGCGAGTTCATTGAGCAACCCGCCACCGTTTCACATCGTTGTATCCGAGCCCTGGTCCCCAGTCGCGTCGTCCTTCAAGTTTGCGTGCAAGACAAGCGCGCTTGCGGCTGGAACGAAGCCGTTGTCTCACACCAACACAGTTATCTGTTCGACGGCCGCGCCTGCGCACGCGTGGTCGCAGGACGTTGCTCGTCATCCGTTTTCAGCATCTCGCGCGCGACGCTGGTTCGCTGCGCGATCAGTTATGCGTCGCGCAGGATCCATCGCTGTCTTATTTCACCACCGTAGTCTGGCCCGGCAAACCGCCGAAGGCCGCTACTTCGTTAGCCAGGAGGCTTTATGAAACTCGCCGTACTAGAAGTCCGCTATGCAGGTGGCTTGATCCTGACCGACCGTGTTGTCGTTCAGGCGTCATCCCGCATTTTGCTGCCGCCGCGCTTGAGCGCGATGCTTACCGAACTCGAGAAGGCAGAGCGCCGCACGTCGATTCAAGTTTCGGTAGACGGCGTCACCTATCGCGTAACAGGCGCCCCCGACGGCGAACTTGCGGTGGGGGCCAAGCTGCCATTCGGTGAGCGTCTAGTCACGACGCTAAAAAGTGTCGCAACTCCCAATCGCGCTCAACGGCGACTCAACCGGCGCTTCGCCCATATGCTGAGTGCCTTTTCGTTGATCGGCGCGTGCTACCTCGTTCAGTCAAGCAAGGACTGGGACGCAGGTGTCATCGTTGAAACCGCGTTGCTTTGCGTCACGTCCGTGGCTCTGTTCATCATCGGACATATGTGCTTTCCGGGTAACAACGAATCGACGTGACGATGATGCTGAAGCTTGCCTTATTGGCTTCTTCTTTGCAGTGGTTCGGCCGTTCGTCGACGCGACGTTGACTTCAAAGTCGATCGAGGTTGTTTGTGCAGACCACGCCGCTTGGCGTGGTCTGCCTCATTGCCGACTGGCGATTCCGCTCGCGCCACTTACGGGTCCAATCAATCCGGCACTCACGTCTTGCTGAGCATCCCGGTCGTCATAGCCCTCGGGCCCTGCGCCGCAGTGCGCCCTTCGTTGCTCCAGCGAAAGGATCTTCTAACCGTCAATCTCTAAGGCGTTTTCTAGCCTCGGTCGTCGGCGTACTTAAACCGGGATGCTCTGCTTTGCCCGGCCTACGAGGGCAGGGGTTAGAAGACCGACGCACAGCGAGATGCAAGGGCGAGGGTGCCTCCGGTGCCCACGAACTCAGTTGTCGTCGTTGGCGAGCGGCGTTCGTCGGCAACGGGACGCTCATCACCGTCACCGCTGCCACAACCGAAGAGCAGCGACGTAACCCCACCGTCAAAACAGCATCGCGCGAAAAAAGATCGGCGCCGGGCTAGCGCGATCGCTTTCGGAAGGTGCCAGCCGAGGCTTCACCAAGCGAGCCGTCGCCCGCACTTTCGTATCCGCCCCGCGATTTCGTCTTGGGGTCAGCGCACGCAGAGACGCGAGGGTTGACTCGCGCGCGCTGAAAGAAAAGGAAGTGGCATCAAATCATCGCGTCATTGCACGGTCTTCACCGTGTCTCGCAAATGAACAAGGAGGGAAAGAGATGGCTGCAAGAATGTGGGTAGCTAGGACAATGGACGGGCAAGAAGTCTCCGCCGAGACGATCGGTTGTCTCCAAGAGCCTCCGCCGTTGAGATGTGTGTCTTGCAGCGCGCCCGTCAGTTACGTTCCGCAGCACGCACGCGAGAGTCGGGGCAAAGCCTACGCGGTCAAGGCTTATTTCCGCTTGTTTCCGAAGGGGGTGCATAACGAGCGCTGCATGTTCGATGTCCACGAGCAACTAAAAGTCATTGCGCGTCGTTCGTTTGGTCTCGTGCAGGCCATCGCACGAGGACAATATCGTTTTCGGCTGCTTGCGATTGATGATATACGCGACGTGGACACGGATTCAAAGCGTCCGAGAATATCTCCGAATGGCGATATGGCAGGACACGGCAGTGCGTTGTTTTCAAGCGACCCTCGCCATCTTCTGTCTGCCTACATTAACGCGGCGAAGCGAGTTATTGAACTTCGAAGTTTGTGTGCGAGCGATTCCGATCTGAGTGAGCGTCTCCAGTTCGTCTTCAATGGGATGTCAGTAACCTGGGAAGACTTCTATTACGACGAAGCGCGGTTCCTCGCAGCCTATCGTTGGCTCGGTAAGACTGCAACTTCTTTTCCGGTCACGCTTGTGGGTACGGTGTCCAACATAGAGTCCATTGAAAGACATGGTCGATCTTTGTATGCCTTGCATATGAAGCCGTCAGCAGCACAGCCATATTTTCGTGACTCAACGGTGGGAGAACTCGCGCGCGCTACGGCATGGACCAGTCAAGCTGAATGGTTGCATCCGCTCAAGCGAAACGACACCGTGCTCGTTTTCGGCCATTGGCGGCATGCGACAGCCAATACAGTTACGACCCTTGCACGCAATGGCGATAACATCTTTCGCAAGTACGTGGAGCGGCAGTTGTCAATCTGGCTACATGTTAAGTCTCAGATATCGCGGATAGATGGGTAGTGGGCGATGGGGTCGCCATAGGTATTATCGTTACGTGGCGTCTGTTGAATAACGATTGTTCCGGATCTAGCGCGCGCATCCTTGCCATCGAAGGTCCGGTATGTTGCTCACTGCAGTCGGGCTCACGCGAATCGGAGCGGCAGCCTTACCGTTGCGCACCCGTCCTAGCAATAGCGCTTGAAAAGATTGTGATTGGACTTGGGTGAACACAAAGCTGGTCGTGGCGTCCGCGCGGACGTATCCTCAGTCGCTGCTCCTTTTCGTTGGGGGCTGCAAGTCATAGCACGCGTGCGTCCGGCAGCACTCAGGCTCCGCAGGCCCTCGCGGAAGCAGCGTCCCAGAGCCGCAGGCGCATTAATAAAACCGATTCGCGGTGCACGCTGTTAGAGAAGAGCGGAGAGCGCGCGCCGGCCGCAGCGTTAAACGCTGACAGCAACGGCGCTTGTCCGCGTCGTTGCTTGTATTAGTTTCTCGTGGCGCATCAGTGATGTCATTGCGCGTGCAATTCCATCGTGAAAGGGGAAGCGAGGCGCAGGGGTCACGGTACGGAGTTAATCTGTGTTGAACCTAGGCCTCTTGCTAGTCTTGAGAAATCCAATCCTCACCCCAAGAAAATGACCGGATATGCCAGTGTATTCTTCCGCGATCGACACCAATGGTTCCGGAATAGAGATGAGATTGAAGCAGCGAGTAAGTCAAGTGACTTGCTGCGTCGAATTCGATTTCGGCGCCTCCTGAACTGCGGGTCCACCTGTTCACAACCGTCCTCCCTATCGGAACTTCGAAGCACACGTCGTTCTTTCAACGTGACGGTGACGCGGTGGAGGCCGCGTCATGCCAATCAGAGAGAGTAGCGCGCGCGCTTGCAAGAGCCCAACGCTCATACGCTGATTGCTCTCAAGCATTTGCTTCGCGCATGAATTCACTAACGTTTGAAAGAGCGCCGAGACGAGCACCTTCGGAGAATTCTCGGTTCGCAGGCGTCTAGAGTAGCGCAGGGCCATCGATCCCGCCGGCATTAGCCGCGTTCGATTATTTCCTACGCGCGGCCGATTTCAGGGAAAATGCCGCATGCGTCGTCCGACGAAACATGCCGCAGATCCAGGATTCAGTCACCAAGGATGCAGTTGAACTCCCAATACGCCAGCGCAGGCTCAGCCCCATTGATAAGCGTATCCCTCGTTGTGTACCGCCCGCATCGGCAACTCCTCGTACGCACGCTGCATACGCTCGATACCGCGCTGCATCGCCTGTCGCTTGCCGATCAAAGCGCCTCTGCACCACTGTATTTAATAAACAACGGCACAGACGATGGATTCGACCTATCCGCGTTTGCCCGGGAAGCTGCGCGCCAGACTCACGTGATCGAAGGCCAAGGCAACGTAGGCTACGGCCGAGGCCACAACCTCGCCATCGAACGCGCATCGAGCCGTTACCACTTGATCCTGAACCCCGACATCGAACTCGACGCCGACGCGCTCACGCACGCGCTGACTTTCATGGACGCGCACCCGGAAGTCGGTCTGCTCTCGCCGCAGATCATCGAAGACGACGGCAGCCGGCAATACCTCTGCCGCCGCTACCCGACAGTGTTCGACCTCTTCATTCGCGGCTTCCTTCCACGGAGCATGAGAAAGCCATTCAAAGCGCGACTCGCGCGATACGAAATGCGCGACGTGATCGGAGACAAGGACATCGTCTGGGACCCGCCCATCGTCAGCGGCTGCTTCATGCTGTTTCGCACCGAAGTGCTGAAGAAACTCGGCGGTTTCGATCCGCGCTACTTCCTCTATTTCGAAGACTACGACCTGAGCCTGCGCACGCACGACGTCGCGCGCGTGGCGTACGTGCCGTCCGTGCGCGTGCTGCATCATGGCGGCGACGCGGCGGGCAAGGGCTGGACGCACATCAAGCTCTTCATGGCGTCGGCGTACAAGTTCTTCAGCCGCTTCGGCTGGAAATGGCTATGACCGGGCGCATCGCCGTCACGGGCGCCAACGGCTTCGTCGGCCGCGCGGTCACGCGGGCCTTGCTCGACGCGGCCAGAGAACCGCTCGGCATTGTTCGTCAGAGCGCGGGGCCGCATACCGTTCAAATAGAATCGCTCGATGCCATCACGCCCGCCGTCTTCGAAGGCTGCGATGCGGTGATTCACCTCGCCGCGCGCGTGCACGTCATGCGCGACGCCGCCGCCGATCCGCTCGCCGCGTTCCGCGCGGTCAATGTCGACGGGGCGCTTCAGACCGCCGACGCCGCCCGTCGCGCCGGCGCGACGCGCTTCGTCTTCGTGAGCAGCATCAAGGCGCTGGCGGAGTTCGACCACGGCGAGCCGCTGAAGGAAACCGACGAGCGCCGTCCGCCGGACGCGTATGGCGTCTCCAAAGCGGAAGCCGAAGTCAGGCTTCAGGAGTTCGGCGCGCGCACCGGGCTCGAAATCGTGATCGCGCGTCCGCCGCTCGTCTACGGGCCCGAGGTGCGCGCCAACTTCCTGGCGCTGATGCGGGCCATCGCGAAGGGCATGCCGCTGCCCATCGGCGCGGTGACGGCGCAACGAAGCCTCGTCTATGTCGATAACCTGGCGAGCGCGCTCGTCGAATGCGCGACGAATCCCCGCGCGGCCGGCCAGATCTTCCACGTAACCGACGGCGAGGATCCCGGCGTCGCCGAACTCGCGCGCCGGCTCGGGCACCATCTGAAGCGTCCGGCGCGTCTTCTGCCCGTGCCGGTCGGGCTGTTGCAAGCGGCGGGGCGGCTCACCGGCAAAACCGCGCAGGTCGAGCGGCTCACCGGCAGCTTGCGTGTCGATTCGGCGCATATCCGCGATGTGCTAGGCTGGCGCCCCTCGTACTCGCTGGAGGCGGGTCTCGCAGCCACCGCCGCGTGGTTTCTCCAGCAACGTGCGGCAGAAGGACGCTAATTCCCGCCGGGTCGCGGCGAGTTAACGTCCGGTAACAACCGATAAGTGGCGGTAACACGCGGGTCAGCGCGGAACCGGCATCATCGGCTTAGCTAAAAAAACGTACACAAGGCCAATCGGGAAATGAGTGCCTCGCTGTTTCCTTTCCTCGTGCATTCGCCGTGGACAGCAGCCGTATGGGTTGCGGCTGCGTCGCTCGGAGTCTGCGCGTCGATCCTTTTCGCGCTGCTGCGCACCGGTCTCGCGTGGCGGCTCGCCACCGATATCCCGAACGATCGTTCGCTGCACACCCGCCCGACGCCGCGTGTCGGCGGCTGGGGCATCGTGCCGGTCGCCGTCATCGCGATGCTGCTGCTCACGCCGTCGATGTGGCTCGCCGCAGTGCTCGCCGCCGCGCTCGCCGCCGTGTCGCAGATCGACGATCGCCGCGGCCTGCCTGCGCGCGTGCGGTTCGGGGCGCACGTCGCCGCCGTGGCATTGCTGATCGCGCTGAACCCCGCTCCGGTGCCGTGGTGGGCGCTGGTCGCGGTCGGCTTCCTGATGGTCTGGCTCGTCAATCTTTACAACTTCATGGACGGTTCGGACGGGCTCGCAGGCGGCATGGCGCTCATCGGTTTCGGCGGCTACGCGGTCGCGGCGCTGTCCGGGCCCGTACCGCAGATCGATCTGGGCGTCGCCAGCGCGGCCATCGCGGGCGCGGCAGCGGGATTTCTGCTCTTCAACTTCCATCCGGCACGAATATTTCTAGGCGATTCAGGGTCGATTCCTCTAGGATTCTTCGCAGGAGCACTCGGTTATTGGGGCTGGCTGAAAGGCACGTGGCCGGTGTGGTTTCCGGCGCTCGTGTTTGCGCCATTCATCGGCGATGCATCGGTCACGCTGCTGCGGCGGCTCGCGCGCGGCGAGCAGTTCTGGCAGGCGCATCGCGAGCATTACTATCAGCGCATGGTGCGGCTCGGCGTCGGCCACGCCCGCACCGCGCTCGCGTGGTACGCGCTGATGCTGGCGGGCGTCGTTCTGGCCAACCTGGCGCTCGCGTTTGCGCCGGTGGCGCAGTGGGTCGCGGTCGCGGCCTGGGCTATCGTTCTGGTGGTGGCGGGACTCGCAGTCGATACATGCTGGCGGCGCCACGCGGCGCTGGCCTCCGAACACTCTCGAGGTAGTCGCGGATGATTCGATTCAAAGCTTCATGGCTTTCCGCAGGCGCCTTCACGTTCGACCTTTGCGCGGTCGCAGGCACCTGGCTTGCCGCTTACCTGATCCGCTTCAACGGCACGGTGCCGCATGACTTCCGGCACGGCGCGCTGGTCGCGCTGACCTGGGTGCTGCCCGTGTACGGCGTCATGTTCCGCGTCTTCGGGCTGTATCGCGGCATGTGGGTGTTCGCGAGCCTGCCCGATCTCATGCGCATTTCGAAGTCGGTGGTGGTCGGCGCGCTCGTCGTAATGATCGGCGCTGTCATGGCGCAGCCCACGCCCGTCATTCCGCGCTCGGTGCTGATCGTCGCGCCGCTGCTATTGTTCCTCGCGATGGGCGGCGCGCGGGCGCTGTATCGCGCGGGCAAGGAGTTCTATCTGTACGGCGGCCTCGTCGGGCAGGGCAAGCCGGTGATCGTGCTGGGCGCGGGCACGGCGGGCGCGATGCTGGCGCGCGAACTCGCGCGGTCGTCGGAATGGCGTCTCGTCGGCCTGCTCGACGACGATCCCGCCAAGCAAGGCCGCGAAGTGCTCGGCCACAAGGTGCTCGGGTCGTTCAGCGACTTGTCGAAGGTCGCGGAGCAGTACAAGACCGACTACGCGATCATCGCGATTCCGTCTTCCTCCGTCGACGAGCAGCGGCGCGTCGCGACGCTTTGCGTGCGCGCGGGCGTCAAGGTGATGGTGCTGCCCGCGCTCAACCAGTTGACGCAAGGCGAGGGCGGTTTCCTCTCGCGCGTGCGCCAGATCGACCTCGAAGACCTGCTCGGCCGCGAGCCGGTGAAGATCGACATGCCGCACGTCGAGCAACTGTTGCACGGGCGCGTCGTGATGGTGACGGGCGCGGGCGGTTCAATCGGTTCGGAGCTGTGCCGGCAGATTCTGCGTTTCTCGCCGGCGCAACTCGTCGCGTATGACTTGAGCGAATACGCGATGTACCGCCTGATCGAAGAGTTGCACGAGAAGTTTCCGGACTTCTCCGTGGTGCCGGTGGTCGGCGACGCGAAAGACTCGCTGCTGCTCGATCAGACGATGGCGCGGTTCACGCCGCACATCGTCTTCCATGCGGCGGCCTACAAGCACGTCCCGCTGATGGAAGAGCAGAACGCATGGCAGGCCGTGCGCAACAACGTGCTCGGCACGCTGCGCGTCGCGCGCTCGGCGATACGCCATGACGTGCGGCACTTCGTGCTCATTTCCACCGACAAGGCCGTCAACCCGACCAACGTGATGGGCGCGAGCAAGCGCCTCGCCGAGATGACGTGTCAGGCGTTGCAGCAGACCGCGCCGCGCACGCAGTTCGAGACCGTGCGCTTCGGCAACGTGCTCGGCAGCGCGGGCAGCGTGATCCCGAAGTTCCAGCAGCAGATTGCGAAGGGCGGCCCGGTGACGGTTACGCATCCGGAGATCACGCGCTTCTTCATGACGATTCCCGAAGCCGCGCAGCTCGTCTTGCAGGCGTCGAGCATGGGGCGCGGCGGCGAGATCTTCATTCTCGACATGGGGCAGCCGGTGCGCATCGTCGATCTGGCGCGCGACCTGATTCGCCTCTATGGCTATAGCGAAGAGCAGATTCGCATCGTGTTCACGGGCTTGCGTCCGGGCGAGAAGCTCTACGAAGAACTGCTCGCCGACGACGAAACTACCACGCGCACGCCGCATCCGAAACTGCGCATCGCGCAGGCGCGAGGCGTGCCGGACGGATTCATCGACGAACTGTTGCCGTGGCTCATGCAGCATCGCGTGCTGTCGGACGACGAAGTGCGCCGCGATCTGCGCAGATGGGTGCCGGAGTATCAGACGGCCGCCGCGCCGGTGCTGCAAAGCGTGCAGGTGACGAAGGCGAAGGCGGCGAACCGATCGTTCGACGGCTAGAACTGCTAGGACCGCTAGATCCGCGCCTCGCTCTCCTGAAACGCCGGCAGGCGCGCATACAGTTCCGCGACCCAGTCGATGAACACGCGCACGCGCCGCGGCTGATGCCGGTTCGCCGCATACAGCACCGACACGACGCGCGGTTGCGCCGGATAGTCCGCGAGCACGCGACGCAACGCGCCGCTTTTCAGATGCGGATCGAGCGTATAGCTCGAACTCTGGATCAGCCCGAGCCCCGACAGACCGCACGCGACGTACGAATCGGCGTCGTTGACGGCGATCTTGTACTTGAGCGCGACGGCGCGGGTTTCGCCGTCCACGAGAAACTCCCAGTTGCGCACACGTCCGGAGTTGTTGAGCACATAGCCCACGGCCAGATGCCGGTCCAGGTCGTCGAGCGTCTGCGGCTCGCCGTATCGTTCGATATAACCCGGCGACGCGCACGTGATCTGCGTATAAGCGCCGATGCGCTTCGCTACCAGCCCGACATCGCCGATCGCGCCCACGCGCACGACGCAGTCGACGGCTTCTTCGACCAGATCCACCTGCCGGTCCGTGAGCACCAGTTCGATGCCGATATCGGGATACGCCGCGAAGAATTCCGGCAGCGCGGGAATGATGGTGTTCTTCGCCATCACTTGCGGCAGACTCACCTTGACGTTGCCCTTGGGACTCAGCTTCGAACGCGAGAGCGACGCCTCCATGTCGTCGACTTCGCCGAGCACGCGCACGCATCGCTCGTAATAGGCTTCGCCGTCTTCGGTGATGCTGATGCTGCGCGTCGTGCGATTGAGCAGCCGCGCGCCGAGATGCGCTTCGAGCGCCTGCAGCGTTCGCGACACGCTCGCGGGCGGCAGGCGAAGCGCGTCGGCGGCTTTCGAAAAGCTGCCCGCCTCGACCACGCGCGCGAACACTTTCATTGCAAGGAAGCGGTCCATCCCGAGATCCCGAATCGTGAATATGAGCCTGTAATCAACCGAGGATCATACTTGGGATCGTTTCCCGCGCGCGAAGAAGGGATGCTCGGGCGCCGCAGCCGCGTCAGAGGCCGAGCCCCTTGCACAGCCACCACGAGTAATGCTCGATCAGCCGCTGAAACGGCGCGTGATGTCCGTAAGCGATGGACGACACCGCGAGCAGGCCGACGCCCGCCACGACGGCGCGCGGCATCTTGCGCGGCTGCTCGAACACGCGCACGAGCAGCATCGTCGCGATGGCCGCGCCGAGCAGCCAGCCCACGACGACTTCACTCGGCGTATGCGCGTCCTGAATGATGCGGCTCGCGCCGATTAACGCCGCGAGGCCGAGGCCGCCCGCCGCGCCCAGCCGATACCACCAGCCGCCGAGGCTGCCCGCGAGCAGTCCGCCCGCGACCGTGTAAATGGAGGCGGCGAGCATGGTGTGCCCGCTGATCATGCGGAAATTGACCGCCGCCAGTTCCAGCCCGCAGCCCGCATACAGAATCTTCGAGAGTCCGACGAGGCCCATGCCGATGCCGAGCAGCACGGCCCAGCGCAGCGCAAGGCGCATGTCCACCGAGCGCAGCCAGAGCGCGCAGACCAACGCGAGCGGCAGTAAAAGCGCCGCATCCCCGAGATTCGAGAAAATCCACAGTACCCGTTCTTGCATACGTATCCGTCTTAGGTATCCGTCGATGTGACGATGTTGTTATGAACTGTCCGCCTGCTTTCTGCGGCCGGCGAGCCGATATTCGGTCGGCGAAATCGAAAGCCGCTTGCGGAAAATCTTCGCGAGGCCGTCGCCGCTGCCCGCGCCACAGCGCCGCGCGATCTTGTCTACCGGCAAGTCCGTCGCCGCGAGCAGCATGCAGCTTGCATCCAGACGCGCGCGCAACAAGTATTCCGACGGCGTGAGCCCGATCTGCGCCTTGAAGCGCCGCAGGAAATTGCGTTCGCTCATGGCCGCGACGCGCGCCGCATCCGTGATGGAAATCGGCTTCACGTAGTTCTCGCGGATCCAGCGAGCGGCCGCGTCGATCTTCTGGCGCACGCCGACGCTGTCGCTGTCGTCGAGCACCATGGCGAGCTTCTGCCACGCGCCCGGAATGGACCGCTCCGAAACTTCGCGCGCCACGGCCGCGCCGTAATCGCGCTTGACCATCGAGAGCGCCGCGGCGATCGGGCCTTTCGGATCGTCGAGCGTGAGCGTCTGCTCGGCGATGCACAGCGCATTCGATAACGCCGGCGACAGCGCCGACGACAATGCCTGCGCGCCCGGCTCTTCGTTGAAATCGAGCGACCGGTTCTGCAGCGTCAAATTCGCCGCCGCGAGAATATGCGCGCCTTCGCCGATGGCCTTGATGAACGGGATCTTCGGCGCGACGCGGCCCAGCTGCTTTCTCAGGAGCGCGTCCTGCCGAGCCAGCCGCGCGCCCGCGCCGCCTGCGATGAAAAGCGCATCGCATTCGTTCATCCAGCGCGCTTCGATGCTTTCGGTCCAGATGCGCATGGAGCAGCTGCTTGCAATGCTGCCCCCCACGCTTGACACGAACTGCAGCGAATAGTTCGGCGTGCGCTGCGGGAAAGCGTGCGGCTCCCCACGTTCGACGCCGGCAGAAGGCAGGCGCACTTCATTCGCGAGCGAGAAGACCTCGGAGATCGAACTGACTTCGACGAGCGAGAAGTCCTCGAAGATCAGAATGCCGATCCGCTTTGCCGTGTCGGCGGACGGCGCATGACGTTCGGGCGAGCGCACCGCTTCGAGCCTGCCCGTACCACTGGCGTACATCATCGACTTTCTCCCTTTTTCCCTTTCATCCCCTTTGTTCGCGAAAGAACGTCGAAAGCGGGAAAAGTAAGCACACATGCGACGCACTATACGCGGCAGCGAACAGTCGCCGCGTCGCCAGTCTGAAAATGACGATGTGTTGGCAGATGATTTCGATATCGGGCGAATAAGCTGATGCCACTCGTGTCGTCTGATGAAATCGGGCGATTGCGACTCTACGAAGAGGCGGCCGCATGCTCACACGGCGGCGCGCTGCCTCGTACAACAATTCAACAGGTGAGCCGATGCTAAAAGTGCGCAAGGCGGTATTTCCGGTGGCGGGCCTCGGCACGCGATTCCTTCCCGCAACCAAGGCGAGCCCGAAGGAAATGCTTCCGGTGGTGGACAAGCCACTGATTCAATACGCGGTCGAAGAAGCGATGGCCGCGGGTATCACCGAGATGATCTTCGTGACCGGGCGCAGCAAGCGCGCGATCGAAGATCACTTCGACAAGTCGTACGAAATCGAAGCCGAGCTCGAAGCGCGCGGCAAGGAAAAGCTGCTCGAACTCGTGCGCGGCATTTTGCCGAGCCATGTGACCTGCATGTACGTGCGTCAGGCCGAAGCGCTCGGTCTGGGTCACGCGGTGCTGTGCGCGGAGAAGCTCGTCGGCGACGAGCCGTTCGCCGTGGTGCTGGCGGACGACCTGCTCGACGGCCAGCCGCCCGTGCTCGCGCAGATGGTCGAGGTGTTCGACCACTATCATTCGTCGGTGATCGGCGTCGAGGAGATCGACCGCAAGGATTCGCGCTCGTACGGCGTGATCGAAGGCAAGCCGTGGGACGACGGCCTCTTCAAGCTCTCGCGCGTGGTGGAGAAGCCGGACCCGGAAGTCGCGCCGTCGAACTTCGGCGTGGTCGGCCGCTATGTGCTGATGCCGCGCATCTTCGAATTCCTGCGTTCGCAGAAGCCCGGCGCAGGCGGCGAAATTCAGTTGACCGATGGAATCGAGACGCTGCTTTCGCAAGAGCAAGTGCTGGCGTACCGGTATCGCGGCAAGCGCTTCGATTGCGGCAGCAAGCTCGGCTATCTGAAGGCGACGGTCGAATTCGCGCTGCGCCACCCCGAAGTGTGCGACGAATTCTCGGAGTACCTGCGCTCGCAGTTCGCACCGGCGCCGGCGCCGGTGATCGAGCCGGCGGTCGAGCAGATCGACCTCGAATCCGGTGATGCCGAAGACGAGCTTCCGGTCGATGCCTAAGTAGTGTTGAATACGCTTCGAGGCGCTGATCGCGCCTCGAAGCGGTTATGCAGTTGCCGCGCAGTTGCCCCACGCAGTTACCGCACGAAGTTACCGGAAATACGCCTTCGTGTTCTCATGCACGTCCTCGCGTGCCAGCAGTTCATCCGCGAGTAGCCACTCGTAGCCGCTATGCTGATCGAACCGTCCGATCGGCACCGAACCACTCAAGCTCATTGCGTAAGCCAGCACGATGTAATGCGTGCCGAACCCCGGCGTGCCCGCGAAATTGTCGTCGTAGCGATGCTCGAAGACGCCATAGAATCGCGCGGACGATCGCTCCGCGCTCGCCACACCCAGTTCGTTATGCACGATGCGCCTGAAGGCCGCATCGAGCGATTCGTCCTTCCCGATCCGTCCGCCCGGAACGAACCACGTATCCTGCGCGGGCCGGTTACGCCGCTGTCCGACGAGCACGCGCCGGTTGCCATCCGTCACGATCAGATCGATCGAAACGAGCGGCGCGAGCCGTACCACCGTCATGAAATCCGCTTCGCTCAACATCGCCATTGCGTTGGTCATTTGCTTTAATCGTTATGAATGTTGTTGCCGGTCCCCGCTGAACCGTCTCAGCCCGGCGCGAACAGTGTAGCGTGAGGGTGCATGCGGCAGGCCGCCGCAGCACTGGTATTAAACGACTAAAGATCGCTTAGTCGTGCCATCGACTTATTGGCCGACATAGCCCACCGGTTTCGTGACGTTCGCGCGCATGACATCGGCGTTGGTCGAGACCACGTAGACCGGCGCTTCGGTCAGCTTGAGCGCCACGCGGCCGTCGCTATACGGCATCGTCGATGCGTTGCCCATCATGTCGAACACCGTCACCGTTCCGGACTTGCCCGGCGCATCCACGGCGAGGCTGTAGTTCACCGCACGCGTCGCGTCGAAGCCGTTCGCGCCGGGCCACGAGGTGTTGCTGTGCGACCAGAGCGCCGTGACCACCTTGCCGCCATCGAGCCGCTGGAACGCATACGCATAGACGCCCTTGGGCGTTCCGTTGAGATAGCCGAGCGTCGTCGTGCCGTCGATGATGCGCGTCATCGCGGCCACGGCCATGGCGGCCGGTTTCGGGCTGATGAGCTTCTGGCCATAGCCGCCTTGCGCGTTGACGAGATCGAAGAACACGCCGTAGCCCACCTCGGGCGGATCGGCCGCATAGAAGACAAAGCTCACATCCGCGCCTTCGCCGAGCAGCATCAGATGCGTGCGCGCGAGCACCGCGCCTTGCGCGTACAGCACGTTCCAGTTCGGCGTGTTCGGCCCGTACTTGCTGCCGATGTCGTAGCTCACGCCCGTTTCCGTGACGAACAGCTTCGCGCCTGGCTTCACGACCTCGCTCATCGTGCGGCGCAATTCGCGCATGGCCGCGGGCATGGCTTTGGCGGCCGTTGTCGGGTTCGCATCGAAGCGTTCAGGCGGATGCGACGGCGACGTGCCCACGTCGTAATAGCCATGCGCGCTCACGCCATCCAGATACTTGCCGATGCCGAGCGGCGCAAGACGCCTGAGCCACGCCGCGTTCGACGCGAGGTTCGAAAGCGTGAGTCCCATCACGACCGCGTTCGGATCGCCCGCGTGAATGGCTTCGTGCGTGGCCTTGTACATCGCGACGAGATTCGCATCGGAGTCGCGCCACGGCAGGCCGCCTTCATAATCCGGCTCCCACGTCACCTGATAATAGTTGTGCGCCTGTCGGGGGAACCAGCGCTTCTGCACCGCGTTCGATTCTTCGCCGACGCGCTTCATATAGTCGCGGTAGGCATCGAGCGATGCGGGCGCGTAGCTGTGCGTGGTCGTCTTGGTCGGGCTCGCCCAGGCGGGAATGCCGTCGAGTTGAATCAGGCGCAACAGATCGCCGGGCTTGAAGAAGGGCGCGAGATTGTCCTTGGATGCGTCGAACGTGTTCGGCCCTTTCTCCTCCGTCATATACCAGTTGCGGTTGTCGTTGACCCACGCGAGGCCGAGATCCGGATACAGCGGGCGATAGCCGTCGCCGGAGCAGCATCCTTCGCCCGGCTTCAGATACGCCGCGCCCTGGCCGCCGAATCGATGCTCGTCCGGCCGCGCGAACGTCACGGCGGGCAGCGCCGACGCCACGTCCGGCAACACGCCGAACGTGGCGATTCCAGCGGGCCGCGTCCCGCGCGTCGGCAACGCCTGCTTGCCCGATTCGAGCGACGCGCTCACCGCGAAGTAGCCCGACGCGCGAGACCTGCACGTGAGCGTGACCGTCGCGGCTCGCGCATCGACGGCGAAGCGGCCGCTTGCCTTCACCGTGTTCCATGCGTCGCGGATCTGCCAGTTCACCGTGTCGTCGGATGGGGCGCGCGTGGTGATCGCAATGCGCAGCGGCGCATCGAGCGGGAACATGCGGGTGCCGTCGCTGCCGGGCGTATCGGCTTCGATGATGGCGGCATTCGCGCTCGTGGCGGCAGCCGCGCTGACCGGCGATGCAGGCGCCTCGCAGCGGAACGCGGGCGTGTCGGACGCGGTGCGTTGCACGGCGGCGGCGGGCAGCTCGCGTGGCGGGGCTTCGTCGGAGGTCGCACTGTCGCAGCCAGTGATCGTCAAAAGGGCGGCGCTCGCTATCGCCAGGCGACGCATACGCGGATATCGGTTCATAGTACGAACGTTCGGGTAATGGACGCGGCAAGCGCGATGTCGGCCCAACGATGGCGCGCGCGCGCAAGGGCGACCGTGCGCGCACGCACGCGCGGATGCCCTTCGTCGGATGAATGCGTCACGGGAAGAAACGCTTGTTCGCTCCGTTGCCGCGCGACATATCAGAAGTGAAACAGGACGGTCCGCAAAGTCGTTAATGCGCGTGGCGAAAAAGTCGGAAAAGCTGACCGACGATTTCTCATGCGATGTCCGCCTTCAAGTCCCTTTCGGGCGAGTCCATCCGTCGGACAAACTCGCCGGTTTCACCCGACGATTACATGCAAACCATGAGGCGCGGTGCCTAATTCAGTTTCCGTGCGCCGCCGCAAACAACTAGCAAATGGCGGAAATGTCCGAAGCGCGAAGCCCCGCGTGTGCGGTGCGTTCAGGGCTTCCGGCGTCGTTTGCGCCGCGTCATCGGCGCTTATTTGAAACCGTCGATTATGTTGTTTAATAATTAATCCGCCGGTATTTTAACGAGTGATCGCTTTTCGTTTCAGGTGAGATTATTAAAGCGAAGTGGAATTAATCGACTCTTCGAAAGTGCATTAACTGCCTTGCGCGGAAATTGCATTAGGCGCGGAACAGCTTCGCCCGGTATGAACCAGGAATTGCCGATTAGCTCTGTACATCGACTGCTTACCTTCTCGCTCGATGTTTCACGGATGAATCAGTTTCGCCGTCCAACGGACACGCCGCAATTAGCCCGGGAGCCGCTCAGGGCCGACCGGCGAGGGTTTGCGGGCGGGTCGGTGTTCCATCGCACAGAACGCTATTTACAGCGCAACGAAGAATCGTGTAACCGTTTGTATGATGAATCGGCAAATCTTTTCCGATTCGCTTTGATAAGCGCGGTCATCCGGATTCCAAAGGGGTTATCAATGTGCGCTCACCCTCATAACCGGAGAGGTTTTGTGGTTCAGGCGCGAAAATCAGCCCACAAATAATCTCTGTCTGCTTATTATTCACACCAGCGGACCGATTCCGCCAACGTCTCGTTCCCATCGGTCACGGCAACCCGGCGAAGTTCGGGAAACGCCTTGATGCAACGCAATGGCCGAGTAACTCTTCCGCACCCTGGAAACAAAGCTGCAGAGGATGACCATGCCTTACGCCACACTCGAACCCGCTGTGATGGGTTGGACGCCTCCCTCGACGCGACCGTCGCAGGTCGAGGTCAAACGCATCGCGATTTTGCTGTTCGACGGATTCTCGCTTTTGGGCGCGGGAATCGTCGCTGAAGTGTTTCACATGGCCAACGAACTGTCGTCGTTGAAGACGCGCGCCGAATGCACCTATGACGTGCGATTCCTGTCCGTCGAAGGCGGCAACGTCGCATGCGCCTCGTCGGTACGCGTCTGGACCGACGGGCTGGACGCGCGCCACTACGGCGGCTTCGACGCGCTCTTCGTCGCGGGCGGCCGCGGCGCCGAAGAAGCGGCGAAGGACGAGCGCATCGTCGAATGGGTGCGCCGCATGAATTCGAAGACCACGGTCGTGAAGGCGATCTCCGAAGGCCGCAAGGTGCTCGAAGCAGCAGGCATCGGCGGCGCGGGCGATGCTCAGGCGCGCTACGGCAACGCGATGATCCAGCTGCGCGACGACGCGTCCGCCGACGGCGGCGACCGCTACGAGTCGATGAAGGGCGCGCTCATGCTCGTGAAGCGCGATCTCGGTCTCGACGTATCGCGCAGTGTCGCCGAACGCCTGATGCCGGGCTCGGCTGCGAAGCTCGTGTCGATTCTCGGCGACAGCGGCGCGGCATCCGCGGGCGACAAGATTCGCGCGGCGGCGCGCTGGCTCCAGGACAACTGCGAGCGGCCCATTTCCGTGGTCGATGCCGCGCAGGTCGCCGCGATGAGCGAGCGCAACTTCCTGCGCCGCTTCAAGATCGAGATGGGCATCACGCCATCGGACTATTTGCTTCAGGCACGCCTCGCCGTCACCTGCGCGCTGCTCACCGACTCGGAACTGCCGGTGGACAAGATCGCGCGGCGCAGCGGCATGGGCAACGGCGACCGGCTCGCCAAGATTTTCCGCAAGCGTCTTCTGATCTCGCCCACCGAATACCGGATGCAGAGCCGGCGCGAAGCCAACGGCTAAAGCGCGGCACGGCATGGCAGGAGACAGAAGGTCGAAGGTACAAGAATGCGCGCCGCACTGTGTGTGATAGCGGACAGGGGTGGCGCAAAGCGTCGAACATTTGGCCGGACCATCTTGGTCCGCGGGCCAATCATTCTCGGGCGGCCAGTGGCACACAGCGCCGCGCACACGAACATGCAGGCAGGAGTCCTACGATGAGTAATGAGGCACGCACGGAAGGTGAGGTGATGGTAGGTAGGAGCGGTGAGGAGGCAGGCTCGGTCATGACGGCCGAGCCTTGCCGCCGGATCGTGCCGGTCATTCTCGCCGGCGGCTCGGGCACGCGCCTGTGGCCGATGTCCCGTGAGCAGTTTCCGAAGCAGTTGATCGGCATTGTCGGCCGCGACTCGCTTCTGCAAGCGACCGTTTCGCGCATGAAAGGCTTCAAGGGCGGCTTCGATGTCAGCGCCGAGCCGATCATCGTATGCGGCGAAGAGCATCGCTTCACGACGGAAGAGCAGACGCGCGAAAGCGGCGTGACGGCGCAGATCATCGTCGAGCCCGCGCGCCGCGATACGGCGCCCGCGCTCACGCTCGCCGCGCTCGCCGCATGCAAGGACGGCCGCGACGCGATCATGGTGGCGATGCCCGCCGATCACTCCATCGCGGACATCCCCGCGCTGCATCGCGCGATCGAGATCGCGGCGGGCTACGCGGAGCGCGGCATGATCGCGACGCTCGGCATTCCGCCGACGCGCCCCGACACCGGCTTCGGCTATATCCGTCTCGGCGACGCGCTCGAAGACGGCGCGCATCAGATCCAGCGTTTCGTCGAGAAGCCGGCCGCCGAAGTGGCCGCGCAATACGTCGCGGCGGGCACGTACTGGTGGAACAGCGGCATTTTCGTGGTGCGCGCGAGCGTGTGGCTGGCGGCGCTGCAAGCGCTCAACGCCGACATGCACGCGGCCTGCTGCGCGGCCCTGAGCGAAGGCAAGGCCGACGGCAAGTTCTTCCGTCCGAACGCGGGCGAGTTCGGCCGCGCGCCGTCCGATTCGATCGACTACGCAGTGATGGAGCACATCGGCACCGCGAACGCGCCGTTCGAAGGCGTGGTCGTGCCGCTCGTCGCGGGCTGGTCGGACCTCGGCTCGTGGGACGCCGTGTGGGACGCGATGGACAAGGACGACTCGGGCAACGTGGCGAGCGGCCGCGTGGTGTTCGAAGGCGCGACCTCCAGCTATGCGCGCTCGGAAGGCGGACGTCTCGTCGCTTGCGTGGGCACGACCAACATCATCGTCGTGGAAACGGATGACGCCGTGCTCGTCGCGGACCGTTCGCGCGTGCAGGACATCAAGGGCCTCGTCGCCCGCATCCGCGAGCAGCATGCGCCCGAAGCGGACACGCATCGCAAGGTGCGCCGCCCGTGGGGTTTCTACGATTCCATCGAGCATGGCGACCGCTTCCAGGTGAAGCGCATCGTCGTGGCGCCGGGCGCGCGCCTGTCGCTGCAGATGCATCACCATCGCGCGGAGCACTGGATCGTCGTGTGCGGTACGGCGCTCGTCACGCGCGGCGAAGAAGAGTTCCTCCTGAGCGAGAACGAATCCACGTTCATTCCGCTCGGCGTGCGGCATCGTCTGGAGAACCCGGGCAAGGTGCCGCTCGAAATCATCGAAGTGCAGTCGGGCAGCTATCTCGGCGAGGACGACATCGTGCGTTTCGACGACAAGTACGGCCGCAACTGAGTAGCGCTTCGGGGGCAGTGAGACAGCTTTCTTGCAACGGCAGGCAACACACCAAGACCGGCATGCGAGGAGGAGACACAGGTAGTTCTTTTGCAAGTTGAATCGTTCGGGGAAGAGACATGCGCGATTTACAAGGGTTGCTCGCGCGCCTGTTCGACGTCGCCATGATCGTCGGCGGCGCGGCGGTGGCGTCGCAGATCAGGTTCGAGTACATAGAGGCACATGCGCATTCGGCAGCGTTCGTCGCGTTCGCGGCGGCGTTTTCGCTTGCGCTGTTTCCGGGCTTCGGCGTCTATGAATCATGGCGCGGCCGCAGCAAGGTGATGCTCGCCTGCCAGGTGTCGCTCGGCTGGCTGGTCGTGCAGGGCTGCGCGCTTGCGCTGATGTTCTCGCTGCACCGCCTCGACTATGTGTCGCGCCTCTGGTTCGCCTATTGGACGGCGGTATCGGGCGGGCTCATGATCGCGGGGCGGCTCGCCATGCACGTCGTGCTGGCGCGCATGCGCAACGCGGGCATGAACCTGCACCAGGTGGCGATCGTGGGTTGCGGCAGGCATGGCAACTCCATCGCGAAGAAGCTGGACCGCGCGAAGAACTCAGGCTTTCGTGTCACCGCCGCGCTGAACGTGGCGCCGGAAGCCGGCCGGCTCAACACGCGCGTTCCGGTGTACGAAGACTACGACGCGTTCGTGAACTTCGTGCGCACGCAGAACGTGCATGAGGTGTGGCTCGCGTTGCCGTTGTCGGAGGAGCGCACCATCCTGCGCTTCGTGAACGAGTTCCGCGACGATCTCGTCAACGTGCGTTTCCTTCCGGATGTGCGCAGTCTCGCGCTCTTCGAAGCGGGCGTGACCGATCTGCTCGGGGAAACGGCGATCAATCTCGTGGCTTCGCCGCTGTCGCAAAGCGCGCTGTTGCAAAAGGAAATCTTCGACCGTCTGTTCGCACTGCTTGCGATCATCGCCGTGTCGCCGTTGCTGATCGCCATCGCCATTGCGATCAAGCTCACGTCGCGCGGGCCGGTGCTCTTCACGCAACGTCGCAAGGGCGCGGATGGCCGCGTCTTCAAGATCTACAAGTTCCGTTCCATGCGTGTGCATACGGAACAGGCCGGCGTGCTTCGCCAGGCCACGCGCAACGATCCGCGCGTGACCCGTGTGGGAGCATTTCTGCGCCGTACCAGCCTCGATGAGCTGCCGCAGTTCTTCAACGTTCTGCTCGGCGACATGTCCGTTGTGGGCCCGCGTCCGCACGCACTGGAGCATGACGACCTGTATCAGAAGGTCGTGTCGGGGTATATCCATCGTTACCGGATCAAGCCGGGCATCACCGGCTGGGCCCAGGTCAACGGCTTTCGCGGGGAAACTGATCTGATTGAAAAAATGGAAGGACGCGTCGCTCACGATTTGTACTACCTCGGTAACTGGTCGTTCGGACTCGATATGAGAATCATCGCCGCTACGATCTTCAAGGGACTACGCCACACCAACGCATATTGATGCAGGGGACGACCATCATGCACAACCAACAACAACCGGGCACCACATCCATGGCCGCCAATACGAACGTGTCGGGCGTCTTCCGGCTCTCGAGCCTGGCAGCGGCCGCTTCACTCTGTGTCATCTTCGCGGGCTGCGCGCTCGCACCGGGCATGCACATGGACAGGCCCGCCGCACTCACCGAAACGTCCAACGACCAGGGCGATCCGGCCACGGCCGTGAACATTCCGATCACGCCGATCGATCTCACGCTCGTGCGCAAGCTGAAGGCCGCGCAGCCGACCAGCACGGTCGATCCGAACGCGAGCCTCTACGGCAAGGCGCGTGCATACACGCTCGGGCCGGGTGACGTGCTGCAGATCACCGTGTGGGATCACCCGGAACTCGTGGCCGCGGTCGGCCAGCCGCCGCAGCAGACGCGTCCCGCGGATGCCGCGCCCGGCTTCGTGGTGGATGCCGACGGCAACCTGCAGTTCCCGTACGTCAACCGCGCGATCCATGTCGCGGGCAAGACCGAATCGCAAGTGCAGCGCGAGCTGTATAACGAGTTGTCCAAAGTATTCGTGAAGCCGCAGCTGACGGTGCGCGTCGCATCGTTCCGTGCGCATCAGGTCTACATCGACGGCGAAGTGCGCACGCCCGGCTCGCAGCAAATCAACGACATTCCGATGACGCTGACGGAAGCTATCGGCCGTGCGGGCGGTTTCGCACCAACGGCGGATCAAAGTCGTGTCACGCTTATCCGTGATGGTGTGACGTATCACATCAACATCGCCGGGATGACCGCGAAGGGCCGCAACCCGGCGGACATCCTGTTGAAGGGCGGCGATGCACTGCGCATCGATTCGCGCGAAGACAACGGCGTGTACGTGATGGGCGAAGTGACGAAGCCTGCAACGGTGATCCCGATGCGCAACGGCAAGCTGACGCTCTCGGATGCGATCTCGCAGGCCGGCAGCTTCAACGCCGAGACGTCGGATCCGAAGGAGCTGTACGTGATCCGCAATGGCCAGACGGACAACCCCGAGGTGTACAAGCTCGATGCGCGTTCCCCGGTGTCCATGCTGCTTGCGAACAGCTTCGAGCTGCAGCCGAAGGACGTGGTCTATGTGGACAACAACGGGCTCGTCCGCTTCAGCCGTGTCCTGAACCTGCTGTTGCCGGCCATCAACGCCGGTCTGACGGCAGCCGTCATCACCAAGTAAAAGCAATAGCAATAGCAAGTCTTACATTCTTGCAGTATGACCGGCGCGCAGGGGCGCGCCGGAGACCTTGTGCGACATTCAAAGAAATAAGCGAGCGAGACCATGGCCATGAACTTTGATGCACGCTACTCGGACGTCTCGACCGGCGACGAGTTGCGATTATCCGACTATCTGGCTGCCGTATTCGGCAACTGGAAACTCGTGACGGTCGTCATGCTCGCGGTGGTCGCGCTGGGGACGGCCTACGCATTCATCGCGCCGCCGACCTACAAAGCGGACGCCCTCATTCAGGTCGAAGAGACCAACGCGAACAACAACGCCAACGCGAACGTCAACGCGGTGCAAGCCGTGTCGCAGATGTTCGATGCGAAATCGACCACCGCCGCGCAGATCGAACTGCTGCGTTCGCGCCTTGTCGTCGACGACACGGTGCGCCGCCTGCACCTCGACATCAGCGCCGCGCCCCATTCCATTCCGGTGATCGGCAGCGCGATCGGCAACGTGTTCTCGATGCTGAACGTGACGCCGCCCGCGGGCTATCTGTCGCGCTTCGCATGGGGCAACGAACAGATCAGCGTGCCGCTCTTCGACACGCCGAAGGAACTCTACGACCAGAAGTTCACGCTGGTTGCCGGCGAAGACGGCGCCTACGCGCTGCAAGATCCGGAAGGCGTCGTGGTGCTGACCGGCAAGGTCGGCCAGGAAGCCACCGGCATGACGGCGCAAGGCCCGGTCAAGCTGAAGGTGGACAAGCTGGTGGGCGCGCCCGGCGTGCACTTCGACCTGCAACGCTTCTCCACGCTCACGACCATCGACAACCTTCAGCAGCGTCTGACGGTGGCTGAAACGGCGCTGCAATCGGGCATCATCAGCGTGAGCCTCGAAGGGCGCAATCCGAAGGAAGCGGCGCAGATCGTTAACAACATCGCGAACCGCTACGTGCAGCAGGATGCCGACAAGCGTTCGGCCGAAGCGGAACACACGCTGGCCTTTCTCGATCAGCAACTGCCTGTCCTGAAGAAGCAGCTCGACGATGCCGAACAGCGCTACAACACGTTCCGCAATCACCAGGGCACGGTGGACTTGAGCGAGGAAAGCCGTCTGTTGCTGCAACAGATCGTCGATAACAAGACCAAGCTCACGGACCTGCAACAGCAACGCGCTGAACTGTCGCAACGCTTCACGCCGAATCATCCGTCGGTGCAGGCACTGGATGCGCAGATCGCTTCGCTGTCCGGCGCGCAGACGCGTCTTGGCAAGAGCGTGTCGACGCTGCCCGACACCGAGCAAACGGCACTGCGTTATCTGCGCGATGTCCGCGTGAACACCGAGCTGTACACGAACCTGCTTAACAGCGCGCAACAGCTTCGCATCGCGAAGGCAGGGCAGATCGGCAACGTGCGCGTGGTGGACTACGCGCAGGCCGCCGACGATCCCGTCCGCCCGAAGCGCCTGCTCGTGATCCTGATTTCGGCTGGCGTGGGCCTCGTGCTCGGCGTGATCGTCGCGTTCATCCGCAAGTCGCTGTATGGCGGCGTGGAGCGTCCGGAAGAGATCGAAAAGCAGCTGGGCGTGCGTGTGTTCGCCATCGTGCCGCGCAGCACGCAGCAACTGCGCCTGCAACGCAAGGTCGGCATGCGTCGCGAAGGTCTGCACGTTCTGGCCGCGCAAGCGCCGGAAGATGCAGCGGTGGAAGGCATTCGCGGCCTGCGTACGTCGCTGCAACTGCAAATGGCCGATGCGCGCAACAACGTGGTGATGCTCACGGGCTCGCGTCCGGAAGCGGGCAAGTCGTTCCTGTCGGTGAATCTCGCGACGCTCGTTGCATCCACGAGAAAGCGCGTGCTTCTGATCGATGGCGACATGCGTCGCGGCGACATCCACTCGCACTTCGGCGTGCGTCATTCGCCGGGTCTCTCGGATGTGCTGATGGGCGCAGACGTGTCGAGCGCGATCCTGCACGATGTGCTGCCGGGCGTGGACCTCATCACCAAGGGCTCGCTGCCGTCGCATCCGTCGGAACTGCTCGCCAGCGATCGCCTGGGCGAAGTGCTGGAGCAACTGAAGCAGATGTATGACCTCGTGGTCGTCGATACGCCGCCTGTGCTGGCTGTCACTGACGCAACGGTCATCGGCAAGCACGCGGGAACGAGCCTGCTCGTCGTGCGCCACGGCAAGAATCAGGTGCAGGAAATCGGCGAGACGATGAAGCGCTTGCATCACGGGGGCGTGAGCATGAAGGGCGTGTTGCTCACCGACGTTCCGCAATCGAAGATTTTGATGGGCAGCACCTACGCCGGCTACTACGGCTACGAAAGCATCGCCGAATAAGGCGAGCAATAACAGAAATAACAATGATGGCGCGTCGCCGCGCGCCAACTTCAGACCGCAGAATAAGAGGTTAAACATGGACCGCAAAGTTGCTTTGATCACGGGTATTACGGGGCAAGACGGGTCGTATCTTGCTGAACTGCTGCTCGAGAAGGGTTACGAAGTTCACGGCATCAAGCGCCGTAGCTCGCTCTTCAACACGGACCGCATCGATCATCTGTATCGCGATCCGCACGATCCGGACCAGCGTTTGTTCCTGCATCACGGCGACCTGACCGATTCGACGAGCCTCGTGCGCATCATCCAGCGCGTGATGCCCGACGAAATCTATAACCTGGCAGCGCAGTCGCACGTGGGCGTGTCGTTCGAAGAGCCGGAATACACCGCCAACGCGGACGGTCTCGGCGCACTGCGCATTCTCGAAGCAATCCGCATTCTCGGCCTCGAAAAGAAGACGCGTTTCTATCAGGCCTCGACGTCGGAGCTGTATGGTCTCGTGCAGGAAATCCCCCAGCGCGAAACCACGCCGTTCTATCCGCGCAGCCCGTATGCCGTGGCGAAGCTTTACGCTTACTGGATCACGGTGAACTACCGCGAAGCGTATGGCATGTACGCATGCAACGGCATTCTGTTCAACCATGAATCGCCGGTGCGCGGCGAGACGTTCGTGACCCGCAAGATCACCCGCGCCATTGCACGCATGGCGGTGGGCCTGCAAGAAGATCTGTATCTCGGCAATCTGTCCGCCATGCGCGACTGGGGCCATGCGCGCGACTACGTCGAGATGCAGTGGATGATGCTGCAACAGGAACAGGCCGAAGACTTCGTGATCGCGACGGGCGTGCAGTACAGCGTGCGTGAATTCGTGCAGCACGCGGCAGCAGAACTCGGCGTGCATGTCCGCTTCGAAGGCGAGGGCGTGAACGAAGTGGGTATCGTCGATCGCGTCGACAACCGCGACACCAAGTTCAAGCCGGGCCAGGTGATCGTCAAGGTCGATCCGCGCTACTTCCGTCCGACCGAAGTGGAAACGCTGCTGGGCGACCCCACGAAGGCGCACGACAAGCTCGGCTGGAAGCCGTCGACTTCCTTCGAGTCCCTCGTGAAGGAGATGGTCCGCGCGGACTATCAGATCGCCCGTCGCGACGCGCTCGTGACGCTCGCCGGTTTCAAGGCTCTCGAACATCACGAGTAAGCCATGAACAAGCACGCACGTATCTTCGTCGCGGGACACCGCGGCATGGTCGGCTCGGCGCTCGTGCGCCGTCTGAGCGCAGCCGGCTACGACAACATCGTGACGCGCACCAAGGCGCATCTCGATCTGACGGATCAGGGCGGCGTGAACCTCTTCTTCGAAGAAGAGCAGATCGACGTCGTGTTCCTGGCGGCGGCGCGCGTCGGCGGCATTCTCGCCAATTCGACGATGCCCGCCTCGTTCATCTACGAGAACCTCGCCATCGAAACGAACGTGATCCATGCGGCTTGCCGCTGGAACGTTTCGAAGCTCGTGTTCTTCGGGTCTTCGTGCATCTATCCGAAGGCGTGCCCGCAGCCGATCAAGGAGGAGTATCTCCTGCAATCCGCGCTCGAGCCGACCAACGAAGCGTATGCCATCGCGAAGATCGCGGGTCTCAAGATGTGCGAGGCGTACAACCGTCAATACGGCACGCACTTCGTCTCGCTCATGCCGACGAACCTGTACGGCCCGAACGACAACTACGACCTGAAGAGTAGCCACGTGCTGCCCGCGCTCATCCGCAAGGCACACGAAGCGAAGCTGCGCGGCGACGCGACGCTGCCGGTGTGGGGCACGGGCTCGCCGCGTCGCGAGTTCCTGCATGTCGACGACCTCGCCGATGCAGCGACCTTCCTGATGGAAAGCGACGTCAACGAAGGCGTGTTCAACGTCGGCGTCGGCCATGACCTGACCATCAGCGAACTGGCGCACACGGTATGCCGCGTGGTCGGCTTTGAAGGCGAGCTCGTGTTCGATGCGAGCAAGCCGGACGGCACGCCGCGCAAGCTGCTCGACGTGTCGAAGCTCGAAGGCATGGGCTGGAAGGCGTCGACCGGCCTCGAAGACGGCATTCGCGCGACTTATCGCGACTTCCTCGATCGCTACGCATCCATGCAGCCGGCGCCCGTCGCTGCCTGAAAACGCGTGGCATCCAGTCCAGGGAGAATAAAAATGGCTTCAGTGACCATCTTTCATAACGTCGTCTGGTCGCGGCACAAGGGGGCGGTGCTGTCGGCGCTGCACAACATCGCGGGGTCCGGTTCCATTCGCTATTCGATGGTGCAGATCGCCGATACGGAGCACGACCGCATCGGCTTCTCCGATGTCGACTACTCGTATCACCGCTATCCGATGACCAAGCTGTACAGCGGCTGCTACGAGGACGTGCCGACGTGGCGCATGACGGCGCGTCTCGTGTGGGAAGTGCTCAAGGCGAAGTCGGATCTCGTGGTTCTTCCCGGTTATCACCGCCCCGAATATTGGGCGATGATGGCAGCGTGCATCGTGACCGGAAAGCGTCGCGCCGTGTTCTGCGATTCGACCGGACGCGACAATCCGCGCCGCATGTTGACGTCCATTCCGAAGCGCGTGTTCTTTGCGCTGTGCGATGGCTACTTCGCATTCGGCACGCGCAGCCGCGAGTATCTGATGTCGCTCGGCGCGAAGCAGGAGAAGATCTTCATTCCGTGCCAGGCCGCCGCGCTGCCGCGGTCGTTCTCGCCGGAGACGGTGGTGGACGATCGCCTGGCGCATCGGCAGGGCAATAAGCCGGTGTTTCTGTTCGTTGGGCGCTTGTCGGCGGAAAAAGGTATCGATACGCTCGTCGATGCGTTCAAGCAGTTGAGGAAAAACGTGCCGAATGCGGAGTTGCGCATAGTCGGCACCGGTCCTCTCGGGGATGATCTGAAGAAGCAGGTGTCGGAAGCCGGTCTGCAGGACGCCGTGCATTTCCTGGGCAGCCTTCAGGACGAGCCGCTCTCGCGTGAATATTTCGGCGCCACCTGCATGGTCCTGCCGAGCAAGCGTGAACCGTGGGGTCTCGTGACCAATGAGGCATTGAGTCACGGTTGCCCGGTGATCGTGAGCGAGAGTTGCGGCTGCGTGCCGGAGCTGGTGGTGGAGGGCGTGTCGGGCTATTCGTTCCCCGCAGGCGATGTCGCGAGCCTGCATCGGACGATGCTCAAGTCGCTCGAAGCGTTCGCGGATACGGCAGGCGTCGCCAAGCGCTGTACCGATGTGATTCAGCGTTTCGATCCGCCTTCGGCTGCGGCGAACATCGCGCGGGGTTGCGCGCTGTTGCTGACGAATTGACGGTTCGGTAGTCGGTGGAAATCACCAACGGGGAAGACGTCAAGGAGGACGAACGGAAAGGGGAAGGGTGAAACGCCGTCGGGTCGCGGTCTTCGCGTCCCGATGGCTGGCGCTTTGCGGGCGAAAGGGCACGTTCGGGGCTCAGGGCGCGATTGTCGGGCGAGGGACCACATGAGAATACTGATCTACGGGCTGAACTATGCGCCCGAGTTGACGGGAACCGGCAAATACACGGCGGAAATGGCGGAAGCGTTGGCCCAAAACGGGCACGACGTGCGCGTCGTTTGTGCGCCGCCGTACTATCCGGAATGGAAGATCGGCGATGGCTATGCAAGCTGGCGGCATCGCTTCGAAACGCGCAAGGGCGTGCGTCTGTGGCGCGCGCCGTTGTGGGTGCCGAAAAAGCCGAGCGGCGCGAAGCGCATGCTGCATCTCGGCTCGTTCGCGCTGGCGTCGCTGCCTGCGCTCATCGCGCATGCGCTGTGGCGTCCGCATGTCGTGATGACGATTGCGCCGAGCCTGATGAACGCGCCGGGCGCGCTCGCGCTCGCCCGTCTGACCGGCGCGCGGTCATGGTTGCACATTCAGGACTTCGAAGTAGACGCCGCGTTCGATCTCGGCCTCTTGAAGAACGCACGCGCGGCGAAGAGCGCGCTCGCATTCGAACGCTGGCTGATGAAGCGGTTCGACGTGGTTTCGTCCATCTCGGACAAGATGGTCGAGCGCGCGGTGAAGAAAGGCGTCGCGCCTGCCGACGCCTTCCACTTCCCGAACTGGGTCGATACGACGGCGATCTACCCGATCGACGGGCCGAGCAGTTTCCGCAAGGAACTCGGCATCGGCGAGCACACGAAGGTGGTGCTCTATTCGGGCAACATGGGCGCGAAGCAGGGCCTGGAAGTGTTGGCCGAGGCCGCCGCCGCGCTCGCCGCGCGCGACGATATCGTGTTCGTGTTCTGCGGCAACGGCGCGACCAAGAAGAAGCTGCAGGAACGTTGCGCCGATCTGCCGAACACGCGCTTCCTTTCGTTGCAGCCTATCGAGCGTCTCAACGAGTTGCTGAACCTCGCGGACATTCACGTGTTGCCGCAACGCGGCGACGTGGCAGATCTCGTGATGCCTTCCAAACTCACGGGCATGTTCGCTAGCGCGCGCGCGGTCGTCGCGATGGCGCAGCCGGGCACCGAGTTGTATGAGGCTGTAGCCGGACGCGGCGTGGTGATCCCGCCGGAGAACGTCGAGGCATTGACGGACGCCATCACCATGCTCGTTCGCAATCCGGCGCTGCGTGCGCGCTACGGCGAAGAAGGGCGTCTGTTCGCGCAGGAACGCTTGTCGCCGCAGTCGGTGTTCGCGCGGCTCGAAGAACGTCTGAAGTCGCTGATCGGCGATACGGCCGACACCCGCTTGAGCGATGCCGTCGACATGTCCATCGCGCGCATCGCGGAGCGCGCGCCCATTCTGCCGCAGGTCGAGAAGATCGAGTAGCAGTCTTGCCGGTGATACGGCGCGTTATTCTCAACGCGCCGTATCCACCGCGCGTCGTTTCATCAATAAGGCGATTTGTAGATGTCCCGCGCCCGCGCAGCTTTGGCCGGCGCCTTGAAGCCATTGGGCGTCGGATACAGCGTGGCGGCCGCGCCTTGCGGCATCAGCATCGCTTTGGCGTCGCCCTGGCGTCCCACGCGCCGCAGCTGCGCGCCGGCGCCCGGATTGCCCACGTATCCGTTCTGTTGCGCGAGCAGCTTGTCCGTCGGCGAGATGCCCTGCGCCGTCTGCGCATTGGTGATCGGCCCGCGCTGGCCGCCCCGCCCGTTGGTCGGCGCGCCGTACGGATCGGCATAGATATCCGGACTCCCAAGCAAATCCATTTCCGACGGCACGCCGCCGCCCGCCTGCTGCTTGCTGATGGCGGCATCGGCGAAGTTGCCCGCATGCGCGACAGACGATGCAGCGAGCGCGCAGGGCCCCAATGCAGCGATGAGAAGCGGCATGAGCGCCGCGCGTAGCTCGTGTTTCATGGTCTCTCCTGGCTGATTACGTTAAGCGTTATACAGAGCGCGCATCGGCTTATCGGTACGCTACGTCACGCGGCTTGATCGTTCGAATGCAGCATAGAGCGATGCATCAGCCGCCAGCGCCAAAAGTCTTGCCGTTACGGCCAACCGTGCCGCACCGCACATGGCGCTTTTTAACGTTCACTGATAATCGGTTCACCGTATGCAGTCTTGAACGAAGAAGCGAGACGACACGGATGCGCGCGTGCAAGGCGCGCCGACATACAAGGCCAATAAAGAGTCGCTTGCGCGCAACGTGCAGCAGGCGGACAGCGAAACGGGTGGGGAACCATGGACAGAGCGATCGACGAGCGAGGCATCGGCGCGGCCGGCAGTGACGGCTTCGACGGCGTGCGCGAGGCATCCGCGAGACGCGGCAAGGTGATCGACCTGTCGCGCGCAGGCCCGGGCAATTTCGTGGCGAAGCGTAGCTTCTTGATCGAGCTCGTGTGGTTCTTCGTCGAAGCATGCTTCATCAATAACAAGCTCATACCGGTTTCGTTCGTGCGGGTCGCATTTCTGCGCGCGTTCGGCGCGCGCATCGGCAGGAACTGTCGGATGCCGCATCCCATCCGGGTGAAGGCACCGTGGAATTTGAGCGTCGGCGACAACTGCTGGTTCGGCGTCGACGCATGGATCTATAACCAGACCGATATTCGCATCGGCTCGAATGTCTGCATTTCGCAGGGGACGTTTCTCACGACGGGATCGCACGATGCCGCCGGCAACATGGACTTGCAGGTCGCACCGATCGTGATCGAAGACGGCGTCTGGATCACATCCAGGTGCGTCGTGCAGATGGGCGTCACCATTGGCCGCTCGGCGCTCGTTACGCCGCAGTCGGTGGTGCATCGCTCGCTGGAAGCGGAAGGCGTATACGGCGGTAACCCGGTGCGCTTCATCAGGAAACGCTTCCCGGCGTAAATGGATATTGGCAGTCGAGAGTGCAGTGATCTTGTCGGGACCACACACCGGATGCGATCCTGCGACACCGCTTAAGCATAAAACAAGAAGGAGCACGGGGAATGTTCATTGACAGCCGCAGCCTTGACCAGGGCGCAGTCATAGAGACCACGGTTTGCATCGTCGGCGCGGGCGTGGCGGGGATCACGCTTGCACTGGAACTGGAAAAGCAAGGCATCGACGCGGTGCTGCTCGAAAGCGGCGGATACCGCGCCGACGACGAAACGCGCGACCTGTATCGCGGCGAAAACGTTGGGGTTCCTTACGAATTCGCCGATGGCTGCCGCAGCCGTTTTCTCGGCGGCAGCAGCAATTGCTGGGGCGGATGGTGCCGGCCGCTCGACCCGTGGGACTTCGAAAAGCGCGACTGGGTGGCCGACAGCGGCTGGCCCTTCGGGCTCGACGAGCTGCGTCCTTACTACGCGCGCACGCATGCGTTGTTGCAGCTCGGCGAAAACAACTTCGACCCGGCCTACTGGGAAGCGGCGATTCATCGCCCGGACGTGCGGCGTCATCCGTTCCCGAGCGGCAACGTGCGCGACACGATCTCGCAGTTCAGCCCGCCCGTGCGCTTCGGCAAGGTATATCGCAAGCAACTGCTGGCCGCGAAGAACGTGCGCGTGTTCCTGTTCGCGAACGCGTTGAACATCGATACCGACGGCGATGCGCGTTCGGTCACGAAGATCGATGTCGGCACGCTGTCCGGCCGCCGCTTCGGGATCCGCGCCAAGGTGTTCGTGCTCGCGACGGGCGGCATCGAGAATGCGCGCCTCCTGCTGTCGTCGAACAAGGTGCAGGCGGCGGGCGTCGGCAATCAACATGACCTCGTCGGCCGCTATTTCATGGACCATCCGCGGATCATGTCGGCGAACGTGCGGTTCAAGAAGGAATGGGCGCGCAACAAGCTCTACGACATCAAGTATCACTATCAGAACAAGGCAGTGTCCGCGCATGGCACGTTCATCTCGTCGCAGTTCGCGCTCACGCAGCAAGTGCTCGAACGCGAGAAGCTGCTCAACGCACGCGCATGGTTCTATTCGGTGTTCCGTGGCGAGAACACGAAGGGCTCCGAAGCCCTGATTCGCGCGAAGCAGGCGCTTTTGAAGAAGGACCAGCCCGGCTACAGCATGACAGGCGATGTCATGACCATGCTCGCGCATCCGGTCGATACCGCATGCTTCGGCCTCGCGCGCTTGTTGCAGCCGCGCCCGCTCATCACCGAAGTGAAGATTCAGACGATCGTCGAGGCGGAGCCGAACCGCGACAGCCGCGTGACGCTGTCCGCGCAGAAAGACTCGCTCGGCATGAATCGCGTGAAGGTGAACTGGCAGGTGACGGAACTGGTGAAGCGCACGTTCGACCGTACCGTCGCGCATCTCGCGGCCGAACTGCAACGCGGCGGCGTGGCCGACGTGACGCTCGACGAGCCGCTCGAAGGCAAGCCGTGGCCCGCGCAGCTGGAAGGCACGTGGCATCACATGGGCACGACGCGCATGCACGATTCGCCGAAGCAGGGCGTCGTGGACCGCAACCTCAAGATCCACGGCATGAGCAACCTGTATGTGGCGGGCAGCTCCGTGTTCCCGACGGTCGGCGCGAACTTCCCGACCATCACGATCGCCGCGTTGACGTTGAGGCTTGCGGCGCATCTGGGGCGCGTCATCAAGGGCGACGATACGATCGGCACGCTCGTCACGTCGTCGGGCACGCCGCTTCGTAATGAGACACCAGCCGACCTGCCGATGGCGGCTTCGGCAATGCATATGCGGGGAGACCTGGCTTAAAAGCCGGCGTTTGGGGAAAGGGGACGCCGCCGGTCGAACGACCGGCGGCGTTTTCTTTTGGCGAAACGGTCGTCGCTATAATCGCATTCGGTCTTTGCTCATCGCTCATTCGCCGTGAAAAAGCTCACCGTTCTCGCGCTCGCTTCGTTGTTGCTCGCTGCATGCTCGTCCGCCGAAAAGGAGGCGCAGCGTGCGGAAGGGTTCTCGTATTCCGAGCGCTCGCTCGATGTGGCGCAGCGCAATGCGACTGTCGCGTGCCGCGACGCCGCGCAATGCGATGCGATGTGGGCGCTCACGAAGCGTTATATCGAAGAGAATTCGAATCAGCCGGTGATTCGCGCGGATGCGGTGGCCATCGAGACGGATGTGCCTTCGCGTTCGGGCAAGCCCGTTTATTCGGCGACGCGCGTGGCGAAAGGCAATGGCGCGACGATCGCGCTTTATGCGCAATGTCGCGGCATGTATGGCCCGGAACGGGCGCGGGGTTCGGATTACGACGACTGCGCAAGCAAGATCATCGCGGCGCAAAACCGCTTCGCCGCTTATCTACGCTCGGCTCAATAACGTTCGAAGGACGCGGACAGCATGCCTCGCGTGAGGCCGCCGTCGCGCTTGTTGGCCGTTTCCCGCAGCACGCGTGCGAGGTCCTTCGACATGGCTTCCACGTGAAAGCGTTGCATGAAGGTGGCGAGCGCCTGTTCGCGCATCGCGGCCGCGGCTTGTGGGTCCATGCGCAACCATGTCGACAGGGCGTCGATGGTGCCCTCGACCGTATCGCTCGCGACGATGCCCGCGCCATCCTCTTGCACTTCGCGCCAGATGTTGACCTTGTCCGAGATCAGCACCGGCAGCCTGGAGCCGAGTGCCTCGGCCACCGCGATGCCGAAGTTCTCCTGATGCGAAGGCAACGCGAAGGCATCGCTCGTGCGGAATGCACCCCACTTGAGATCGCCGCTCAGCATGCCCGTCCACGTCACGCGGTCCTCGATGCCCAGTTCCTTCGATAGCGTGCGCAATTGCGCGGCCCATTCGCTATCGTCGGGGCCCGCCATCACGAGATGCGCGCGAGCGTCGATATCGCGTACGGCTGCGAAAGCCTTGAGCAGCAGATCGCAACCCTTCTTTTCATGGATGCGGCCGAGAAACAGAATGGAACGCTTGCCGGCGAGCTGCGGGAACTTCGACAAAAACGCCTGACGCAATGCGGTCGAATCGGCGGGCGGTTGACGCGTGCCGAACGCCACGACCTCTTCCTTCGCGCGATACATCCTGAACGACTCGCGCGCGAGCAAGCGTTCTTCCTGCGTCGTGAAGAGCACGCGCCGCGCATCGCGCAATACGCGATACTCGGCCCACGGCCAATACAGGCACTTCTTCAGATGCTTGAGCGGATACGTGCGCTTGAACCACGGATCGAGCATGCCGTGCGGGAATACGTAGTAGGGCACGTCGCTGTCGCGCAATGCCTTCCACGCGCCGAAGCTATGGTACTGCCAGAGACCGTTGACGATCACGGCATCGAAACGTGCTGCATGCTCTTTCAGCCACGGCACGAGCCGCGGGCAGAAGCCATAGAAGCCGCGCGACGGCCCGAGCGCATGCAGACGCAGCGGAAAGGCGCCGAGATACGGCGCATCCGGCGCATCGAGCGAGACGACTTCGATTTCATGCCCCATCGACCGCATGCTGAGGCCGCTTTGCAGCACGCCTTCGGTTGGGCCGCCCGCGCGCGGATCGACGGTGGAAAGCAGATGCAAAATCTTCATGGCGAAACGATCCCCGATTCGTTGGCGTACTTGCCCGCTGGCTTTTCGAAGCCTTTTATGCGGACGGTGCGAAGCTGCTCGCTCCCGGCGGCGCGTCGTGCCGGCTCTCGCCGTGATGCTCGTGTGCGAGTCCCGGTGCTTGCGCGGGCTTCAGTTCCGGCTGCGGGCCGTACGGACGCCATTCAGGGCGCCAGTCGGCATGAACATCGTCGCGCGTGCGTCCGTATGGCGTCCTAAACGAACGTCGATTCACCGACTGCGTGCGCATGGCATGAGCAATCCGCGCGAATGCCGCGACGAGCAGACCGAGCGCTACGCCGAATACGATGCCCGAGAAGCGATTACCGAGCGGATTGCCGCCGACGGAGGTGGCGGGCAGCGCGGCCACGACCAGCAACGCGCGGCCGAGCACCGGTAGGTACATCGCGTCGGGCGCGCGATTGCGCCATGAGCGGTACGCCATCGACCCGCGGTAGAGCGCCCACAGCACGGCGGCAGGCAATGCGATGCCGAAGAGAATGCCGCCGGCGAACAACTGATAGACCCAGAAGTTATGGCCGGCCGCCCATTCCTTGATCGCGTAGAAGTCCTTCTTCGTGAACTGGCCCGCGAGGTCCGGCAAGTACGTCGGCGAATAGCGATAATCGTGACCGTAGCCCTTGCCGACGAGTACCGCGAGCGTGTCGGACGTGGTCTGATCGTACTGGTCCTTCATTTCTGCGAGACGCGTGATGGTCGTCGGATCGCGGCCCGATTCGGTGGCTTTCGCGAAGTTCAGGCGCTGCGACCAGTGCTCGGCCACGCCGGGAAAGAACGCGGCGGACGCGGCGACCATTGCGCCGAGCAGCGAGGCGATCATGATCGCGCGCAGCGCCGCCGTGAAGAGATGCTTGACGGAGGGCGCGGCAAGCCAGGTCGCATAGGCGAAGAGGAGCACGGTGCCGACGAGCAGACTGCGCGTCACGCTCAACAACTCGATCACGACGGTCGCAAGAAAGAGCAGCACCGTGAACTTGGTCATGCGCTTGGCGATGACGAACTCATGCAGCAGCAGCCCCTGCAAACAAAGGAACGTGACCGACACGATGCGAAAACGCACGTTTTCCAGCCCGCCGCCCGTGGCCATGCCATAGACGAAGCTGAAGATCAGCGAGGCGATCATCGACCAGTACATCGCGCGTTCGAACTGCTCGAGGCGTTGCGAATCCCACGGACGGCACGCGACGAGATAGCCGAGCAGCATGAGGGCGAACGGCAGGATCACGCGCATGTAGTTGCCCGAATCATTGCCCTGAATCAGTTGCGTCGCGATACTGCCGACGATGGTCAGCATGAAGAGCGACGTGACCCATGTGCGAAGCCGCGAGCGTTGCGCGAAGCGTGGCGCGATCAGCAGAAGCGCGCCGCCTGCGAATATCGCGGGAACGGTGAGGAGAATCTGGATGGCTTTGCTGGCCGTTTCCGCGCCCTTGAAGTCGAATGCGAGCGGAAGCAGAAATAGCCAGATCCAGACGACGGCGAACTTGTTGCGCATGGCGTTCTCTTTAGATGGCAAAGCTCGACGAGCTTTACTTCTCGCGGTTGGATCCGCTTCGTGCCCTGGAAGCCTTGAGTCGCGTGTTGTGTGTTTGAATCAGCTTGAGCGACGGTCCCCGGGTACCCCGTATTTGCGGGTCGAATATATCAGCGGCCAAAAGCGCACGCCGTCGCGGCGGCGTTTTGCGACTAGCGTTCGGCGAGAAACGACGGTTGCCCATGTGCGCCGCGCCACGCTCGCTTAAGCGCCGTTCGCCGCGCGGGAACGGCTATGTTGTCGATGCCGCATAGCGCGCGCGGGGCTGTCCGGCAACGATGCGATTCTGGCGGATCACGCCGCTATTCCGGAACGATTATGGTCATGCCGGCAATTGGCCCTCGCGGGTCAGTGGCGGCATTGACCAAATGACATCCGCGATGCGCGTGCGTGCGCCGATATGAGGACTCCCGGCGGCGAGGCATCCAATACAACATAAGCAACATAAGACCATCGCAGAAGGGGGGGAAGGCCATGAGCCTTTTCGGCGCCACACGCATGCCAGGACCCAATCGATCGATCGAGCTCGATTTCATCCGGGGACTCGCCATCATCGCAGTCATGGGGTATCACTTTCACTCATACCCAACCGGCAGCGCGTTCATTGCCGCCATCGAGTATCCGCTCAAGAGCTTCGGGCACGAAGGCGTGAACCTGTTCTTCACGTTGAGCGGCTTTCTTGTCGGCGGCCTGCTGCTCAAGCAGTATGCGCAGGAAGGACGCATCGACGCGACGCGCTTCATCGTGCGACGCCTCTTCAAGATCTGGCCCGCGTACTACGCGCTGATTCTTTTTCACGTGCTGGTGGGACGCCATCCGACGAATACGTTCCTCGTGCAGAACCTCACGCACATGCAGAACTATTTCGGTTCGTCGATTGCGCAGACGTGGAGTCTCGCGGTCGAAGAGCACTTCTATCTGTTCCTGCCGCTGCTGCTGATCGTGTTCGCGCGGTGGCAGACGCGCATCAACACGATTCTCAGCGTGCTCGCGTCGATCTGCGTCGCCGTGCTGATTGCCCGGACCATCGCGGTCTATAACGGCGATCTCGACGGCACGTTCTTCTATACGCAATACCGCATCGACAGCCTGTTGTTCGGGGTCATGCTCGCCGCGCTCTATTGGCTGAAGCCTGCGGTGTATCGCGGTATCGCGCAGAGAAAAGGCCTGTTGTTGGCCGCCGTCGCGGGGCTCGTGCTGTGGCTCGTGTTCGGCACGCGCAACGTGGAGCTGGATCAAAGCATCGGTTATACCGTGCAAGCCATCGGGTTCTGTGCGCTCATCGTGCTGACGGTCGAGTACTCGGGGCGCATTCGCGAGTCGCGGCTTTATCGGCTGATCGGGTGGATCGGCGTGTATTCCTATGGCATCTACCTGTGGCATTCGTTGGCGCTCGCACCGGGCGATATCCTCATCCGCAAGGCGGCCGCGCTGCATCTTCCGGCGATACCCGCGTGGGGCGTCATCATGGCGGCTCAGTTCGCCATTGCGATCGTGGTTGGATATGTGACGACGCGTGCGGTGGAGTTCCCGTTCCTGCGCATGCGCGATGCGCTCTTCCCGGCGAAGCGGAAAGCGCAGGCGCAGAAGACGGTGGACGCGGTGGAAGTGGTCGGAAAGCAGGCTTGATGCGAAGAATCAGCCGGTTACTGCGATGATCGCAGAACCGGCGTCATGCTGACTGCGTCAGGCGATCGCCTGGCGCAGTGTTTCTTTGAACTGCCCGAGCGTATTGCGCTCCAGCAGATGTCCGGCGGCGACAGGGCGCTTGCGGCGCGCGAGAACATCGTCGAGCGCGCGATTGATCGAGCCCGGCGTGAGATCGTCGATCACCGGTCCCAGCTCGCCCGTGCGACAGAACCAGCCGATCAGGCCATCGGCCGTTGCAATGACCGGCTTGCCGAAGCGGAACGCCTGCACGAGCACGCCGCTCATGCCGTAGTGGCCTTTATAGCCGAGCCATACGACATCGCAGGCGGAGAAGAGGTCGAGCTCCGTCTCGCTCGAAATGAAGCGGTCCAGCACGATCGGCGCGGGCAACAGCTTGGCCGCGGCTTCGCTCAACAGCGCGCGTACGTCCTTGTCCTGAGCGCCCGCGATCACCAGCTTCGGCGTGTGCACGCCGTCCTTGCGCTGCGCCAATGCTTCGATCAACTCGAAGATGCCCTTGCGGTCGTTGATCGCGCCATAGACGAGCACATGCATGCCTTTCGACAGGCCGAGCCTGCGCCTCGCCGCCGATGGCTCGGCAGCATGCGCGTCAGGAAACGGATCGGCGAGATAGTCGATGCTTGTTCCGTGCGCATGCCCGCCGTTGCGCTTCCACCAGTCGGGCAGCGTCGGGTCGATGGTCAAAAGCGTCTTCATGCCGCCCACGCGAATGGCACGCGCGAATAGCCGCGACTTCACCGCATTGATGAGCGGCCGGCGCGGCGCGCGCACGCCGACGAGATGATGATGGAAGTTCGAGCGCATGGTGACGCCGACCCACGGCGTATTGCCGAACGGCGAGCGCAGAAACGGCAGCGCGAGCAGAAAGTAGTCGACATACGGCACGACGACGAGCGCCACCTTGCGTTCGCGACTCGCTACCGCATAGGCGTGCTTGAAGTTCGCATGCGCGCGCATATAGCTGATGGACCCAAGCCCCTTGCGGGTGCCGTGCTCCGGCGGCGCAACGAACGTGATGTTAAGCGCGTCGTTGCCTTGCTCCTGGATCTGCTTCACGAGCGCATGCCCGGCATTGCGCGGCTCCGTGACGATCAGGCAGCGCAAGCCCGCTTCCATATATGCATTCGCGGCCCATTGCGCGTAACGCCAGCGGTGACCGCTGAAATCAGGCTCGATGATGAGAACGGTATCGTTCATCGTGAAGTGGCATCCGTCATGGTGTTTTCTAATGAGACACGGTGTGTCGTCGAAGATCGAACGTAACACCGCGCCCGCGCATTGAATGGCCATATTTCAGCGCTTATCCGCGTCGCGCGATGTGGTGAAGAGCACCAAACGCCAACCGTCAACCCGCGATAACGCGCACCCTTGCCGAATAGTGCTACGCGTTGGCGTCCGCAACCCCGACGGCCACGCTATTTTTCCCACAGTCGCCTGAAAAGAAGCGCGGGCCTCGCGCGTACCTGTCATTCGGACAGGACGCGCGCGCGACGCGCAAGGTGGATCGCACGCGATACCGACATATCGCGGCGCCACGAATCGAAATACAGCAGTACGGGGAATGTGAGTGAGATCTGTCCGGCTATCCTTCTTGCCAGCACGCGCGCGGTTCGAGCACGATGCGGCCTTCTGGGTGCTCCTTCAACAAGTGGTCGTGCGCGGCTTCGTCGCGCTGAAGTTTCTCGCCATCGGCCGCATTCTCGGGCCTGAAGCGATCGGCGCGGTCAGCATCGCGCTGCTCGCGGTCGCAATCGCGGAAGCGTTGTCCGATACCGGGCTTGCGCAGGCCGTCGTGCAGGGACGCGATGCGCCCTCGCAAAGCGAGCTCGGCGCGGTATGGGCCACGCTCGCGATGCGCGGCGTAGTCATCGGTCTCTTGATCGCCGCGCTCGCGCCATTCATGACGAGCCAGTTCCACCTGGGCGGCTCCATCGGGTTGATTCTGCTTGCCGCCGTCTTGCCCATGGTGCGCGGCGTCGCATCGCCTGCGTACTTCACGGTGACGCGACAGCGCGGCTTTCAGAAGCTCGCGGGCGTGGAAACGTCGGCCGCGTTCACCGACTGCGCAGTCGGCCTCGCATGCGCGTTGTCGGGCGCGGGCGCGTACTCGGTCCTGATCGGCCTCGTTGCAGGCGAGCTATTGAAGACGACGCTCACGTGGACCGCCATGTCGCCGCGTCCGCCTATTCGCTTCTCGTTCGCGGGAATCTCGCATTACGTGAACTTCAGCCGCTGGATCTGGGCGGGCAGCGTCGTCAATCTTCTGCTGAACCAGTTCGACAAGGTCGTCGTCGCGAAGCTGCTCGGTCCGCTGCAATTGGGCGCCTATCAGATGTCGTCGAAGCTCGCGCAAATGCTGCTTGCCGATGCCGCCATCGCGATGTCGCAGTATCTGTTTCCGACTTTCTCGGAGCATCATCGGCGCGATGTCGCGGGGGCGCGCAAGCTCTTTCGCCGCTATCTGCTGCTCGCGGCGGTGGGGCTCACGGTGCTCGTCGTTGCATTGCGCGTCGCGGCCGAGCCGCTCTTCAATCTCGTCCTCGGGCCGGCGTGGCTGTCGGCGGTGCCGCTCTTCCGTATCTTCGTCATCAACATGGCGATCGGCGCGGTGATCGCGGTGCTCGTGTCGTGGCTGCGCGCGAGCGGCATGCCGAAGGTGGCGACGCATGCGTCCATCGTGCAGGCAGTCGTGCTGTGCGTGACGGTGCCCATCGCCACGCATCTGTGGGGCGTGACGGGCATCGCGTGGTCCATGACCGCGGGACTTGCATCGGCAACGGCGTGGATGCTTTATCGCATCGTCAGAGAGGCTTGAAATGCGCATCGTACATCTCGTCCTGGCGCCGCGACTTTCCGGCGCCGAGGTATTGGCGAAAGACCTGGCGATTCATCAGCAAAGAAGCGGCGAGACGGTGGCCATTGCGTCGCTCATGCCGGCACATGACGACTTCACCGCGCTGCAGGCGGAACTCGTCGCGAACGGCGTGCAGTGTCTCTTTCCGGACCGCATGCATGGACGCTTCGGCAAGCTGTTGGAATTGCATCGGACGATCCGCGCGTATCAGGCGGACGTGCTCTTCGCGCACGCGACCATTCCCGCGTTCTATGCGCGCATGCTGCCGCTCGCGGTGCCGGTCGTCTATGTGATGCACTCGGCGACCAACGACTTCGAGAGCCGCATGTTCCGGCGTGTCGAGCGCATGCTCTCGCGGCGGGCGCGCGCGGTGATCGCGGTGTCGCCCGCGAATATCGACGATTACGTCGGCGCGGTCGGGCGTCATCCTTCAATGACGCTCATTCCGAACGGCGTCGACATGTCCCGCTTCTCGATGCGTTCGGCGAGCACGACGGGTCACGCATCGCAGCAGATCGTGCAGATCGGGCGCTATACGTCGGTGAAGAATCAGCTTTCGACCGTGCACGCGTTCGAGCAAGTCGTGCAGCGCGTGCCGGATGCGCGCCTGCTGCTGTGCGGCGTGATAGAAGATCCGGCGTATCACGCGGCCGTGGGCGATCTGATCGAGAAGCTCGGGCTTTCGAAGAACGTGAGCTTGCAAGGTCCGCGTTCGGACGTGGCGGAACTGCTGTTCTCGTCGAATGTGTTTGCAATGCCTTCGCGGTCGGAAGGACACAGCATCGCGTTTCTGGAAGCGCTCGCGTCCGGCGTGCCCGTGGTCGCGAGCACGATTCGTCCTTTCAGCTTCGCGGCGGACTTTCCGAGCGTGCGCCTGTGCGATCCCGACGATACGAGAGCCTATGCGGATGCGCTCGTCGTCGCGCTCGGCCAGCCGCGCGCGCACCGGCCGCTGAACGGCCTGACGCTTGCGGATACCGCCGCGCGTTATCTCGCCGTCGCGCGGGATGTGACGCAACGCTTGCCGCGTCCTGCGACGGCCTGAAGCGGCAAGTTCTACGCGTCGCGGAAAAATGCGCAGCGCGCGCCAGCCATTCGATGCTGGCGCGCGTTTCTTTTTTCGCCTATGAAATAGCGTAGTGCCGCTCAATGGAGACACACATGTCCGACATGCTCAGCATCTCGACGCCTGATGGTGATTTCGACGCGTACGTCGCGTATCCGGCGCAAACGCCCGCGCCTGCCATCGTCGTTCTGCAGGAAATCTTCGGCATCAACGGCGACATGCGCGAAACGACCGACGAATACGCACGACAAGGCTATGTCGCGCTATGTCCTGACCTGTTCTGGCGAATCGAGCCGAATGTGAATCTGACGGACCGCACCGAGGCCGAGTGGCAGCAGGCGATGAAGTACTACAACGCATTCGACCTGAACACGGGCGTCGAGGATATCGCCGCGACCATCGGCTTCGCGCGCGGTCTGGAACAAGTGCGGGGCAAGGTGGGATCGGTCGGCTTCTGTCTGGGCGGCCTCTTGTCGTTTCTGACGGCCGCGCGCACCGATATCGACGCCGCCGTTTCATACTACGGCGGCGGCACGGACCAGCACTTGCGCGAGTTGCCGAAGATCAAGGCGCCGTTGCTCATTCATCTGGCGGAACAGGACGAGTTCATCGATGCCGATGCGCGCAATCGCGTATTGGCCGCCGTTCAAGGTCACGCCAACATCGAGGCGTACACGTATCCGGGCTGTCACCATGCCTTCGCGCGCCATCATGGCGCGCACTACGATGCAGCGGCAGCGAAGCTCGCGAATACGCGCACGGCCGATTTCTTTGCAAAGCACCTGAAATAAGGCACCAAACGACAACGCCGCCCGAAGGAGGGCGGCGTTGTGGTCGTGCGCAATGGACTACTTCTTCACCGGATGCGGCCGGCGAAACACCATCCAGCGCGGCACCTTGAATCGTACGATGCTCACATAGAGCCACACATAAGTGGCCGCAAACACCACGACGAAGCAGAACAGATGCACCGTATGACGCCAAAAGAGCGTCGCGGGAATCACTGCAATGAGGCACAGCAGCCACAAATAGGGTGAGGTCAGCGAGTTACGCCGCGTGAGTTCGCGCGCGTTCTGCACGCCGACGGCCCAGCGCATCAGCCGCTTATAGACGAGCATATGCAGATGCACGCCGTCCGGAATGCCGGGCGACATGCCGCGAATGAACTTCTTGCGATAGATCGAGAAGCACGTCTCGAAGATCGGGTACATGAAGAGCAGCACCGGATACCACGCGGAGACATCGCGGTTGCGCATGACGAGCATGATCGCAAGTTCGGCGAGCATGAAGCCGACGAAGTACGCGCCGCCATCGCCGAGAAAGATGAGGCCGGCGGGAAAGTTCCAGATGAAGAAGCCCATCACCGCGCCCATCATGATGAGCGAGCCCGACAGCACGACCGCATCGTGAACCTGGAACGCGACGTAAGCGAGCGACGCGAACATCATGAACGTGACCATCGACGCGAGGCCGTTGAAGCCGTCGATGATGTTCACCGCGTTGGCGAGCGCCGCCACGGCGAGCACCGTCACCGCGCAAGAAATGATTGCGTAGGAAAGCAGAAAATCGAGCGGCGGCACGCTGATGCGCGTCACCGCGATATCGAGCAGCGCATACGCGAGACCGGCAGCGGCCATCGTGCAGATGAGACGCACGAGCGGCGTCACGCGCTTGGTCAAGTCTTCGAGCAGCCCGGAGAGAAACGCAGGCAAGCCGCACGCGATGATGCCGAGGATGCCGCCCGACACGAGCGGATAACTCCATCGCAATTGCACGGCGGAGGCGGCGAGTCCGCACAGAATGCCGACGCCGCCGATGCGCGGAACAGGCCGCGCGTGGAATTTCTGCACGCCGGCGAGATCGGTATCGCCGAGCACGCCTTCCTGCAAGTGCGCAAAGCGCACGATCAACAAGGTCACGAAGAGCGAGACCAGAAAAGCAAGCGCAAAACTAAGCATGAAAGTAGACCAGTTGATGACAGCCGCCTCCCATCGCCGTAAATCGACGATGCGAGGCTCGCCGCTTTAAGCGAACCCTTGCGGGTTCTGCGACTGCCAGCGCCAGTGATCGGCACACATGCGCTCGATGCCGTGTTCGGCGCGCCAGCCGAGCAGCTTCTCGGCGGCGGCGGGATCGGCGTAGCACGAGGCCACATCGCCGGGGCGGCGCGGCACGAGTTCATACGGCACGCGCTTGCCCGAAGCCGCCTCGAACGCCTTCACGACATCCAGCACGCTATAACCGTGGCCCGTGCCGAGATTGACGACGAAACTGCGATCGAGCGAGCGCAGTGCGTCGATGGCCGCAATGTGTCCGCGCGCCAGATCCACCACATGAATATAGTCGCGCACGCCGGTGCCGTCGTGCGTATCGTAATCGCTGCCGAACACGCGCAGCTTGTCCAGCTTGCCGACCGCGACCTGCGCGACATACGGCATCAGGTTGTTCGGAACGCCTGCCGGGTCCTCGCCGATCAAGCCGCTTTCATGCGCGCCGACCGGGTTGAAGTAGCGCAGCGTCGCGATGCGCCACGACGGATCGGAGACTTCGAGATCGCGCAAGATCTGCTCGGCGATGAGCTTCGACTGACCGTACGGGTTCGTTGCCGAAAGCGGAAAGCTCTCGTCAATGGGCACGCTTTGCGGCACGCCGTACACCGTTGCAGATGAACTGAACACGAAGTTGCGGACGTTCCGTTCGCGCATCACGTTGAGCACGGCTAGCAGGCTGCCGATGTTGTTGCTGTAATACTCGATCGGCTTCGCGACCGATTCGCCCACGGCCTTCAGCGCCGCGAAGTGGATCGCGCCGGTGATGGCGTGTGCGTCGAAAATGCGGTTCAGCGCGGCTTCGTCGCGCGCGTCTTCCTGATAGAACGCGACGCGCTTGCCCGTGATGCGCTCCACGCGGTTCAACGATTCCGCGCGGCTATTGACGAGGTTGTCGATCACCGCGACGTCGTAACCCGCGTCGAGCAATTCGACGCACGTATGCGAACCGATGAAGCCCGCGCCGCCCGTCACGAGGATCGTGCCCTTGGTACCTTGTCCAGCGTCGTTCGGCGACATGTTGCCGTTCATCATGTGCTCTCCAGGAAGCGCAAATCAGAGTGAAATGCCGGTAATGGCGTGTATTGTGCTCTTGTATCGTTCGACGACGTTCTTCTCGTCGAATTCGCGGGCGACCTTCTCGCGGCCGCGTTGGGCCATCGCCTCGCGTTCTTCGATCGGCAGCGTCAGCATGCGTTCGAGTTGTTCGGCGAGGCTGTCCGCGCTTTTGACCTCGCACAGCAGGCCGTTTACGCCGTGTTCGACCACTTCGCGGCAGCCGGGAACGTCCGTGGCGACGATCGGGCGGCCCATCGCGGACGCTTCCATCAGCGTGCGCGGCACGCCTTCGCGATACGACGGCAGCACGACGCAATCGGCCGCCGCGACGAGCGGGCGCACATCGTTCGCTTCGCCCAGATACTCGACGATATTCTCACGTTCCCACGCCTCGACGTCCGTGCGGCTGATCGCGCTGGGATTATCCACGCCCACGGGCCCGAGCAATTGGAAACGCGCGTGCGGATAACGCCTGCGCAAACGCCGCGCCGCCTCGACGTATTCGGCGACGCCCTTATCCCACAGCAGCCGCCCGATGAGTATGAACACGAAGTCTTCGCGGCGCGGCAACGGCACGAGCGAGAAGTCGTCCAGATCGACGCCTTCTCCGTGCAAACGACGCGCTCGGTCGGGATGCGCGAGCAGGTTCTCATCGACAAAAGCCTGATGATCGTCGCGATTGAGGAACCACACCTCGCGCGGAAAGCGGAACGCAAAGCGATAAAGACGCTTGGCGATCTGCGCGGTGCGGCTCTTCTGAATGAACACGTAGCCCAGACCCGTCGTCACCGCGATGGACGGCACGCGCCCCAACATCGCGGCAAGCGAGCCGTAGATATTCGGCTTGATCGTGTAATGAAACACGAGATGCGGGCGCGTCGCGCGATATTCGCGGTACAGCGCCATCATCGTCCTGAGGTCTTCACGCGGGTTCGTGCCCTTGGACGCCACCGGCAATTCCACGCAACGGCAGCCCATTTCGATGAGCGGCTCGAACGTGCGGTCGCGCGGCGCGATGATCGTCACTTGCGCGCCGCGTTCGGTCAACATGCGCAGCACGCCGCGACGATACGTGTAGATGGCCCACGCCGTGTTGCACACGAGGGCGATGCGTAGGCTGGACTTGGCTTTGTTCATCCGGTGCTTATGGTTGGGTCGCGCGATGCCGCCGGCCTCAAGCCGGCGACGATGCCTTGAAGAGCTTCGCCTTGAGTCCGCGCAGCGCGCGATAGGGCAGCAGCAAGTGAGCGATGCTTTTCGCGACGCCGATCCAGTCGAACGGATTCGCCGCACGGAAGTAACGCAATTGCAGGCGCAGCGTTGACAGCGTTTGTGTCCGGCGCTTGGTCGCGCTGATGCCCGCTTCGTTCAGTTCGTAAAAGAGGCCGAATTCCGGCAGATTCGCGCCGTCGTAGCGCGCCATGAGACGCAGCACCAGATCGAGGTCTTCGGCCGCGCGATAGTCCGCGCGATAGTTGCCGACTTCGCGCACCGCATCGACACGCAACATTAGCGACGGATGCGCGAAGCACGAGCGCGCGAGCATGGCGCGGCGAATCGCAGCCGTATCGGTGGGCGGCGTGAGGTCGAAAAGCGGCGCGCCGTTCGTCGCGACGACATGTGTCCACATGCCGAGCACCGCCACATGCGGATGCGCCTCCAGATACGCGCGTTGCTTCGCGAGGCGGCCCGGCGTCGCGAGATCGCCCGCATCGATGCGCGCGGCGTAGCGGATGCCGCGTTCAGCGAGCGCGTCGATGCCCGCTTGCAACGCGCGCTCGATGCCGACGTTCTTCGCCATGCGCAGGATCTCGATGTCGAGTCCGTCGATGACAGGCGCGGCGATCGGCGGCGTGCTGCCGTCATCGACGATCAACACGCGCACCGGCGACGCCTCGCGAAACGACGCGAGCGTACGTTCCACTTCGGACTGGCCGTTAAACGCGGGCATGAGGATGGCGACATCGGATAGGGCGTTCATGCGCGCAGCCGGAATCGAATGTAGTAGAAGTTGACCGACGCCGCCGCGAGATAACCCGCCGCTAGACCGACGAGCGCGCCGTAGCCGTTGAAGCGCGGAATGGCCCACGCGTTCACCGCGAACGCGACGGCGAGCGCAAGCAGCCACTTCGACAACAGCACGTACCTCGCCTGAAACTTCAGCACGACGAGATTGCCGATCGCCTCGATGCCCGCAGGCACCGAGAGCCATACGGCCCAGCGAAAAATGCTCGCCGCGCCCGCATAGTTCGGCCCGAACACGCGCGCGATGATGAAGCCCGCGAGCGCATCGAGAACGGCGGCGCCCGCGATCATCAGCGCGGCGGTCATGGCGAAGAGACGCAGCAGGTTGCGCTTCAGGCGCGGCGTTTCCTGCACGCGATACACGAACGCCGGCGCGATGGTTTGCGAAAGCATCAGCGCGAGCGCGATCCAGTTCTCGTTCAACTGTTGCGCGGCCGAATAGAGCCCGAGTTCCGCGAACGACACGCGATGCGCGAGCATCAACCGGTCGAGCTTAAGGAACAGATACATGCAAATGAGGCCGAGCCAAAACACGGTGCCTGCGCTCGCGAAATGCCGAAAGCGCGTGCGATCGAAGCGCCAGCCGAGCGTGCCGCCATGACGTCGCATGTAATAGACGACGAGCGCCGCGCCGATAACCGCGGCTTCCAGCGCCCATAGCCAGCCGAAACTCGACGCGCGCGCGGTCATGCGTACGAGCAGATACACGAGCGCGGCCTTTGCGATGGCCGTGAACATGCTCGCGATCAATTGCGGCTTGCTGTAGGTCATGCTTTGCAGCCACGCATTGACGACGCCGATGAACGGCTCGCGAAACAGCATGGTGACGGCAAGCCCCGCGAGCATCGCGCCGACGAGCGGGTCCACGCCGCCCACCGCGATCCATGCCCACGTCAGCAGAAGCGCGACGACGGACACGCTCATGCGCAGCACGAACGCGCTGCCGAGCACTGCGCCGGTCTCGGCGGGCGGCTTCGCGACGATGGTCGGCACGAGAATCTCCGCGCCGCATACCCATGTGATCGGCGCGATGACGAGCAAGAGCGTGTTCGCGTATTGCCATTTGCCGAACGCATCGGGGCCGAGATAGCGCGCGAGCAGCCCCGAAATCACGATGGCGACGGCAATCTGCGTGAGCCGTTCGAGCCCCAGCCAGACGATGTTGGTAAGCGCGCGGGCGACGTCCGGATTGCCCGAGCGCATGAGCATCTTCATGCTTATCGTCCGCCTGCAGGATCAGGCACGCCGCCTGCTATCGGAACCTGTTCGCTGCGCAATGGCGTGCGGGGAAGCGTATCACCGTGAATGTCGGTGAAGTTTTGTGCGTTTGCGCGCGAACGCGCCTCATTCGTCGGGCAGAAGGCGAAAGAGCGTATAGGCATTGGATTAGAATGAATGCGCAGGCTTGAACCGCGGCGCGCAACGTCGAAGGCGCTGAAAGACAGCGATTATAAGTGCGAACGGAAAGGCTTCCTTCGCACGAGCTTTCAAACTGGCTTGCCTGTTTCGCGATGCTCGAATACGCATGCGCAGCATTCGTCATGTCATGCCTCGCAGTCGTTCGCGCGCATGCTGGTGTGGTCGGGCGCGCTCATATCGTCACGACCTGCACGCCCTTATGGCTGCATCGCCGAGAATTCATCAATTAATACAGAAGAGGTAGCCATCTCATGAGCCAAGTATCCCAGTCCATTTTCAAGGCCTATGACATTCGCGGGATCGTCGGCAAGACGGTCGATAGCGATGTCGCGAAGAGCATCGGCCGCGCGTTCGGCAGCGAGATCCGCAAGCAGGGCGGCGATTCGGTCGTCGTCGCGCGCGATGGCCGGCTCTCCGGTCCCGAACTCGTCGGCGCGCTCGCGAACGGCCTGCGCGAAGCGGGCGTCGACGTGATCGATATCGGCATGGTGCCGACGCCCGTCGGCTACTTCGCGGCGAGCGTGCCGCTGCCTTTGCCAACGGGCGAGCGGCGCGTGGATTCGTGCATCGTCGTGACGGGCAGCCACAATCCGCCCGATTACAACGGCTTCAAGATGGTCCTGCGCGGCGCGGCCATCTATGGCGAGCAGATTCAGGGCCTCTATCAGCGCATCGTCAATGACGACTTCACGTCGGGCGAAGGCAGCTACACCGAGTTCGACGTATCGCAGATGTATCTCGACCGCATCGTGTCGGACGTGAAGCCGGTGCGCGCGATGAAGATCGTCGTCGATACGGGCAATGGCGTCGCGGGTGGTCTCGCGCCGCGTCTTTTCAAGGCGCTCGGCTGCGAGCTCGTCGAACTGTTCACGGACATCGACGGCAACTTCCCGAACCATCACCCGGACCCGGCGCATCCCGAGAATCTGCAGGACGTGATTCGCGCGCTGAAGGAAACGGACGCCGAAGTGGGCTTCGCGTTCGATGGCGACGGCGACCGTCTCGGCGTCGTGACGAAGGACGGCCAGGTGATCTACCCCGATCGTCAGTTGATGCTGTTCGCGCAGGAAGTGCTGTCGCGCAACAAGGGCGGCCAGATCATCTATGACGTGAAGTGCACGCGCAATCTCGCGAAGTGGGTGCGCGATCAGGGCGGCGAGCCGGTCATGTGGAAGACGGGCCACTCGCTCGTGAAGGCGAAGCTGCGTGAAACGGGCGCGCCGCTCGCGGGCGAAATGAGCGGCCACGTGTTCTTCAAGGACCGCTGGTACGGCTTCGACGACGGCCTGTACACGGGCGCGCGCATGCTCGAAATCCTGTCGCGCGTGGACGATCCGAGCAAGCTGCTCAACGACCTGCCGAACTCGCTGTCGACGCCGGAACTGCAATTGAAGCTGGAAGAGGGCGAGAACTTCGAACTCATTTCGCGCCTGCAGAAATCGGCGAAGTTCGAAGGCGCGGGCGACGTGCTGACGATCGACGGCTTGCGCGTCGAATACCCGGATGGCTTCGGTCTCGCGCGTTCGTCGAATACGACGCCGGTAGTCGTGATGCGTTTCGAAGCGGACAGCGAAGAAGCATTGAAGCGCATTCAGGAAGACTTCCGCCGCGTGATCCTGGCGGAGAAGCCGGACGCGAAGCTGCCGTTCTGATCGAGGCTTTGCGAAGACGGCGCGATCGGGAGGTCGCGCCGTTTTTTGTTTGCTTATTCGGGGTAGAACGCGGGCGAGAGAATCTGGTCAGCCGACCACGGAAGTTCTTCCGGAAAGACATCCAAGCCCGTTTCTTCAGCCGCTTTGGACACGGCATCGGCCCATGTACCCACGAGCCAATCCGGGTCGCGCAATGAAGCATTCAGGCTGGGCGTCTTTTGCAGCGCCACGCCCACGGCGCGGCGCTGTTCCTTGATCGTGCGTTGCCAGCTCGAACCACGTCGTCCCGGCTGATACTGCCATTTGAGCAGATGCGCCAACAGCACCGCCATGCGGCTCGACAGTTCTCGTTGCTCGCTCTTGCCCACGTCCTCGATTTCCTCTGCGATATGTTCCACGTCGATGGCCGAGAAGTTACCGGCACGCAGCAGTGCTGCCTGCTCGCGCGCCCATGCCACGACGTCCTGTTCGTAACGCGTTCCCATCGCGTACTCCTTTCTTGATCGGATATTCGGTTCAGCTTCACCGGTCATCAGCATGTTACCGACTTTTTTTGCCGCGAAAGAGCTTCCTCGACTAGTGATCCACCCCGCCTCCCAACCAACCCGCGCTAAAATCCCCGCTCCCGTTTCCTCTTCGTCGCGCGAGCCAGCGCCTCTTTCTCACAGCGTGCAAAAGATCCTGATCGTCCGGGTGTCGTCGCTTGGCGACGTCGTTCACAACATGCCGGCCATCGCCGACATTCGCCGCCGCTATCCCGATGCGCAAATCGACTGGCTCGTGGAAGAGAGTTTCGCGAGCCTCGTCGAACTGGTCAGTGGCGTGCGCCGCGCGATTCCGTTCTCGCTCAGACGCTGGCGCAAGGGTTTCGCGTCCACGGGGAACTGGCGGGAGATCGCCAAATTCCGGCGTGAACTGGCGGCCGAAAAATACGATCTCGTCATTGATTGCCAGGGGCTCATCAAGACCGCATGGGTCGCAAGCTGGGCGCGCGGCCCGCTCGTCGGACTCGCGAATCGCACGGACGGCGCAGGCTTCGAATGGCCCGTGCGCTTCTTCTATGACCGGCGCGTGCCGATCGAGCCGCGCACCCATGTCGTCGAACGTACGCGCCAGCTCGTGGCCGCAGCGCTCGATTTGCCGCGCCCGCAGACGACCGACGACATCGACTTCGGCATCGACACGCGCCGCGCCGCGCTCGCCGTGTCCGCGCTCGGGCTGAATCTGCCGGTGCCCTACGTCACCTTCGTGCACGCAACGTCGCGCGCCGACAAGCAATGGCCCGAAGCCGCGTGGATCGAACTGGGGCAGGCGCTCGTGACGCGCGGCGCGTCCATCGTTCTGCCGTGGGGCAGCGAGGCCGAGCGCGCGACGAGCGAAAAGCTCGCGAAGGAGTTCGGCGCGGCCGCCATCGTGCCGCCGAAGCTCTCGCTGCCCGCCGTGGTCGGCCTGATCGACGGCGCGGCCGCGACCGTCGGCGTCGACACGGGCCTCGTTCATATTGCCGCAGCGCTGAAGCGGCCGACCGTCGAGTTGTACAATTTCTCGACCGCATGGCGCACAGGCGGTTACTGGTCGCCGAACGTGATCAACCTGGGCGACGCGAGCCGGCATCCGACGCTCTCGGAAGTGAAGGCCGCGCTCGCGGGTTTCGGCCTGCTGTAACGCGTCGGGTCAGTAGCCTTGGCGCCGTGCGCGAGCCAACTCAAGTTCGAGAGCACATGACGGAATCTCAAATCATCGAAGTGGCTTCGTGCGACTGGCAGGGCAAGAACCTGTCGGTGCCGCGCGAGGCGCTGCTTGCCGGCGTGGAAGACGGCAAGGTCCTCTATTTTCCCAATCTGCGCTTCGCAATCGAAGGTGGCGAGCGCGCGCTGCTCGACCCGAAAATCGCGGACCCGAAGCGCAAGAACATCAGCCTCGCGCCCAACGGCGGCGCGCTCAACGGCGTGCTCGGCGACAACGTGATGCAGTCGGCGGTGCGCTCGCTCATCGCGCGGTATCAGTCGAACGCGCGCTCGCTCGTCGACGGCCTCTTTCCCGAATACGACGGCAAGCTGCGCGTCGCGCCGACGAGCCTGCGGCTGCATCAGGTCGAAACGCGCGAAACGTCGTGGCGCAAGGACGACAGCCGCCTGCACGTCGATGCCTTTCCGTCGCGCCCCAACTACGGCGAGCGCATCCTGCGCGTGTTCACCAACGTGAATCCCAACGGCACGCCGCGCGTGTGGCGCGTCGGCGAGCCGTTCGAGCAGATGGCGCGGCGCTTCTTGCCCGACATCAAACCGCAGGCGCCGGGTTCGGCGTGGCTCATGAATCTGCTGCACATCACCAAGACCAAGCGCAGCGAGTACGACCATCTGATGCTGCATCTGCACGACGCGATGAAGGCCGACCTCGATTATCAGAAGTCCTCGCCGCAGGAAACCATGCCGTTTCCGCCCGGCTCGGTGTGGGTCTGTTTCTCCGATCAGACTTCGCACGCGGTGATGTCCGGCCAGTTCATGATGGAGCAGACCTTCTTCCTGCCCGTGAAAGCGATGGCGCGGCCCGATCACGCGCCGCTCGGCATCCTCGAACGGCTGAAGGGCAGGGCGCTCGTTTGAGCGGCGCCCGTTCCGCCCCGTCCGCGCCCGCTGCGCCGCTCTCGGCTGTCGTGCTGAGGGCCATCTATCGCGCGATGTGGTGGATCGTCGCCCCGCTCGCGGTGCTGCGGCTTCTGATCCGCTCGCGCAAGGAGCGCGGCTATCGCGAGCATATCGGCGAACGCTTCGGACGCGGCCCCGCGCGCCGCGCCGACGATCTCGCGCCGCTCATCTGGGTGCATGCAGTGTCGGTCGGCGAGACGCGCGCCGCGCAGCCGCTTATCGAAGCGTTGATGACGGCGCATCCTGAAGCGCGTTTGCTCATCACGCACATGACGCCGAGCGGCCGCGCGACGGGCGTCGAGCTGTTCGGCAATCGCGTGATGCGCAGCTATCTTCCGTACGATCTGCCGCATCTCGTGCGGCGTTTTCTGCGCGCGTGGCGGCCGTCAATCGGCATCGTGATGGAGACGGAAGTCTGGCCGACGCTCATCGACGAATGCCGTCGCGCCGACGTGCCGCTCGTGCTGACGAATGCGCGCATGTCGGAGCGGTCGTATCGGCGGGCGGCGCGTTTCGGGCGTCCGGTACGCGAAGTGTTCGGCGGCTTCTCGCGCGTGCTCGCGCAGACGCCTTCGGACGCCGAACGGCTCACCGCGCTCGGCGCGCGCAACGTGGCGGTGCTCGGCAATCTCAAGTTCGACATGACCGCGCCGCCCGAGCTCGTGGCGCGCGGGCAGGCATGGCGCGCGGCTATCGGCGAGCGGCCCGTCTGGGTCGCGGCGAGCACGCGCGAAGGCGAGGAATCGCTCGTGCTGCGCGCGTTCGCCGCTTTGAACGTGCCGAACGCGCTGCTCATTCTCGTGCCGCGCCATCCACAACGTTTCGACGAAGTCTCCGCGCTGATCGCGACCGCGGGCATGACGAGCGCGCGCCGTTCCGTGTGGGCGCCCAAGCCCGTGGCGGCGGGATCGGGCGCGGACGTCCCGCCGCCGTTGCCGTCGAGCGTGCAGGTTTTGCTCGGCGATTCGATGGGCGAGCTCGGCGCGTACTATGCCGCGGCGGACCTCGCGTTCATTGGCGGAAGTCTGCTGCCGCTCGGCGGGCAGAATCTGATCGAAGCGTGCGCTGCGGGCGTGCCGGTGCTGATCGGCCCGCATACGTTCAACTTCACGCAGGCGACCAACGACGCGATCGCGGCGGGCGCGGCGTTGCGCGTCGACAGTCCGCAGGCGCTCGCTCAGGGCTTGCGCGAACTCTTCAACGACAAGGCGCGTCGCATCGCGATGAGCGCGGCGGCTTCGGCGTTCGCGGCGCGGCATCGCGGCGCGACGGAACGGACGGTGGAAATTCTCGGCGTCATGCTGGAAGAAGAGAGCGGGCGGCTCGGTCAGGCCGACTCTGCGCGGTTCGTGGAATGACGCTTGCGAAACGATGAGTGGATCGATCGCCTATGCAGCACAGGCGTAAAGCGCACGGTCGGTCGGAAACAGGCGACCGGCAGACGCAGATCGACCCTTCAACGTTGTGCGAACGAAGAGGACTCCAGCATGAAGACAGCTCCGCCCACCAGCAAGACCGAGCAGGACGTCAAGGCAGAAAACCAGTCCGGCAAGCCTGCGACGACGAGCAGCAGGAAGCCCGCAAGCGGCCAGCATGCGGCGAATCACACCAAGGCCGGGAAAGACCACGGCGCGGGCGGCGGCGCGAAGCAGCGGCACGGGCCGCGCTGAACTGTTTCGCTGAACTGTTTGTTAGCCGGAACTGCGCGGCCACCGGCGACACCGTTCGCCGGTGGCTGCGCGGCATTCAGCCGATGAGCAGGCCCTTCTTTTCGATGAACGCGATCACGCTATCGAGCCCTTCGAGCGCCTTCAGATTGCACATGACGAACGGCCGCTCGCCACGCATTTTTTTCGCATCCGACGCCATGACGTCCAGATTCGCGCCGACGTGAGGCGCGAGGTCCGTCTTGTTGATGACGAGCAGATCCGACTTCGTGATGCCCGGCCCGCCCTTGCGCGGAATCTTCTCGCCGCCCGCCACGTCGATTACGTAGATGGTCAGGTCCGAGAGCTCGGGGCTGAACGTCGCGGCCAGATTGTCGCCGCCCGATTCGATGAACACGATATCCGCATCCGGAAAGCGCGACACCATGCGATCCACCGCTTCGAGATTAATCGACGCGTCTTCGCGAATCGCGGTATGCGGGCAGCCGCCCGTCTCCACGCCCATGATTCGCTCTGCGGGCAGCGCGCCCGCGACGGTCAAGAGCCGCTGATCTTCCTTCGTGTAAATGTCGTTCGTAATGGCGACGAGATCGTAGCGATCGCGCATCGCCTTGCAGAGCATTTCAAGCAGCGTAGTCTTGCCGGAGCCGACCGGCCCGCCGACGCCCACGCGCAACGGCGGCAGTTTCTTCGTTCGACGAGCGGCGGCGGAATAAGCGGGAGCATTCATGCGATATCGGTTCTAAGCAGAGAAGTTACGAGCGAAAGAGCCGCGAGTATTGCGACTCGTGCCGCGCGGAAAGAATGCCGAGTTGCGGCGCGAATGTGTTGATCTCATTGGGCGATGTAACCAGCGCGCGAGCCACCGCTTCGTCTATCGGCCCGCGTAACGCGACGATGATGCGCTGGCCCGCGAGTTGACCGAGCGGCACGGCCTTCAACGCGGCGGCCGCCTGATTCTCGACCCAGCTGAACGCATACGCGGCAAGCGCGGCATCGGGCGCGGCATCGTGGGCATATGCGGCGAATGCGAACGCTGTCGGCTGCGCGATGGGCTTCATCGCGGCGAGCGTTTCACGGCGCGCCGCATCGCCCCATTCGAGCGATGCGCACAATTGCGCGAGGGACCATCCCATCTGCTCGGTCTCGCGTCGCAGTTCGGCGGACTCGCGGCTTGCGATGTACTCGTCGTTCGCATGCGCGAGCGATGCTGCATCGTGCGCGCGCCAGCGTTCCATTTGATGCGCGATGAAAGGCAGTTCGCCGCGCGCAAGCACGTTCGAGAGACCGCTTGCGATCCATTCGCGCGTGGTGTCGGCATCGCGAATGAAGCCGTGTTCGATCGCGGCTTCGAGCCCCTGCGAATAACTGAACGCGCCGATAGGCAGCGCCGGCGACGCGAGGTGCAGGAGCGCAGTGAGCTCAGTCGTGCGCATGACCGTGGTGATGGTGGTGTCCATGCGCGTGGTCATGCGAATGATCATGTCCGCATGACGAATGGTCGTGCCCGTGATGCTCGTGATAAACCTTCTGCGCGAGCGCATAGTCTTCGCTGAAGGTTTCGTCATGACCATGCTTATGGCCGCCGCCATACGCGCCGGTTTCCGGCTGGAACGGCTGCGATTCACGCGTCACGGTGGCGCCGAGCCGCGCGACCATGTCTTCGAGCACGGCATCGGCTTCGAGCTTCAGATGATCCGCGTGGATCTCCACAGGCGTGTGCCGATTGCCGAGGTGATAGGCCACGCGCATCAGCGTGAGCGGATTTACCGCGCGCACGACGAGAACGTCTTCGGCCGCTGCAATGATGCGCACGAGGCCGCCGTCGTCGGCCACGAGAACGTCGTCATTCGCGAGCACGGTGCCGCGCGGCATCACGAGCGCGACTTCCTCGCCGTTGTCGAGCGTGGCGGCGAGCCGGCTCTTGCAGCGCGCGTCGAAAGCGAGCGTCAGCGTGGGCGCGCGCTTGATGAGCACGGATGCCAGTTTGGCGGTAAGGCGTTTGTCGATGGTACGCATGAGACGATCAGAACAGGAAGTAGCGTTGCGCCATCGGCAGCACGGTGGCGGGATCGCAAGTGAGCAGTTGTCCGTTCGCGATCACCTGATAGGTCTGCGGATCGACGCTGATGGACGGCTGCCATGCATTGTGAATCATGTCGGCCTTCGTCACATTGCGGCAGTTTTTCACGGCGACGACCTGTTTCTTCAGGCCATAACGATCGGTTATACGCGACTCCATCGCCAGTTGCGACACGAACGTGAGCGATGTCTTGCCGAGCGCGCCTCCGCGCGTCGCGAACATCTCGCGGTAATGCACCGGCTGCGGCGTCGGAATGGACGCGTTCGGATCGCCCATTTGCGCGAGCGCGATCATGCCGCCCTTGACGATCATCGCGGGCTTCACGCCGAAGAACGCCGGCTCCCAGAAGACGAGATCGGCCCACTTGCCCGGCTCGATGGAACCCACTTCATGCGCGATGCCATGCGTGATCGCAGGGTTGATCGTGTACTTCGCGACATAGCGTTTCGCGCGGAAGTTGTCGTTGCGCGCGTTGTCTTCGGGTAGCGCGCCGCGCTGCACTTTCATCTTGTGCGCCGTCTGCCATGTGCGGATGATGACTTCGCCCACGCGGCCCATTGCCTGCGAGTCGGACGACAACATCGAGAGCGCGCCGAGATCGTGAAGAATGTCCTCGGCCGCGATGGTCTCGCGGCGAATGCGCGACTCCGCGAACGCAATGTCCTCCGCAATCGACGGGTCCAGATGATGGCACACCATCAGCATGTCGAGATGCTCGTCCAGCGTGTTGACGGTGTAGGGCCGCGTCGGATTGGTGGAAGAGGGCAGCACGTTCGGCTCGCCGCACACCTTGATGATGTCCGGCGCATGACCGCCGCCCGCGCCTTCCGTGTGATACGTGTGGATCGTGCGGCCCTTGAACGCGGCCACCGTCGTTTCGACGAAGCCCGCTTCGTTCAGCGTGTCCGTGTGGATGGCGACTTGCGTGTCGGTGTCGTCCGCGACGGAGAGACAGTTGTCGATGGCCGCGGGCGTCGTGCCCCAGTCTTCGTGCAGCTTGAGCCCAATGGCGCCGGCCTTCACTTGCTCGATGAGCGGCTCGGGCAGGCTCGCGTTGCCCTTGCCGAGAAAGCCGAGGTTCATCGGCCAGCCATCGGCGGCTTGCAGCATGCGTTCCATGTGCCACGGCCCCGGCGTGCAGGTCGTCGCGTTCGTGCCCGTCGCGGGGCCGGTGCCGCCGCCGAGCATCGTCGTGACGCCGCTCGCGAGCGCTTCGTCGATCTGCTGCGGGCTGATGAAGTGGATATGCGTGTCGATGCCGCCCGCGGTCACGATCATGCCTTCGCCCGCGATCACTTCGGTGGCCGCGCCGATCGCGATGGTCACGTTCGGCTGGATGTCGGGATTGCCCGCCTTGCCGATCGCGAAGATGCGTCCGCTCTTGATGCCGATGTCGGCCTTCACGATGCCCCAGTGATCGAGAATCAGCGCATTCGTGATGACGGTATCGACCACATCGGCGGACGTGCGTTGCGATTGGCCCATGCCGTCGCGAATCACCTTGCCGCCGCCGAACTTCACTTCCTCGCCGTACGTGGTGAAGTCCCGTTCGACTTCGATGATGAGATCGGTGTCCGCAAGGCGCACGCGGTCGCCGGTGCTCGGGCCGAACATTTCCGCGTATGCGCGGCGGCCGATGCGTAGCGTCATGTCGTTGATGTCCTGATCAGAGTGGGCCCATTACGAGGCCATTGAAGCCGTACACGTGACGATCGCCCGCGAGCGCGACGAGTTCGACCGTGCGTTCCTGTCCCGGCTCGAAGCGCACGGCAGTGCCCGCCGCGATGTTCAGCCGAAAGCCGCGCGTCTTCTCGCGGTCGAAGACGAGCGCCGTGTTGACTTCGTAGAAGTGGTAGTGCGAGCCAACCTGCACCGGCCGGTCGCCGCTGTTCGCGACGACGACGGACACGGTCTCGCGGCCTGCATTGAGTTCGTGCTCGCCGTCGTCGATCAGATATTCGCCGGGAATCATCGCGTGCGTCTCAAGGAATGGGATGGTGGACGGTCACGAGCTTCGTGCCATCGGGGAACGTGGCTTCGATCTGTATGTCGGGGATCATCTCGGGCACGCCTTCCATGACGTCGTCGCGCGTGAGCAGCGTCGTGCCGTAATGCATGACTTCAGCGACGGTCTTGCCATCGCGCGCGGCTTCCATCAAAGCGGCGGAGATGAACGCGACGGCTTCCGGATGATTGAGCTTGAGGCCGCGCGCGCGGCGCCGTTCGGCGAGCAGCGCCGCCGTGAAGATCAAAAGCTTGTCCTTTTCGCGAGGCGTGAGTTTCATGAACTTGTTGTGTAGGCGATGGGCTTCGTCATGCTAGCACTTGCTTTCCTTTTTTGGACCGCTTTGTGAGCGAGCTTTCAGCGGGCTTGTCATTGAATGAAGCGTTGCAGCTCGACGCTCGCGGGCCGCTCGAAGATCTGCTCGGGCGCGCCGGATTCCCACACGCGTCCCTGATGCATGAAGACGACCTTGTCGCTCACGTTACGCGCGAACCGCATCTCGTGCGTCACCATGATGAGCGTCATGCCATCGCGCGCAAGGTCTTCGACCACGGCCAGCACTTCGCCGACGAGTTCGGGATCGAGCGCGGACGTGATTTCATCGCACAAGAGCACGCTCGGATTCATCGCCAACGCGCGCGCAATGGCGACGCGTTGCTGTTGTCCGCCGGATAACTGCTCCGGATAGGCATCGAACTTGTCGCCGAGGCCGACGCGTTCCAGCACCGTATGCGCGGTCGCGCGCGCCTTCGCCTTATGAATCTTCTTGACGACCGTTTGCGCGAGCATCACGTTCTGCCCGGCCGTGAGATGCGGAAAGAGATTGTATTGCTGAAAGACCATGCCGACCTTGAGCCGCAGCGCGCGCAAGTCGGCGCGGCGCGCGTCGATATGCTCGCCGTCGATTTCGATCGAGCCTTCGTCGATGCTCTCCAGACCATTGAGCGTGCGCAGCAGCGTGCTCTTGCCCGAGCCGCTCTTGCCGATGATCGACACCACTTGCCCGCGCTCGACTGAGAAGTCGATGCCCTTCAGAACCTGATTCGAGCCGAAGTGCTTGTGTAGATTGCGCGTTTCAACGAGCGGCATGCCATTTCCTTTCGAGCGTGCGCGCATAGCGCGTCAGCGGATAGCAGAGAACGAAGTAGATGATCGCGACGAGTCCATAGACGAGAAACGGGCGGAAAGTCGCGTTCGATATCATCGTGCCGGCCTTCGTGAGTTCCGTGAAGCCGATGATGGAGACGAGCGCCGTATCCTTCACCGCCTGCACGGCGAAGCCGACCGTCGGCCCCACGGCGATGCGCGTGGCCTGCGGAAGAATCACATGACGAAGCTGCTCGAAATAGCTCATGGCCAGACTGGACGATGCTTCCCACTGGCCCTTGGGCACCGCTTCCACCGCACCGCGCCATATTTCCGCGAGATAGGCGCTCGTGAATAGCGTGAGCCCGACGGTGGCGGCAACCCAGGGCGACACATCGATGCCGAGCAAGGGCAGCCCGAAGAAGACGAGGAACAGTTGCATCAGGAGCGGCGTGCCCTGAAAGACCTGAATGTAGCCCTTCACCAGCGCGCGCAGGACTTCGTATTTCGATACGCGCATCACCAGGAGCGCGAAGCCGACGATGCCGCCGAGCACGAACGATACGATCGACAGCACGACGGTCCAGCGCGCGGCCAGCAGCAGGTTCTCGAAGATTTGCGCGAGGGTGAATTCGATCATCGCGCGTGGCCTCTGTTGGCGCTTACGGCAGGCATGAAAAGACGCTTGCCTGCAGCATTGAGCGCCACGCGCAGGACGAGCGCGAGCGCCAGATACGAAGCGGTGACCAGAAAGCACGTTTCGAATGCGCGAAAGTTGCGCGATTGGATATAGCTCGCGGCATACGTCAGATCGGGCACGGAAATCTGCGAGACCACGGCGGAGCCGAGCATCGTGATGACGATCTGGCTCGTGAGCGCGGGAAAGACCTTGGCGAGCGCCTGTGGCAGCACGACATGCCGAAAGGCTTCATTGCGCGACATCGCAAGCGATGCCGCCGCTTCGTGATGCCCCTTCGGCACGGCCGCGATGCCCGCACGAATGATCTCGATGGAATACGCGCCGAGGTTCAACGTCATGGCGACAATGGCAGCGACATACTCGCTCAGATGAATGCCGAGCGCGGGCAGCCCGAAGAACACGAAAAACAGTTGCACGATGAAGGGCGTGTTGCGAATCGCTTCGACATAGCCGCCGACGAGCGAACGCAGCCACGCGCGATCGCTGTCGCGAGCGGCCGCGCCGGTCACGCCGAGCGATACGCCAAGCGCCGTCGAGATGGCGGTCAACGCAAGCGTCGTCGCCGCGCCGCTCGCAAACATGCCCGCGTAATTCGCGAAGTCGGCGAATTCAAGTTGATAGGCCATGCGATGAAGCGCCTTGCGTTACAGGCTGGCAGGCAGCGGCTGGCCGAACCACTTCTTCGACATGGCGTTGAGCGTGCCGTCTTTTTTAGCCTGCGCGATGGTGTCGTCGACCTTGGCCATCAAGCGCGGCTCGTTCTTGTTCATGCCGACGAAGCAGGGCGAATCCTTGATGATGAACTTCGCTTCAGGCCGACGCGGCGGATTCTTCGCGAGGATCGCCGCGGCGACGATATTGCCCGCCGCGATCAACTGAACCTGTCCCGAGAGAAAAGCGGAGATGGTCGCGTTGTTGTCTTCAAAGCGCTTGATGGTGGCGTTCGGCGCCATTTGCGACAGCGCGATCTCTTCCAGCGCGCCGCGCGTCGCGCCCACGGTCTTGCCGGTGAGATCGGCCGGGCCGCCCACCTTGATGTCGGCGGGACCGAAAACCCCTTGAAAATAGGGCGCATAAGGCGTCGAGAAGTCCAGCACCTTCTCTCGCTCGGGAGTCTTGCCGAGCGACGAGATCACCAGATCGACCTTGTTCGTCGTGAGATACGGAATGCGGTTCGCGCTATTCACGGGCACGAGCTGGAGCTTGACCTTCATCGACTTGGCGAGCAATGCGGCCATGTCCACGTCATAGCCTTGCGGCTGCATGTCGGCCCCGACCGAGCCGAACGGCGGATAGTCCTCCGGCACGGCCACGCGCAGGGTGCCGCTCTTGGCAATGGTATCGAGCGCGTCGGCGTTTGCCGGAGCCGTGAAGGCGAAAAGCGGCGTGACCGCGAGGATGGCGAGCGCGGTGCGTCGCGCACGGAAGAAGAGCTTCGGCATGGATGATCCTTCAGGCTTTGTGATGGCCGCGTTGCATGCGCGGCTCTTGGAGCCATGCTCGTAAGCGAGAGCCGTGCCATCGACGCGAAAGCCTTATGCCATCGGCGTTGCCTGGCTGGTTACACGGCCTTGCGCACACACGCGGGGCGCGCTCATGCGCCGCGATGGTGCGTGCTCAAGTGGTCCACAATCTGAGCGGTTGCGCAGCGACGCCATGCACGAGCGGACGAAGTTGAGTCCAGCAATCGGTCAACGCGCGTTGCAGCGGCTCCATCGAACGGCTGATGGCGCGCACGATCAATACGCCCGGCGCGACGCACGATGCCCCCGCGCGCATTTCGTCTTTGAACGGCAACTGCGCGGTGAGAGCCTCGGCCAACGTGTCGTCGCATGCGGGCCCGACGGCCCATAGCGTGCCATAGGCGGGATAGCCCGCGAGTCCTTGTGATGCATCGCGCAAAGGATCGTTCGCATCGATCAGCGCGCGCTCGAACCACAGCGTGCGTCCATCGCTATGCGCGATACGCGACACCGCCTTGATGTGCCCCTGCGTCCAGCGTTCGCCGGCGGCGGCGCGGCCGAGCAGCATCGCATCCCAGCCGATGGCGGTTGCGCCTTCGTCGAGCGTGACGTTGAACGCAAGCTCCACATTCGACGATTCGAACACGATGTTGTTTTGCGGAAGCCAGTCGAGCTTCGCGTGTCGCCCGAGATGAACGTCGATACGCTGTGTCGCGAGCTTGCCGTTCGCCTTGTACCACTTGGTCGCGCCGGGTGTCGTGATGACCGCATGCGTGTGTTCGCCGAGCTTTACATCGACGGATAGGCGATCGCCACCCGCGACGCCGCCCGGCGGATGCACGATCACCGCGTGGCAGATATCGCCTTCAGGATAGAGCGGCCGTTGCACGCGCAGCGGACCTTCATGCTTGCGATGCGCGCATACCGTGCGGCCATGCTGCCGGGCAAAGCCGAGTTCGAGCGTGCCGCGCCAGACATCGGGATGAGCGAGCGCCGCGTGAGATTCGTGATGCATGGAAACAGTGCGTTATGAGCGGTCCACCATCATACGGCGATCAGCTCGCGCACTCCATGCGCTTCCATCTCCGATCCCGCGCCGCCCGCGACGATCTCGCCGCGACTCATCACCCAATAGTGGTCCGCGAGCTCGCGTGCGAAGTCGTAATACTGCTCCACGAGCAGCACTGTCGTGCCCATTTCATCGACAAGCTGGCGCAGCGTTCGGCCGATATCGCGAATGATGGATGGCTGGATGCCTTCGGTCGGTTCATCGAGAATGAGCAGTTGCGGCTGGCTCATCAACGCGCGGCCGATGGCGAGCTGCTGCTGCTGACCACCCGACAGATCGCCGCCGCGCCGATGCTTCATCTCGCGCAGCACGGGGAAAAGCGCGTAGATGTGATCGGGAATCTTCGAAGGCGCCTTGCGGCTCGCGGCGCCGACGAGCAGGTTCTCCTCCACCGTCAGACGCCCGAAGATATCGCGGCCTTGTGGAACATAAGCGAGACCGCTCGCGACGCGCGCATGCGTGGGCATCGACGAGATCTTCGCGCCGCGCCATTTGATGCTGCCGCTCTTTGAAGGCACCACGCCCATGAGACAGCGCAGCAATGTGGTCTTGCCCACGCCGTTGCGGCCGAGCAGCACGGTGAGCTTGCCCTCGGGCACGGTCATCTTCACGTCACGCAGAATGTGACTGCCGCCGTAATACTGATTGAGCGATTCGACTTCGAGCATTGAGTGGTTCCGGTATCAACGGCCAAGATACGATTCGATCACGGCCTCGTCGCGCTTCACGCTATCGAGCGTGCCTTCGGCGAGCACGCTGCCTTCGGCCATGACCGTCACCTTGCCGCTGTCGCCCGCGAGCGCCGCGACGAACTCCATGTCGTGCTCGACGACCATCATCGAACATGAACCCCGTAGCGTGTTCAGCAATTCCGCGAGCTCCATGGTTTCGCGATCGGTCATGCCGGCAGCGGGTTCATCGAGCAGAAGCAGGGCGGGCTGCTGCATGAGCAACATGCCTATTTCGAGACGCTGCTTTTGTCCATGCGACAACTCGCCGGCAAGACGCGTAGCCTGATGCTGCAGGCGGATCAGTTCGAGCGTCTCTTCGATGCGGGCCTGCGCCGCGCGATCCAGCCGCGCGCGCAACGACGCGAACCATCGCTTGTCCGTTTTCATCGCGAGTTCGAGGTTCTCCCACACGGGATGATTCTCGAAGACAGTCGGCTTCTGAAACTTGCGTCCAATGCCCGTGCGCGCGATCACAGGTTCCGACATGCGCGTGAGATCGAACGTCTGCCCGAGAAACACGCGGCCGTCATCGGGGCGCGTCTTGCCGGTGATGACGTCCATCATCGTGGTCTTGCCCGCGCCGTTGGGACCGATCACGCAGCGCAACTCGCCCACGTCGATGGACAGCGTGAGCTCGTTGAGCGCGCGAAAGCCGTCGAAACTCACGGTCACGTCTTCCAGATAGAGAATCGTTCCATGCGATACGTCGATCTCGCCGGGCTTGAGCACATGGCCGAGCCCGGAGTTGACGTTGATGTTCTTGTGCCCCGGCTCACTCACGCCGGGCGCCTGAGGAATCGGCGGCAAGTCGACGATCAATGCATGATGCACGGTCATTCTGCGGCGTCTCCTTGCGTCTTGCGGCGGGCGAGTTCGATGAGACCCATGATTCCGTTCGGCAACAAGAGCGGCACGAGCGTGAAGATGAGGCCGAGGAAAAAGAGCCAATACTCCGCGAAATAAGCCGTGAAGAAGCTCTTCGCGCCATTGAGTGCGAACGCGCCGATGATCGGCCCGATGAGCGTGCCGCGTCCACCGACCGCTACCCAGATCGCCATTTCAATCGAGTTCGCGGGCGACATCTCGCTCGGATTGATGATGCCGACTTGCGGCACGTACAGCGCGCCCGCGATACCGCACAGCACGGCCGATACGGTCCAGATGAAGAGCTTGTACGCGAGCGGGCTGTAGCCGAGAAACATGAGCCGCGCCTCGCCATCGCGCACGCCGGTCACCACGCGCCCGAGCTTCGACGTGACGATCCAGCGCGCCACGAGAAACGCGAGCACGAGCACCGCGAACGTGATGAGGAAGAGGACCGTGCGTGTCCCCGCATGCGTGATCGGAAAGCCCGCGATGCGCTTGAAATCCGTGAAGCCGTTATTGCCGCCGAAGCCCGTTTCGTTGCGATAGAAGAGCAGCATCGCGGCGAAGGTCATGGCCTGCGTGATGATCGACAGATACACGCCCTTCACGCGCGAGCGAAACGTGAAGAAGCCGAAGACCCAGGCCAGCACGCCGGGCACCAGCACGACGAGCAAGAGCGCGTACCAGAGATGCTCCGTGCCTTGCCAGTACCACGGCAGCTTGTGCCAGTCGAGAAACACCATGAAGTCCGGCAGATCGCTTTGATACGTGCCTTCGCGTCCGATGGAGCGCATCAGGTACATGCCCATTGCATAGCCGCCGAGCGCGAAGAACAGTGCGTGGCCCAGGCTCAGAATGCCGCAATAACCCCACACGAGATCGAGCGCCAGCGCGCCGATCGCATAGCACATGAGCTTGCCGACAAGCGTCATCGCGTAGGCCGACAAATGGAACGTGCTCGTTTCCGGCAGCACGAGCGCCGAGAGCGGCACGCAGATGCCCATTGCAACGATGAGCGCAAGCAACGCGATCCAGCCGTTGCGCGGCAACAGCGCGGCGCGCGGTGGCAGGCCGAGCGCGAAGCCTGCGCGTGCGGCGCTTGCATCGGGTTGTGGCACGACGTCCAGATTCGCGCTGATGTTGGTCGAGGCGGTCATGGTTCAGGCCTCCGCGCTGCGGCCCTTCAGGGCGAACATGCCCTGCGGACGCTTCTGGATGAACAGCACGATCAGCACGAGCACCGCGATTTTCGCGAGCACCGCGCCCCAGAACGGCTCGATCGCCTTGTTGACGAGACCGAGCCCGAAGCCGCCGATCACGGTGCCCGCGAGCTGACCGACACCGCCGAGCACCACGGCCATGAACGAATCGATGACGTAGCTCTGCCCGAGGTCCGGGCCGACATTGCCGATCTGCGAGAGCGCGCATCCGCCGAGCCCGGCGATGCCCGCGCCGAACGCGAATGCATACGAATCGACGCGCGCGGTCTTCACGCCGACGCACGCGGCCATGCGGCGATTCTGCGTGACGGCGCGCACAAACAGGCCGAGCCGCGTGCGCGTGAGTACGCCCCATGCAATCAGCACCACGGCGAGCGAGAACGCGAGGATCGTCAGGCGGTTATACGGCAGGATGAGGTTCTGCATCACGGCGACGCCGCCGCTCATCCACGAAGGATTGGTGACCTGCACGTTCTGCGCGCCGAAGATCGTTCGCGTCGCCTGAATGAGGATGAGACTGATGCCGAAGGTCGTCAGCAGCGTTTCGAGCGGACGCCCATAAAGATGCTTCAGCACGAGCCTTTCCAGCACGATGCCGACGAGCGCGGCCGCAACGAACGACGCGGGTACCGCGAAGAGCGGATACCAGTTGAACGCCGCAGGCGCGTAATGCTGCACGAGGTTCTGCACGACATAGGTCGCATAAGCGCCGATCATCAGGAATTCGCCGTGCGCCATGTTGATGACGCCGATCAGGCCGTACGTGATCGCCAGTCCCAATGCGGCCAGCAACAGCACGCTGCCGAGCGAGAGACCGGCGAACAGCGTTCCAGCTATCTCACTGCGGCGCTGGATCGAGTCGAGCGCTTCGATACCGGCCTGCGCCGCCGCGCGCACGCGCTCGTCGGGTTCGTTGAAGCTGCCATCGGTCTTCTTCGCGACGATGGGGCGGAGCAACTCGTACATATCGAGGTCATGCCGGGCTGCGACGAGTTGCGCGGCTTCTAGGCGCTTGTTCACATCGGGATCATGCAGCGCGGTCATCGCCCAAAGCGTGTCGAGGCGCTTCTTCAACTCGGGATCGGTCTCGGCGGCGCGGGCGCGACCGATGAGCGGCTTCATCGACGCGTCGGGGTTCTTCAACAGCGCCGCCACCGCTTCGCGGCGCTTGCCCAGGTCCGGCGATGCGAGTTGAAGGCCCGACAGCGCGCCCGCCACTTTCGTGCGCAACTGGTTGTTCAGCGTGATCGCTTGCGCATCCGGCGCGTCCGTGATCTTGCCTGTGATGGCGTCCTTGTTGCCCTCTTCGGTCTGCACATAGACATGACCGTTATCGGTGGCGACGAGCGAACCGTCCGCGAGCGCGTTGAGCACCGCGACAGAAGGCGCATCCGCGTTTGCAATGAGCTTGTCGATGGCGGCGGACTTGGCCTGATAGTCATCGCCCGCGAGCGGCGCGAGTTCGTCAGCTGTCAGCGCGTGTGCCACGAACGGCGCAAGCGCGATGCAGACCGCGAGCATCGCGCGAAAGAAGGGGAGCACAACGGAGCCTTTCATAAGGGCCTTTCTGACGAGACTTTAACGGCCGCGCGCAACGTCGAGTCACGCGCGGCCTTGCTTCATGCTTCCGATGCGTCAGGCCACACGCACGCGCGAGCGCCGCAGGAACGACGGAATGGAGGTGACGATATCCGGCTTACCCTGATTGCCCGCGATATAGGGACTCCACGGCTGCGCGCGGATTGCCGTCTTCGTCTTCCATACGACATTGAACTGACCGTCGCCGCGAATTTCGCCGATCATCACCGGCTTGTGCAGATGATGATTGCCGTCCATCGTGAGCGTGAAGCCGGAAGGCGCGGCGAAGGTCTGGCCGATCATCGCAGTACGCACCTTGTCGACGTCCGTGCTCTTCGCTTTCTCGACGGCCTGCTTCCACATGTGAATGCCGACGAAGGTCGCTTCCATCGGATCGTTCGTCACGCGCTTGTCGCCGCCCGGCAGATTTTGCGTCTTCACCCATTCGGCGAACTGCGTTTCGAACTTCTTGTTGCTCGGGTTCTTGACCGACATGAAGTAGTTCCATGCGGCGAGATGGCCGACGAGCGGCTTCGTGTCAATGCCGCGCAATTCTTCTTCGCCGACAGAGAATGCGACCACGGGCACGTCCGTCGCTTTCAGCCCTTGATTGCCGAGTTCCTTGTAGAACGGAACGTTCGAATCCCCGTTGATCGTCGAGACGACCGTGGTCTTTCCCCCTTGCGAGAAGGTCTTGATGTTCGCGACGATGGTCTGATAGTCGCTATGTCCGAACGGTGTGTAGACCTCCTGAATATCTGCATCCTTGACTCCTTTCGAGTGGAGGAAGGCGCGCAGGATCTTGTTGGTCGTGCGCGGGTACACGTAGTCGGTGCCGAGCAGGAAGAAGCGCTTCGCGCTGCCGCCTTCCGGTCCCATCAGATACTCGACGGCGGGAATGGCCTGCTGGTTCGGCGCGGCGCCGGTATAGAACACGTTGCGCGACATCTCCTCGCCTTCGTACTGCACGGGATAGAAGAGCAGGCCGTTGAGTTCCTCGAACACGGGCAGCACCGACTTGCGCGAGACGGACGTCCAGCAGCCGAACACGCAGGCGACCTTGTCCTGCGTGAGAAGCTGACGCGCCTTCTCGGCGAAGAGGGGCCAGTTGGAAGCGGGATCGACGACGACGGCCTCGATCTGCCGGCCCATCACGCCGCCGTTCTTGTTGATATCGGCGATGGTCATGAGCGCGGTGTCCTTGAGCGATGTCTCGGAGATCGCCATGGTGCCGGAGAGCGAATGCAGCACGCCGACCTTGATCGGGCCGTTATCCGCGGCTTGCGCTTTGGAAATGGGAAGCTGGCCTGCGAGGGCGAGCGCGCCCGACATGGAGCCGAGCTTCAGCAGACTGCGTCGTTTCATTGATGTGTTCCCCTTGCCGATATGTTGTGTTGCTCCGTGCGGAGCAGAGATGAGGCGGGTCTTTTGACGTGGTTGACGACTGACCGGCGGGGAAGGAATTGCAAGGGGTATGCCAATGGGGGTTGAAGCTAGAGCGGGCGGGGGTTTGCGGGGGATATGCGGTGGCTTCGTCTAGCAAGCGTGATAGCTCGCTGGACCCTGTTTGGTGCACGGACAACGGGGCTTGCATTGTTCCGGTGCGGGACTGATTTTTCTTGCGCCTCGCTTTCTCAAGCGACGCGACGTTGTCGTGCTGGGTGGCGTCGCGCCGGTCCTTCTATGCTGCCGCCGCGCCCGAAGACCGGGCGCGAGCAGACCGACGCGAACTTCGATGGCAAAAGCGCATGCCAACCCTCAAACACACCTCCCCCCATCCACCTCCAGCGCGACCCCCGTAATAAACTCCGCCTCATCCGAAGCCAGATAAAGCGCTGCATTCGCGATGTCCTGCGGCGTCGACAACCTCCCGAGCGGAATGGTCGCGAGAAACTTCTGGCGATTCGCGGGCGTGTCCTCCATGCCCATGAATTCGGAGAGCAACCCGGTCTCGCCCATCACCGGATTAATGCAGTTCACGCGAATGCGGTCCGGGCCGAGCTCGACGGCCAGCGCCTTGCTCGCGACGATCACCGCCGCCTTGCTGCCGTTGTACCAGACGAGGCCGGGACGCGGCCGCACGCCCGCCGTCGATGCAATGTTGATGAATGCGCCGCCGCCTTGCTCGCGAAAATACGGCACGAACTGCTCGACGCTCCAGTAGATGCTCTTCACGTTCACCGCATAGACGCGGTCGAATTCGGCCTCGGTGACATCCAGCACCGGCTTGTTACGGTGCGTCGTGCCCGCGTTGTTCACGACCACCTGCACGCTGCCGAAGTCCTGAATCGCGGCATCGAAGAGCGCCTGCCAGTCCTCGCGCTTCGTGACGTCGCCCGTCACCGCGATCGCGCGTCCGTGCGTCGCCGATGACGACGACCCGAGCGCGATCTCGCTCGCCACGCGCTCGGCCGCCGGGCCGTTCAGATCGTTGACCACCACGTTCGCGCCTTCGCGCGCGAACGTCTTCGCAATGCCTTCGCCGAAACCCGAGCCCGCGCCCGTCACGATTACCGTTTTGCCTTGCAGTCGCATGTCGTCTCCTTTATCCGTGTTTGATGGCAATGGTCTTGAGCGTCGTGAAGCCATACAGCGCCTCGAAGCCTTTCTCGCGGCCGTGTCCCGAATGCTTCACGCCGCCGAATGGCAACTCGATGCCACCGCCCGCGCCGTAGTTGTTGATGAACACTTGCCCCGAGCGCACGCGGCGCGCAAGACGCATCTGCCGCGCGCCGTCGCGTGTCCAGATGGCCGCGACGAGGCCGTAGTCCGTGCCGTTCGCGAGCCTGAGCGCGTCGGCTTCGTCGTCGAAGGGCATTGCGGCGAGCACGGGGCCGAACACTTCCTCGCGCGCCAGGCGATGCGTCGGCGGCACGTCGCGCAAAAGCGTCGGCGCCTGATAGAAGCCCGCTTCGGGCGCTTCCGCGACGACTTCGCCATGCGCGGCCATCGCGATGCCGTCGTGTTGCGCATCGGAGAGAAAGTCCCACACGCGTTGCTGCTGCTTCGCGCTGATGAGCGGGCCGCAGTCCAGATCCAGCTTGCTCGGGCCGACCTTCAGCGCCGCGAACGCCTGCGAGAGCCGGTCGATCAGCGGCTCGTAAGCCGCGCGTTCGATCAGCACGCGGCTGCCCGCCGAGCACGTCTGTCCCGCGTTCTGCACGATGGCCGCGACGAGCACGGGCAGGGCGGCGTCGAAATCGGCATCGGCGAAAACGATCTGCGGCGACTTGCCGCCCAGTTCCAGCGTGACGGGCACGTGGTTGTCGGCGGCCATCTTCGTGACGGCCGCGCCCGTCGCGGGCGAGCCCGTGAACGAAATGTGATCGATGCCCGGATGACGCGCGAGCGCCGCGCCCGCTTCGTGGCCGTAGCCGGTGACGATGTTGAGCGCGCCATCGGGCAAGCCCGCTTCGGCGGCGAGCTCGGCGACGCGCAGCAGCGAGAGGCACGCGTCCTCGGCGGGCTTCACGACGCACGCGTTGCCGGCAGCGAGCGCCGCGCCGACACTGCGCCCGAAAATCTGCAGCGGATAGTTCCACGGCACGATGTGCCCGGTCACGCCGTGCGGCTCGCGGAGGGTCAGCACGGTGAAGCCGGACTGATACGGCAGCGTCTCGCCGTGCAGCTTGTCGGCGGCGCCCGCGTAGAACTCGAAATAGCGCGCGATGCCGGTCGCATCGGCGCGCGCCTGCTTGAGCGGCTTGCCGGTGTCGCGCGCTTCGATCTGCGCGATCTCCTCGTGGCACGCGGCGATCAGCATCGAGAGCCGCGCGAGAATGCGGCCGCGTTCGGCTGCGCTCGTCGCGCCCCAGACGCCGTCGTATGCGGCGCGCGCCGCGCTCACGGCGCGGTCGATGTCGGCGCTCGTGCCGCGCGCAAGCTCCGCGAACACTTGCCCGTCCGATGGATCGACCACGGGAATGGTCTCTCCGCCCGATGCCGCGATCCACTGGTTGCCGATGAAATGCTTCGCTTCCTCCATGCGCGTCTCCTTGTCGGTTCGTTCGCTCACTGTGGTCGAATCGATTATCACGCACCCGGTTCCCGGGGCGCCTTTGGCTATAATGCCTGAGTGTTTCACGTCGCAGCGCCCGCGTTACATTCGTGACGCGTCCCAGAGCGCCGCATCCGTTTTCCCGGTTTCCGAACTCAACTTCTCCAGAGAGTGCTCATGAGCTTCAATAACGTACCTCCCGGCCGTGATCTCCCGCAGGATTTCAACGTCATCATCGAAATTCCCGCGCAAAGCGATCCGGTCAAATACGAAGCGGACAAGGACATGGGCCTGCTCGTCGTCGATCGTTTCATCGGCACCGGCATGCGCTATCCGGCCAACTACGGCTTCATTCCGCAGACGCTGTCGGGCGACGGCGATCCGGTCGACGTGCTCGTCATCACGCCGTATCCGCTGCTCGCGGGTTCGGTCGTGCGCGCGCGCGCGCTCGGCATGCTGCAGATGACCGACGAATCGGGCGTGGACGCCAAGCTGATCGCCGTGCCGCACGACAAGGTCTGCCCGATGACGGCGAACCTCAAGTCCGTGGACGACGTGCCCGAATTCCTGAAGGACCAGATCAAGCACTTCTTCGAGCAGTACAAGGCGCTCGAAAAGGGCAAGTGGGTGAAGGTGGAAGGCTGGGCGGGCATTGACGCCGCACACAAGGAAATCACGGAAGGCATCGCGAATTACAAGAAGTAAGCGCGCAACTTTTCCGCGTTGTGATCAGACGCCGCCGTCCGCTCGCCGGGCGCGCGGCGTTTTCGTTTTGATGCGGCCCGAAGCGGATCAGCCGCTTTCCGCGCTCTCCGGTTCCGCGCGCGGCAGCACTGAATCGAGCGTGCGCTCACCCGCGATCAACGCGCGCTTTTGCTGCACCGGCAGGCGCTTGACCCAATACTCGGCGCGCGACGCCTCCGATCTTCCCGCCACCTCGAACGACGCCACCACGCGCAGCGGTTTCTTCGCCCGCGTATAGCGCGCGCCCTTGCCGCTCGCGTGCGCGGTGAAGCGCGCTTCGACATCCGTCGCGATGCCGGTGTAGAGACTGCCGTCGTCGCATTCGATCAGATAGAGAAACCACGGCATCGCGTGTTTTATGGCTCGCAGACTTCGATGCCGCGCATTATCGCCGATGCAGCCACGTGAGCGCCCCGACGCCTTCGCGCGACTTGCGCGAGAATAGCCGCTTTCGGGCGCAGACGCGCCCATCGGTCCATTCTGCGAGGGTGCCTGTTTGAATCGCGAGATCGAAATTCATGTGGTCGATACGCTCGACGACATTCCGGCCGACGACTGGAACCGGCTCGCCGGCGACAATCCGTTCGTGCGGCACGGCTTCTTGTCCGCGTTGCAAGAGACGCACTGCGCGGTCAAGCGCACCGGCTGGCGCGCGCATCATCTGATTCTGGAGCGCGGCGGGCAGTTCGCGGGCGCCATGCCGCTCTATCTGAAGTCGCATTCACGCGGCGAATACGTGTTCGATCACGCGTGGGCCGATGCCTTCGAGCGTCACGGCCTGCGCTATTACCCCAAGGCGCTGTCGGCGGTGCCGTTCTCACCGGTGACGGGTCCGCGGCTCATCGCCGCCGAGCACGAGGACCGCGTGCTGCTGGCGCGCGGCGCGATCGAGCTGACGCGCCGGCTCGACATCTCGTCGCTGCACGTTTTGTTTCCGCATGCGCAGGACATCGAGGCGCTCACGGACGCCGGCTACATGCTGCGCGAGGGCGTGCAGTTTCACTGGGAAAATCTGCCCGGCGACGGTTATGCGAGCTTCGACGCGTTCCTCGCGACGATGAGTCACGACAAGCGCAAGAAGGTGAAGCAGGATCGCCGCCGCGTGATGGAAGCGGGCGTCACGTACACGTGGCTGCGCGGCGCGCAAATCGACGAGCGCGCGCTCGACTTCTTCTATGACTGCTACGAGAACACGTACCGCGAGCACTGGAACGCGCCGTATCTCTCGCGCGAATTCTTCGGCCGGATTCATGCGGATGCGCCCGACAGCATGCTGCTCGTGATCGCCGAAGCGGACGGCCAGCGGCTCGCGTGCGCGCTGAACATGATCGGCGGCGATGTCATGTATGGCCGCTACTGGGGCACGCGCGAGTTCATCTCGGGGCTGCACTTCGAGACGTGCTACATGCAGGGCATCGCATATTGCATCGAGCACCGGCTCGCGCGCTTCGAAGGCGGCGCGCAAGGCGTGCACAAGATGTCGCGCGGGCTTTTGCCGACGCCGACGTGGTCCGCGCACTGGATCGCGGACGAGCGGTTCCGCGAAGCCATCGCCGAGTTCCTCGACGCCGAAACGGAAGCGATGGATCAGCACATCGAAGAACTCGAAGCGCACACGCCGTTCAGAAAGAAGGGCTAGAACTGCGATAATCGTTGCGGCTCTTTCCACCGCCAAACCACGCTCCCACGCGCCGAAGGTAACGACGACCATGAGCAAGAACTTCTTCAATCTGTATAGCCACGACTTCGCGCGCGTCGCGGTCGCGATTCCGAACTGCAAGGTCGCCGATCCCGCGTTCAACGCGGCCGGAACCATCGAACTGGCGCAGCAGGCGGCGGCGCGGGGCGCGGTGCTCGTCGCGTTCCCCGAACTGGGCTTGTCCGCTTATAGCTGCGACGATCTCTTTCATCAGCGCGCGTTGCTCGACGCCTGCAAAGACGCGCTGCAAAGCATCGTCGATGCATCGAAGTCGCTCAAGGTCGCGATGATCGTCGGCATGCCGCTGCTCATCGAGCACAAGCTCTTCAACTGCGCGGTCGTGATCGCGGATGGCGTCATTCGCGGCGTCGTGCCGAAGAGCTATCTGCCGAACTACGGCGAGTTCTACGAAGCACGGCAGTTCAGTCCCGCCGATGCCGCGACCACGCACACGGTCACGCTGTGCGGACAGGAAGCGCCCTTCGGCGCGTCGCTGCTCTTTCAGATCAAAAACCTGCCGCTTTTCCGCTTCCACGTCGAGATTTGCGAGGACGTGTGGGTGCCCATTCCGCCGTCGTCGTTCGCGGCGCTCGCGGGCGCGACGGTGCTCGTGAATCTGTCGGCGTCGAATATCGTCGTGGGCAAGTCGGCGTATCGGCATCAGCTTGTCGGGCAGCAGTCCGCGCGTTGTATCGCCGCGTATCTCTACACATCGGCGGGCGAGGGCGAATCGACCACGGATCTCGCGTGGGACGGGCAGGGCCTGATCTATGAGAACGGCGAGATGCTCGCGGAATCCGAGCGATTCTCGGGCGAGTCGCACATCATCTTCGCCGATGTCGATCTCGAACGGCTCTCGCGCGAACGCATGCGGCAAACCACGTTCGGCCGATCGACGCAGCGGCACGCCGATGAAGTCGCGCAGTTCCGCGTGGTCGAATTCGAACTGCCGGCGCCGGTGGACGGCACCTTGCCGCTCGAACGGCGCGTGCAGCGTTTCCCGTATGTGCCGGCCGATGCCGCCCGCCGCGACGCGCGATGCAACGAGGTCTACAACATCCAGGTGCAGGCGCTGCTGCAACGGCTGCGTTCGTCGGGCATTTCGAAGGTCGTCATCGGCGTGTCCGGCGGACTCGACTCGACGCATGCACTGCTGGTTTGCGCGAAAGCGATGGACCGCCTCAGGCTGCCGCGCTCGAACATCCTCGCCTATACGATGCCGGGCTTCGCGACGAGCGAGCGCACGCTCAGGCAGGCGCGCGAGTTGATGGAAGTGATCGGCTGCACGGCGGAGGAAATCGACATTCGTCCGAGCTGCACGCAGATGCTCGCCGATATCGGCCATCCGCACAGCGAAGACAACCAGCAGTACGACATCACGTACGAGAACGTGCAGGCTGGGGAACGCACGAGCCATCTCTTCAGACTCGCGAATTTTCATAACGCGATCGTCGTCGGAACGGGTGATCTGAGCGAGCTTGCGCTCGGATGGTGCACGTACGGCGTCGGCGATCACATGTCGCACTACAACGTCAACGCGAGCGTGCCGAAGACGCTCATCACGCATCTGGTGCGGTGGGTCGCGGAGTCGGGCCAGATCGGCGACGCGGGCAGCGACGTGCTCGAAAACGTCCTCGCCACGGACATCAGCCCCGAGCTCATTCCGGGCAAGGCGAGCGGCGCGCTCGAACAGAAGACGGAAAGCGTGATCGGCCCGTACGAGTTGCAGGACTTCAACCTGTACTACACGGTCCGCTTCGGCTTCGCGCCGTCGAAGGTCGCGTTCCTCGCGTTCACGGCATGGCGCGACCGCGAGGCGGGCGCGTGGCCGGAAGGTCCGAACGTCGCGCGCAATCAGTATGGGCTCGCGGATATCCGCAAGAATCTGCGCATCTTCCTCGACCGGTTCTTCCGCACGAGTCAGTTCAAGCGGTCCTGCATACCGAATGCACCGAAGGTGGGCTCGGGCGGCTCGCTTTCGCCGCGCGGCGACTGGCGCGCGCCGAGCGATTCGCAGGCAACGGTCTGGCTCAACGATCTCGAACGCGTTCCGGAGAGCGAGTGAGCGCGCAACTCGCGCTTATCGCAGTTAACCCGGCCGATGACTCGATGAAAGGCGGCTAGAATCGAAGGCATCGGTCGCGCAAGCGACGACACTTTTCCTGAACCGTCTGTTTTCCGAAGCGAGGTCCGCCATGAAACGCATCACCGCCATCATCAAACCGTTCAAGCTCGACGAAGTTCGCGAGGCGCTCGCCGAAGTCGGGCTGACGGGCTTGACGGTCACGGAAGTCAAGGGCTTCGGACGCCAGAAAGGGCACACCGAGCTCTATCGTGGTGCGGAGTACGTGGTGGACTTTCTGCCGAAGGTGAAGATCGAAGTCGTCGTCGCGAACGATCAGACCGATCAGGTCATCGACGCGATCATCGGCGCGGCGCGCACCGGCAAGATCGGCGACGGCAAGATCTTCGTGGCCGACGTCGAGCGCGTGATCCGCATCCGCACCGGCGAGGAGAACGAAGCGGCGGTCTGATCGTCCGGCACTCTCGCATCCCACGCCCGCTCACCGTAGCGGGCGTTTGTTTTCGACGGAGGCGCATCTCCTGCTGTAACATCGACTGCCTATAATCATTTTGTAAGGATCAGTCGATGCACCACGCGATCGGCTTCATTCAGGATCTCGCCGTGCTCATGGCCATCGCGGGCGTCGTGACGGTGCTGTTTCATCGCCTGCGGCAGCCGGTCGTGCTCGGCTACATCGTGGCGGGCGTCATCATCGGGCCGTACACGCCGCCGTTTCAGCTCATCAACGACGAAGCCACCATTCAGACGCTCGGCGAACTAGGCGTCGTGTTCCTGATGTTTTCGCTCGGGCTCGAATTCAGCCTGCGCAAACTCTTTCGCGTCGGCGCCACGGCGTTCGTCGCGGCGCTGTCCGAGATCGTGCTGATGATCTGGATCGGCTATGAAATCGGCCGCTGGTTCGGCTGGAGCGCGATGGATTCGCTCTTTCTCGGCGCGATGCTCGCCATTTCGTCGACCACGATCATCGTGAAGGCGCTCTCGGAACTCGGCTTGAAAGGCGAGGGCTTCGCGCAACTCGTGTTCGGCATTCTGATCGTCGAGGACATACTCGCCATCGCGATGCTCGTGCTGCTGTCGGGCATCGCCCAGACCGGCGCGGTGAGCGCGGGCATGGCGGCGGTGACGCTCGGCAAGCTGCTGCTCTTCATGACGGTGTCGCTCGTGGTCGGCATCGTGGTCGTGCCGCGCGCGCTCGATTACGTGGCGCGGTCGAAAAGCGACGAGATGCTGCTCGTCACGGTGCTGGGCTTCTGCTTCGGCTTCTGTCTGCTGGTCGTCAAGCTCGATTATTCGATTGCGCTCGGCGCGTTTTTGATCGGCGCGATCATGGCCGAATCGAAGCACCTCGCGCGCATCGAGCATCTCATCGCGCCGGTGCGCGACATGTTCTCCGCGATCTTCTTCGTGACCATCGGGCTCTTGCTCAATCCGTCGGTGCTCGTCGATTACGCGTGGCCGATCGCCGTCATCACGGTGGCGGTGGTGCTCGGCAAGATCGTGTCGTGCGGGCTCGGCAGCTTTCTCGCGGGCAAGGACGGACGCACGGCGATGCGCGTCGGCATGAGCGTCGCGCAGATCGGCGAGTTCTCGTTCATCATCGCGTCCCTCGGGCTGTCGCTGAAAGTGACGAGCAGTTTTCTCTATCCGATCGCGGTGGCCGTCTCCGCGCTGACGACGCTCTTGACGCCCTATCTGATGCGCGCCGCCGATCCGCTCACGCTGCGCCTCGCCCGCGCGATGCCCGCGCCGCTCGCGCAGACCTTCGGCGCTTACTCGCAATGGCTCGCGAGCCTCGCGCCCGCCTCCGAGGGCGCGACGCTCGTCGCGATGACGAGGCGCATCGTGTTGCAAATCGCCGTGAATTTAGCGCTCGTCGCCGCGATCTTTCTCGGTGCATCGTATGCGGCGCCGTTCGCGTCGAGCCATCTCGCGCGCTGGCTCGAAACGGACAACGCGCAGCGCGTGGTGCTGTGGAGCGCGGCGCTCGTCATTGCCCTGCCGTTTCTGGTCGCGGTTTATCGCAAGCTGGAATCGCTCGCGCTGCTGCTCGCCGAAGTGAGCGTGCAGCCGGCGAAAGCCGGGCGCTTCACGCACGCCATCCGCTCGGCCGTTTCGGGCCTCATTCCGATCGTCGCGATGTTCGGCGTCTTTCTGCTTGTCGCCGCGCTGTCGGGCGGCATTCTTCCGCCGTTCGGCCTGATGCTCGGCGTGCTGCTGTGCGTGGCGCTCCTCTTGACCGTCTTGTGGCGCTGGTGCGTGAAGATCCACGCGACCATGCAGATCGCGTTGCGCGAGACGCTGCAGGAGCCGCGCGATCACTGAGCACGATCACTGAGCACGATTACTGAGCGCGTGACATCGCTCCCGATAATGTGAGCAAATGTGTGCTGGTTTGCTTCGCCCGGTTCGATGGGCGGATAATCGAAGCCTCTCCATTCTCCTAGTGGCGCTTTTGTGCGCCTGAAATCGGGATGAGCGAAAAGAACACGTCGAACGACTCGGGCATCACCGGCAACAACGACATTTCCAACGCGGCGGCGTCGCGGGGCGCGGACACATCCGCCGCTGCGCAGGCGAGCGCGCGGGCATCGACGGATGCGCCTTCGAGCGCGTCCACCGTCGAGCCCGTGGACCGCAACGCGGCGCGGCGCGAAGAGGCGCAGCAAACCGCCCGCGATGCGCGCGCCCACGTCGCGAGCGCGACCGCCGCGCAGGAAGCCGCGGCTCGCGCGGCAAATCCGGCGAGCGCGGCAAGTCCGGCAAGTCCGGCACGCGCCGAACGTGTCGACGCCAAGACGAGCCTCGCGCAGAACCTCGAAGCCGCCACCGAAGCCGAGGCGCAAAGCACGCAGGCCGAAGCCGTGCTCCAAGCCGAGGCCGCATTGGAGGCCGAGGCGGAAGTCCAGGCCGAAGCCGCGCTTTCGCGGCCCGCCGCCGGCCTGCCCCCGGAATTCAACGCCGCGCCGGATTTCGGCAAATTCAATCCGCCGCCCATTCCGCCGCAGTCCACCGCGGAGACGACGGCGCCTCAGCCCGCCTATTTGAAGCAGTCCGATTCGGCGTGGTCGGTGTTCGGCCGCATCGTCGCGGCGCGGGCGCGCCAGATCTTCGACCGGGCCGGGCAGCGCATCACGCAACGCACGCTGCGCATCGGCGTCTCGGCGCGCATCTTTCATCCTGAGCCGGGCGCGAAGGGCTTGCGCGGCAAGACGTTGCAGTATCTCGAGGAATCCATCGCGCACTGGGTCATGTCGCGCGACGTGCTGGTGTTCATGATTCCGACGGTCGGTCATCAGGGCATGCTGCATCCGAGCAATATCCGCCTGCGTGACTACGCGAAACATCTCGACGGCTTGCTGCTGCAAGGCGGCGCGGACGTCTCGCCGCAGTCGTACGAGGAAGTGACCACGCGCCCGGAATGGCCCGGCGACCGCGTGCGCGACATGTACGAACTGGAACTGCTGCACGAGTTCGTCGAATCGGGCAAGCCGGTGCTCGGCGTCTGCCGTGGCTGTCAGCTGATCAACGTGGCGTTCGGCGGCACGCTCTACGGCGACATCGCCACCGACGTCCCGACCGCGGGCATCCACGTCAACGAGCATTACGACCAGCATCGGCACTCCATCCGGTTTCCGGACGGATCGTCGCTCGTCAACATGTTCCCGAATCAGCGCGAAGCAATCGTCAATTCGATCCACCATCAGGCCGTGCGAACGCTCGGCCGCGATCTGAACATCGAGGCCGTGTCGTCGTCGGACGGGATCATCGAGGCGGTGCGTTATCGCAAGGCGCCGTTCGTGGTCGGCGTGCAGTGGCACCCGGAGTTTCATCGCGCGGGCGGCGACGAACTGCTCGATTGCACGCCGCTTCTCGATACGTTCCTGCGCGTGGCGCGCGAAACGCGGTTCTAGGCGCGGTTTCTCGCGTGCAAAAAGCACAAGGCCCGCTGCGTCTGAGCGGGCCTTGTGCTTTTTTGCTTGCGATTAGCGCAGCGGTGTTGGCGGCGCGGACGTCAGACCGGCCTCGGTCGCGCGCTGAAGCTGCTCCACTTGCTGCTGCAACGCGTGCAGCTTGCGTTCCGCTTCGAGCTTGTCGGTTTGCAGTGCGGCCGATTCCGCTTGCAGCTTCTGCTGACGCTCCGACACCTGCGAGTCCTGCTGTTGCGCGAGCGCGAGGTCTGCGGACAAGCGGCTCGCCCGGTTCGACGACACCGCGATCACGCGTTCGAGCAGCGCCGTCTGCGCCTGCAACTGCGTGCGGCGAATTTCGCCGTCCGCGAGTTCGTAGCTCTTGCGCGCGAACTGCGCGTAGAGCGCTTCAGCGCGGCTTTCGTCCTGTGTCTTGACGACGCGCCACAACTGCGTTTCCTGCTGAAGCGCGACGTAATAAACCATGTCTTTTGGCAGGAAGTAGAGCTTCGCGCCGTAGCTCGCGTTACGCGTGGCGCGCAATTCCGTGACGCTGCCCGCCTGCACGAGCTCTTGCAATTCGGCCAGATTGCCGGCGGTGGGCGCGGAACCGTCCGCTTTCACGTTCGACAAGTCCTCGGCGGCCAGCGGCGCGGGCGACGCTTGCGCGGCTTTTGCGATGGACCCGGCGAATGCGCTGGCAAAGGCGCCGAGGACAGACAGAGCGACAACGAGCGTCGCGGTACGGATAAAACGTGAGTGCTTCATGTTGGCGTGATGCCGATAAGGTTGGCGGGCGGCGCGGGCCGTCCTGATCTAGTTCGTGGGGGCGTCGGCGGAACGGTGGTCCGCTCGCGACACGGCGTTGCTGTCGAGCGTCGGCGAGTGCTGGAGCACGGCGTAGAGCGCCTCGACGTTCATGGCGTTGGTCGGGCTTGTCACGCTTTTCCGGCTGGCCGATGCGGCGTAGCGCGGCTCAACGGATCGCGCGACCGTCTGTGTGCCCTGCGCCGTCGCAACGTGGAACGATCGTTTGCCCTGCGCCGCCGACGCCATCACGCGCGTGTGCGCTTGCCGACGCGACGCCTTGACCGGCGAGAGCGAGGGCGAGGCGACGCGGGCGACGCTGCGCCACTTCATGCCCGAGTGGCGAACCCCGATGGTGCTCGCGCCGGTTTGCGCGGCGCTGATAACCACGTGCGATGCCGCCTGAACCGCGCTCGCAGGCACCGGATCCCCGGCAACGACCTTGGCCTCGACGCCGGAGGCCGCCTGCGCGACGATGGGCGTCGTTTCCACCATTGCGGGCGGCGTCGATTGAACCGGAGCCGCCGATGCGAGCGCCGCCGGTTCGTCGCTTGCCGGACGGTGTTGGTACCCGAAGAGCAGCCACGCGATCAACGCGGCGCACGCAATGGCGATGACCGTGCGAAGCGGCTTATGCGAAGCGGCTGCGCGGTTGGGCTCCACCGCCGGCGCGCTGACCGCGATCGGAATGGGCGCCGCGCCGGCTGGCGCTTCGTTGCCCTGGGCCGCCGACGGTTCCGCACCCTGCATCAGTTGCAGCATCTTCCGGCGAATCTGGCCTTCGGAGAACACGCCCCACAAGGTGGCCGCGCGATACGGCGAGCTCGCGTCCGACAAACGCGCTGCTTCGACATAAGCGGTCTCGAAGCGCGCCGCGCTGATCGGAACTTCGGAGTCCGATCGAACGGGACGCGTAGGCACGGGCGACCACTCGCGACCGAACGTCAGCGACGGATCGGCGAGGGGGCGCAGCGGCGGCAGGCGCAGCTTGCCTTCGATGGCGATCAGAGGTTCGGTCATGGAGATTCCAGAAGCATGGGGCCGCATGCGGCAGCACGCGGGACCGGGCCGCGTTGAGGCCCGGAGTGCGTCGCGCCCGGCGATGAACGGGCTTCGGACGCGTCCTGCGGCAAAGCCGAAGATGACCCGCGATCATACGAAACGCCCGCGCGCCATGCGACAGGATTACTCCGAAAGACGAATTTTTATAGGACCGCTGATTGACGAATGAGGGTGGCTGTGGTTGCGAGCCGTCAGGCAAATGGGCGAACGTATCGAAGACAGACGACATCGACACCGCCCAGCTTGTCGTCCTCGCGTCCCGAGCGCGTCCAGCCGCGCGATTCATAGAAGCCGATGGCGGCCGTGTTGGCTTCCAGCACCGACAGATGCATTTGACGCGCGCCGCGCGCTCGCGCCCACGCGGCGGCGGCATCGAGCAGGACGCTGCCCACGCCGCAGCCGCGAAACGCCGGCAACGCGTGCAGATTGTCGATCAGCGCGCTGCCGGTTGCGTCCGGCGTTTCGACGCATACGAAGCCGGCAGGCTCGCCATTCGACTCGGCGATCAGCACGCATCCCGCGCCGCCCGCGATGTCCTTAATTCGCGTCTGCCACTGTTTCGCTCGTTCGAGAGGCAATGCATCGTCGAGGTAAGCGTCCGGAAGCATGCCGCGATACGCCGACGCCCAGCTTCGCGTGTGAATCGATGCAATCAGTTCCGTATCGTCGACGCCGGCTTCACGAAGGTTCAATGGAGTAGGTGTAGGCATATAGTCGGCAAACAGTAAGGCGAAATTAATGCTAATAGACGGAAATTACGCGAACTTCGTGCAGCAACGCGTGTGCAGGCGTTAAGATTCCGGTAGACCCACTCTTACAAATAATGTAACGGGTTAACCCTAAGAAATCGGGATTCGCGGCCTTATGCCGCGCTCTCGCCAAGATTCGAGAAAGTTCATGTCCACGACCCACGTTGCACCCGCCAATGAATCGAAGTTCAAGACGGTCTTTCGCGTCGTCAGCGGAAACTTCCTTGAAATGTACGACTTCATGGTTTATGGCTACTACGCCTCGGCCATCGCCAAAACGTACTTTCCGAGCGGCAGCGATTTCGCTTCGCTCATGCTTGCATTGTCCGTCTTCGGCGCGGGCTTCTTGATGCGCCCCGTCGGCGCGATCGTGCTCGGCGCGTACATCGACCATCATGGCCGGCGCAAGGGCCTCATTCTCACGCTGACGCTGATGGCGATCGGCACCGCATGCGTCGCGCTCGTGCCGGGCTACGCGACGATCGGCGCGCTCGCGCCGATCGTCGTGCTCGGCGGGCGGCTGCTGCAAGGCTTCTCGGCGGGCGTGGAACTGGGCGGCGTGTCGGTGTATCTGTCCGAAATCGCGACCAAGGGCAACAAGGGATTCTATTGCTCGTGGCAGTCCGGCAGCCAGCAGGTGGCGGTCGTGTTCGCGGCGCTCATCGGCGTCATCATGAACCGCGCGCTGCCGCCCGAGCAAATGGGCGCGTGGGGCTGGCGCGTGCCGTTCCTGATCGGCTGCCTGATCGTGCCGTTCCTCTTCATCATCCGCCGCTCGCTGCGTGAGACGGACGAGTTCCTCGCGAGAAAGCATCGCCCGGACATGGGCCAGATCGCGCGCTCCATCATGCAGAACTGGCCGATCGTCATCGCCGGCATGGGCATGGTCATCATGACGACGGTGTCGTTCTACATGATCACCGCGTACACGCCGACCTTCGGCAAGGAAGTGCTGAAGCTGTCCGCCATCGATGCTCTCGTCGTCACCGTGTGTGTCGGTCTTTCGAACCTCGTATGGCTGCCGGTGATGGGCGCGTTGTCCGACCGCATCGGCCGCCGTCCGGTGCTGCTCTTCTTCACCATCGCGACGATTCTCACGTCGTATCCGGCGGTGCAGTGGCTGGTCGCGGACCCGTCGTTCGCGCGCCTTCTGATGGTCGAACTGTGGCTCTCGTTCCTGTACGGCAGCTATAACGGCGCGATGGTCGTGGCGCTCACCGAAGTCATGCCGGTCGAAGTACGCACCACCGGCTTCTCGATGGCCTACAGCCTCGCGACGACCATCGGCGGCTTCACGCCCGCCATCTCGACGTATCTGATTCACGCGACCGGCAACAAGGCCGCGCCGGGTCTGTGGATGGGGCTTGCCGCCGTGTGCGGACTGATCGCGACGCTCGTGCTGTATCGCTCGTCCGAGGCGCGCAACCAGTACAAGACAGCCTGACTTCGTTCGGAACCTTCTGCGTAGAACGCCTCGCGTCCGTCTGACGCGAGGCGTTTTTTATTGGCGCGACGCAAATCAGCCGCGCAATGCGGCCGCGACTTGCGCGACCACGCCTTGCCAGTCGCCCGGCGCGCGCTGCCGCACGAGTCGCGCGTTCGGATACCACGCGCTGCGTTCGCCATCGACGCCCCAGCGCCAGTCGGCCGCGAACGGCAGCATCACCCATACCGGTTTGCCGAGCGCGCCCGCCAGATGCGCGACCGATGTATCTACGCTGACGACCGCATCGAGCCGGTCGACGATCGCGCCCGTATCGGCGAAGTTTTCGAGCCTTCCTTCGAAGCGATGAATCGACTTCGCTTGCGGATGCGCGAGCAGCACCGCGCGTTCGTCTTCGGTGAGAAACGGCTGAAGCACGATCCAGTCGATGCCTTCCAGCGCGAAAAGCGGCGCGAGCGCCTCGACGGGCGCCGAGCGCGTCTCGCCGGGCTGCAACCGCCCGGACCACGCGATGCCGATCTTGCGCTTCGCCTGACCGCCGAGCGAGCCGCGCCATTTGCGGCGGTAATCGGCGGGCATGACGAGATACGGCGTGCGCGCGGGAAGCGCGTCCGGCGACGTGACGCCGAGCGCGAGCGGCAGGCTCAGGAGCGGGCAGAAGGCATCGGCGGATGTGAACGGGGCATCGGCGCGGCTTCTCAGTTCGATGCGCGCCGCATGCGCGGCCGGTGCCAGAAGCGGCACGAGCGCGGGCTGCACTTCCAGCACCAGCTTGCCGACGCGCTTCGCCGCATACGCCGCGAAGCGCACGAACTGCAGCGTGTCGCCGAAGCCTTGCTCCGCGCGCACGAGCAGCGTGCAGCCAGGAAGCGGCTCGCCCTTCCAGCGCGGCAGCGGCGGCGCGTTTTCGCTGCCGGGCGTCTTCAGACGCCATTCGTATTCGGGCAGGCCGCGTTCGTAGTCGCCGGTGGAGAGGAGCGCGAGCCCGCGATTCAGATGCGCGGCGGGCATCTCGGCATCGAGCCGCAACGCCTGATCGAACGCGCGGATCGCGGCGGCGTGCGCGGCGAGCGCGAGATGCGAATTGCCGAGACACAGCCACGCGACCGCGTATTTCGGATCGAGGCCGACCGCGCGCTCGTAACACTGCACGGCTTCGTCGTGACGGTTCAGCTTGGCGAGGGCGTGTCCGAGCCCGAAGTGCCCCGGCGCGAAGCGCGGCTGCAAGCGCACTGTCTTCTCTAGCGAGGGCAGCGCTTCTTCGGGATGGCCGCGCGAATCGAGCAGATTGCCGAGATTGAAGTGCGCGGCGACGTAGTCCGGCTCGGCGTCGATGGCCGCGCGAAAGTGCGCGATCGCGCCGAGCGGATCGCCGAGCGCGTTCAGCGCCATGCCGAGGTTGTTGTGCGCGCCGGCGTGTCGGGGGCGCAGGGCGAGCGCGCGGCGAAACGCGCGCGCGGCGTCCTCGTGGCGCGACAGCGCCGCCAGCGCGTTGCCGAAGTTGTTCCACGCCGCCGGATCGTTCGGTTGCGCGCGCAGCGCTTTTTCGAAGGCATCGGCGGCGTCTTCGTGGCGGCCGAGCGCCGCGTACGCGTTGCCGAGGTTGTATTGCGCGAGCGCGAAACCGGGCGCGAGCGTGAGCGCGTTGCGAAAGCGTTCGATGGCGTCGTCCAGACGCCCGAGCGCCTTCAGCGCGTTGCCGAGATTGAGCTGCAAGGCGGCGTCCGTCGGGCGCAGATCGACGGCGCGCGCGACGAGCGCCGCGGCCTCTTCGTGCTGCCCCTGTTGATGGCGCAGCACGCCGAGGTAGTGCAACGCTTCGACGTGGGAGGGTTCGGCGGCGAGCGCGGCTTGATAGTCGCGTTCCGCTTCGGTCAGGCGGCCGTCACGATGGGCCGCGAAGCCGCGGGCAAATACGGTGTCCATGACGGAGAATTTTTGCAAACCCCGCATTTTCCCACACTGGAAAGCGCCGCTCCGGATTCTTCTGTTGACATGTGGCGACGATGGTAACTAACATGTGAACACCTATTCATATGTTGATGACTCCGTTGGCCTCGCCTCCATTCGCGCTCGGCGGCGCGACTTCCGATGATCGCGTCGTCCCGCTCGCCGACCTGTTCCGTCTGCTCGGCGACCCGACGCGCCTGCGCATCGTGCTGGCGTGCGTCGAGCAGAAGCGCGCGGTCGGCTCCATTGCCGAATCGCTCGGCCTGTCGGGGTCGCTGGTGAGTCACCATTTGCGTTTGTTGCGCGCGGCGCGGATCGTGCGGGCCGAGCGGCAGGGCAAGCAGGTGTTCTACGTGGCCGCGGACCGGCACATCAGCGGCATGCTGGCGGAACTGCTAGAACACGTCGCCGAGCCGCAGTCCGACGCAACCGACATCAACTGACACCGACTCGAACACCGTCACGCTCATGAGCACGCATACGCATCACGAACACGATCACCACGATCACCACGATCACCACGCGCACGACCATCACGCCGCGCACGAAGGCCACAGCCACGGGCCGGGCGGACATCATCATCACCATCACGCGCCGCAGGCCGGGCAGGGGCGCACGTTCGCGCTCGCGGTCGGGCTGAACCTGCTGATCGTCGTCGTGCAGGCGGTGTACGGTCTGCTCGCGCATTCGACCGCGCTGCTCGCCGACGCCGGCCACAACCTGTCCGACGTGCTCGGTCTGTTGCTCGCGTGGGGCGCGGTATGGCTCGGCACGCGCCGGCCGAGCGCGCGCTACACGTTCGGGCTCGGCAGCTCGTCGATTCTCGCTTCGCTCGCCAATGCCGCGCTGCTCTTGCTCGCGTGCGGCGCGATCATCCTCGAAGCCATTCAGCGCCTTCTGAACCCGGCGCCCGTGGCGGGGCTGGACGTGTTCATCGTCGCGCTGGTCGGGCTCGTCGTGAACGGCTTTTCTGCGTGGCTCTTCATGCGCGGGAGCAAGGAAGACCTGAACGTGCGGGGCGCGTTCATGCACATGGCCGCCGATGCCGCCATCTCCGCCGCCGTCGCGGTGAGCGGGCTCGTCATCCTCTACACGGGCTGGAACTGGCTCGACCCGGTGATGAGCATCATCGTGGTGGCGGTCATTCTGTACGGCACCTGGGGACTCGGCCGGGATGCGATGCGTCTCGCGCTCGCGGCCGTGCCGCCCGGCGTCGACACGGCGCGCATTCGCGGCTATCTGTCGGGGCTGCCGGGCGTGCGCGGCGTGCACGACCTGCACGTCTGGGCGCTCTCGACGACGGAAAACGCGCTGACCGTGCACCTCGTCATGCCGCAGGGCCATCCGGGCGATGCCTTCATGCAGGGCGTCGTGGCCACGTTGCGGCGCGATCACGCGATGCATCACGCCACCGTGCAGGTGGACGTGACGGACAGCGCCTCCGAGTGCGTCCTGCACCAGCGTTGAACCGTCGGAGCGCGAACCGCCGCAGGCAAGCCGGCGTACACTAGCCGGAGACAAAAACCCGCCAAAAACCTGCCGGAGATTCCGTGCATGTTCACGCGCAAGCCGAATTCGAACGACATGCTCGACGTCGCGCCGGTGCTGATCGTCGGCGCCGGACCCACGGGCCTCGCCGCCGCGATGAGCCTCTCGCGCGCCCACGTTCCGGTGCGCCTCATCGACCAGGCGCCGCAGCCTTCGCCGTATTCGCGCGCCATCGGCATTCAGGCACGCACGCTCGAACTCTTCGAGCAGCATCGCACGGTGGAGCCGTTTCTCGAACTCGGGCATCGGGCGCGCGTCGCCAATCTCTATTCCAACGGCCAGCGCCTCGCGCGGCTCGACTTCGATCCGCTGCAAACGCGCTATCCGTATCTGCTCTTTCTGCCGCAATGCGAGACTGAGCGGCTGCTCGCCGAGCATCTCGCCGAATCGGGCGTGAAGGTCGAGCGCGGCGTGGCGCTGACCGATTTCACGCAGGGCTCGGCAGGCATTCAGGCGACGCTGCGGCATCCCGGCGGACGCGAAGAAACGCTGCGCCCGTCGTACATGATCGCGGCGGACGGCGCGCATAGCATCGTGCGGCACAGGCTCGACGTGGGCTTCGAGGGCAAGACCTTCGACCAGACGTTCCTGCTCGCCGACGTTCAGGCCGATTACGACTGGCCCGACGACGAGTTCCACATCTTCGCGTCGCAAGAAGGGCTGGCCGCGCTCTTTCCGATGGGCGGCGGTCGCGCGCGTCTCATCGCCGATCTCGCGACGCACGCGACCCACGCGACCCAAGCGACACACGAGCCAGCTCCCGCCGCCGACGCGCCGAAGAGCGGTCCCGATCTCGACGAATGCCGCGCGCTCGTCGAGCGGCGCGTGCATCATCGCGTGAAGCTGTGGGACCTCGCGTGGTCGTCATATTTCCGCGTGAACAGCCGCATGGTCGACCGGCTGCGCGTGCAACGCATCTTTCTCGCGGGCGATGCCGCGCACGTGCACAGCCCGGCCGGCGCGCAGGGCATGAACACGGGCATTCAGGAAGCGTTCAACATCGGCTGGAAGATCGCGCGGCTGCTCGCGGGCGGCGCGTCCGACCGCCTGCTCGACACGTACTACGCGGAGCGGCATCCGATCGAGCGCGACGTGCTGCGTCAGACCAGCATGCTCACGCAATTGGCGGAAGCCGGACACGGCCCGATGAAGCTGATGCGCGAGCACGTGATGCCCGCGCTCGCGGCTATCGGCCCGCTGCGCGACGCGATGCGCCGCACGGTGAGCGAACTGTCGATCAACTATCGCAAGAGCCCGCTCACGCTCGAACGGGCGCTGGATGGCGGCCCGCGCGCGGGCGAGCGCGCGCCGGATGCGCGCGTGCATGTCGTCGATGGCCCGCTCGGGCGTCTGCCGGGCGTCGGCTGTCTGTACGATCTGCACGATCCCGGCTGCTTCTCGCTCTTCCTGCTCGTCAATCCGACGGGCGAGGACGACATCGCGCTGGCGCCCGCGACCATCACCGTGGCGCATGCGATGCGCGACAGCAATCTGGACGGCCTCGTGCAGTCCATCGAGGCGATTTTTTCGGACGCGGTGCGCGTCTGGCGCATCACGGATACGAGCGGCGACGACGCTCAGTCGCTCACCGATCACTACGGCCGCACGCGCCCGGCGTTCTACCTCGTGCGGCCGGACGGCTATATCGCGGCGCGCGGGCGCGTGCCGGCGGATACGCAGGCGCTCCTGCGTCATTGCGAAACGTGGTTCGGCGCCGAGCGTCCGGAAAGCGGCAAGCGCGCGGCGGGCGAGTACGCCGAAGACTGAGCGGTGATCGACAAAAGAAAACGCCCCGATGCTGCCGGGGCGCAATGGGCACTACAGAGAGCCCGAATATCCTGAAAGCGCGGTGTCAGGCGGTCGTCGCCTTCGGCTGAAGATCCGCCTTGTGGAGCGTGAGCGCCTCGCGCAGGATCGGCTCCATCGAGGCGCTTGCCTCCGGGTTATCCAGCGCGGTCAGGATCGCCACGCGCATGCGCGGTTCCCAGAAGCGGCGGATATGATCCGCCACGCCATCGACGGCTTCGGCGTGATCCGGCATCGAGTCGAAAAACTCGCCGATGCGGTTCGCCATCTCGATCAGATTATCCACGTCCATGTGTCATTTCCCTGAAGTGGTCGCGAGACTGCGCATGTTGAGCAGTTCGAGCTGCTGCGTGTTGAAGCGCGAGTAGTCCTTCTGCCATTGCGACGGCTGCTCCACCGGCATCACCTGCACCGCCGTGACCTTGTACTCGGGGCAATTCGTCGCCCAGTCGGACGACTCGGTGGTGATGACGTTCGCGCCCGATTCCGGGAAGTGGAACGTCGTATAGACGACGCCCGGCTGCATGCGGTCGGTGATCTTCGCGCGCAGCACCGTCTGCCCGGCGCGGGACTCGATGCCGACCCAGTCGCCCGTCTTGATGCCACGATCCTCGGCGTCGTGCGGATGAATCTCCAGACGGTCCTCGTCGTGCCAGCGCGAATTTTCGGTGCGCCGCGTCTGCGCGCCGACGTTGTACTGGGACAGAATGCGCCCCGTCGTCAGCAAAAGCGGGTACTTGCGCGTGACCTTCTCCGGCGTCGGCACGAACTTCGTGATGACGAAGCGTCCCTTGCCGCGCACGAACTCGTCGATATGCATCGTCGGCGTGCCGTCGGGCGCTTTTTCGTTGCACGGCCACTGAATGCTGCCCATCTCGTCGAGCTTTTCGTACGAGACGCCGTGGAAGGTCGGCGTGAGGCGCGCGATCTCGTCCATGATTTCGGACGGATGCGTGTAGTTCATCTCGTAGCCGAGCGCGCGGGAAAGCAGAATCGTCACTTCCCAGTCCGAGTAGCCCGCGAGCGGCGGCATCACCTTGCGCACGCGCGAAATGCGACGCTCCGCGTTGGTGAAGGTGCCGTCCTTTTCGAGGAACGTCGAGCCCGGCAAGAGCACGTGCGCGTACTTCGCGGTCTCGTTCAGGAAGATGTCCTGCACGACGATGCATTCCATGGCCGACAGCGCGCCCGCGACATGCTGCGTGTTCGGGTCCGACTGAACGATGTCCTCGCCCTGGCAATAGAGCCCCATGAAGGTGCCGTGCGTGGCGGCATCGAACATGTTCGGGATGCGCAGGCCCGGCTCCGGTTGCAGCGTCACGTTCCATGCTTCTTCGAAGAGCGCGCGCGTCGCGGCATCGCCGATATGGCGATAGCCCGGCAACTCGTGCGGGAACGAGCCCATGTCGCACGAGCCCTGCACGTTGTTCTGGCCGCGCAGCGGATTCACGCCGACGCCTTCGCGGCCGACGTTGGCCGTCGCCATCGCGAGGTTCGCGATGCCCATCACGGTGGTCGAGCCCTGCGCGTGCTCGGTCACGCCGAGCCCGTAGTAGATCGCCGCGTTGCCGCCGGTCGCGTAGATACGCGCGGCTTCGCGCACTTGCTGCGCGGGCACGCCGGTGACCGCTTCCGTCGCCTCGGGCGAGTTTTCTTCGAGCGCGACGAAGTCGCGCCATTGCTGGAACGCGCGCGGCTCGCAGCGTTGCGCGATGAACGCCTCGTTGAGCAAGCCGTCGGTGACGATCACATGCGCGAGCGCGTTGACCATCGCGACGTTCGTTCCCGGGCGCAGCGCCAGATGATGCGACGCCTTCACGTGCGGCGTATCGACGATATCGATGCGGCGCGGATCGATCACGATCAGCGTCGCACCCTCGCGCACGCGACGCTTCAGGCGCGAGGCGAAGACCGGATGGCCGTCGGTCGGGTTCGCGCCCATCACCACGATCACGTCCGACTTCTCGATGGATGCGAACGTCTGCGTGCCGGCGGATTCGCCGAGCGTCGTCTTGAGACCGTAGCCGGTTGGCGAATGGCAGACGCGCGCGCAGGTATCGACGTTGTTATTGCCGAACGCGGCGCGTACGAGCTTTTGCACGAGATACGTTTCTTCGTTCGTGCAGCGCGACGACGTGATCCCGCCGATCGAATCGCGTCCGTACTTGTCCTGAATGCGGCGGAATTCGCTCGCCGCATAGCTGATCGCTTCGTCCCACGACACTTCGCGCCACGGATCGGTGATCTTCGCGCGGATCATCGGCTTCGTGATGCGGTCCTTGTGCGTCGCATAGCCCCATGCGAAGCGGCCCTTGACGCACGCGTGGCCTTCGTTCGCCTGACCGTTCTTGTTCGGCGTCATGCGCACGACGGTGTTGCCCTTCATCTCCGCCTTCAGCGAGCAGCCGACGCCGCAGTACGCGCAGGTCGTCACGACCGAATGCTCCGCCTGGCCGAGCATGATGACGCTCTTTTCCTGCAGCGTCGCGGTCGGGCACGCGGCGACGCACGCGCCGCACGACACGCATTCCGATTCCATGAACGGCACGTTCTCGCTTGCCGCCACGCGCGATTCGAAACCGCGTCCGGCGATGGTCAGCGCGAACGTGCCCTGCGTTTCCTCGCACGCGCGCACGCAGCGATTGCAGACGATGCACTTCGACGGATCGTAGGTGAAGTACGGGTTCGACTCGTCCTTCTTGTCCTTCAGATGGTTCGCGCCTTCGTAGCCGTAGCGCACTTCGCGCAGGCCGACCACGCCCGCCATGTCCTGCAATTCGCAGTCGCCGTTGGCGGGGCAGGTGAGGCAATCGAGCGGGTGATCGGAGATGTAGAGCTCCATCACGTTACGCCGCAGCAGTTGCAGCTTGTCGCTTTGCGTGCGGACTTTCATGCCCGCTTCGACAGGCGTCGTGCAGGACGCCGGATAGCCGCGCTTGCCTTCGATCTCGACGAGGCACAGCCGGCACGAGCCCCACGGTTCCAGCGAATCGGTGGCGCAGAGCTTCGGCACGTTGACGCCCGCTTCGATCGCGGCGCGCATCACGGACGTGCCGGCGGGCACCGTGACCGACTGGCCGTCGATGTCGAGCGTCACGTCGATGTCGGCGTGGCGCAGCGGCGTGCCGTAGTCGGTCTCGTCGAACGGATCGCGGCGTTGCACCGATGCCGCGCTCTTGCACGCGCAGTTGCCCGAACCGCAGCCGTTGATGGTGTTGGACATGTTCTGTGTCTCCGTACTTTTATGCCGCTTTCCGTGCAGGCGTGCGGGGCAGGCCGAAGTCTTCGGGGAAATGATCGAGCGCGGAGAGCACCGGGAACGGCGTCATGCCGCCCATCGCGCAGAGCGAGCCGCCGATCATGGTGTCGCACAGTTCGCGCAACAGCGTGATCTGCTTGACCGACGTATCGCCTTCGCGGATCTTCGCGATGACTTCCTCGCCGCGCGTCGAACCGATGCGGCACGGCGTGCACTTGCCGCACGATTCGATCGCGCAGAAGCGCATCGCGTATTGCGCGAGTTCGGCGAGATTCGAGGTGTCGTCGTGAATCACGAGGCCGCCGTGGCCGACCACCGCGCCGACCTTCGCATACTCTTCGTAGTCGAGCGGAATGTCCCACTGGCTTTCCGGCAGATACGTGCCGAGCGGGCCGCCCACTTGCACCGCGCGCGCCGGCCGGCCGCTCGCCGTGCCGCCGCCGAAATCGCGGATGAGTTCGCGCAGCGTCACGCCGAACGCGAGTTCGACGAGCCCGCCTTGCTTCACGTTGCCCGCGAGCTGGAAGGGCAGCGTGCCGCGCGAGCGGCCCATGCCGTAGTCGCGATAGAACGCCGCGCCTTTCGCGAAGATGATCGGCACGGTGGCGAGCGTAATCACGTTGTTGATGACGGTCGGCTTGCCGTACAAACCGGTGAGCGCCGGCACCGGCGGCTTCGCGCGCACGACGCCGCGCTTGCCTTCGAGCGATTCGAGCAGCGCCGTTTCCTCGCCGCAGACATACGAGCCCGCGCCTTTGGCCACGTAGAGCTCGAACGCGTGCGACGTGCCGAGCACGCTCGCGCCGAGCCATCCGGCTTCGCGCGCGTTATCGATCGCGCGATTGAGCGTCGCGATCGAATGCGGATACTCGCTGCGGACGTAGATATAACCTTTGGTAGCGCCGGTCGCGACGCCCGCGATGATCATGCCTTCGATCAGCATGTACGGATCGCTTTCCATGACGAGCCGGTCGGAGAACGTGCCGGAGTCGCCTTCGTCCGCATTGCAGACGACGTACTTCTGATCGGCCAGCGCCGCGCGCACCGTCTTCCATTTGATGCCGGCCGGGAACGCCGCGCCGCCGCGCCCGCGCAGTCCGGAATCGACGAGCGCCTCGCACACCGCGTCGCCGTTCATCTCGAGCACGTTGCGCAGACCTTGCAGGCCGCCGAGCGACACGTAGTCGTCGATAGAGAGCGGGTCCGTGATGCCGATGCGCGCGAACGTCAGCCGCTGCTGTTTCTTCAAATACGGAATCTCGTCGACGACGCCGACGTGCTTCTCGTGCGCGCCGCCTTCGTGGAAGCCCGCATCGAAAAGCGCCGCGATCTCGTCTTCTTCGACGTTCGCGTAGCCGATGCGTCCTTGCGCCGTCTCCACTTCGACGAGCGGTTCCAGATACAAGAGCCCGCGCGAGCCGTTGCGCACGATCTGCACGTCGATGCCGCGTTGCGCTGCTTCGGTCGCAATCGCCTTCGCGATGCGATCGGCTCCGAGCGCGAGCGCCGACGAGTCGCAGGGAACATAGATGCGCGTCATGCCGTCACCTCGCTGCTTTGCTTGGCCGCGTCGTACAGGCGATCGAATTTGTGCGGCGTCACCTTCGCGTAAAGCTCGCCGTTGATGGTGATGGCGGGCGAGAGCGCGCACTGGCCGAGGCAATACACGGATTCGAGTTCCGTGTCCTCTGCATGGCCGCTGTCGAAACGGCAGCCCGTGTGCCCTTCGATGTGATCCTTCAGCGCCTCCGTCCCCATGCTGCGGCACGCTTCCGCGCGGCATAGCTGCACGGTCACGCGCGCGGGCGGCGCGGAACGGAAGTGATGATAGTAGGTGATCGTGCCATGCACTTCGGCGCGCGAAAGCGATAACGTGCGAGCGAGCGGCGCGACGACTTCGGCCGGCACGAAGCCGGTTTCGTCCTGAATGGCGTGCAGGATCGTCATCAATGTCGCGCCTTGCACGGCGTGACGGCGCACGAGTTCGTCTGCTTCGGCGGCGGACAGCTGCGGTTGCGTCATGGGGCTCCTCCGGGGCTCGGCATATGTTTTATCGGTGCATATATCAGTCGTATAATCGGGGCGCCGAGCCCGTGAAGCAACAATAGGCGTCGTGATATATCTTGGCAATAGGAAAGGACAATGCATATGGTTGACGTCGAATGCCGCGCCGAACTGATCCTGCGCGACCCCGATGGCCGCGAAACCAGTCTCAGCGCGGTTGTCCCGCTGTTGCAGCTCGTGGCGCAGACGGGCAGCATCGCCAACGCGGCGAGCGCTAAGGGTTTGTCCTATCGCCATGCATGGGGTCTGCTGCGTGAAATCGAGGCGCGGCTCGGTGGCGCGCTCATCACGAAATCACGCGGGCGCGGATCGGTGCTGTCGGAACTCGGCGAGTCGGTTTTGCGCGCGCAGCGTCTGTGCGGCGATCGCCTCGAAGCGCCGTTGCAGGCAGTCGCCACCGATGTCGCCGACGAACTGAATCGCCGGCTCGCGGGCGAAGTATCGAACCTGCGCATTCACGCATCGCACGGCTACGCGGTCGCCACGCTCGTTCGCGCGCTCGGCGAACGGCGCGTGCCGGTCGATATCAAGTACCGCGAAAGCGCGGAAGCGGTGAGGGCGCTCGCGCGCAGCGAATGCGAGCTCGCCGGATTTCACTTGCCTATCGGCAAGTTCCGTTCGACGTGCGCGGAGATCTATCGACCGTATCTCGATCCGAAGAAGCATCAGCTGATTCGCCTGACGCGGCGCACGCAGGGACTCTTTCTGCCGAAGGGCAACCCGAAGCAGATCAGCGGCTTGCGCGATCTGGCGCGCAACGACGTGCGTTTCGTGAACCGGCAGCCCGGGTCCGGCACGCGCATGCTGCTCGACCTGTCGCTGCGCGGCGTGGGCGTCGATCCGGACGAAATCAATGGCTATGCGTCGACGGAGCTCACGCATTCGGCAATCGCGGCGTTCGTCGCGAGCGGCATGGCCGACCTGGGCTTCGGCGTGAAACCCGCGGCGCAGCACTTCGGACTTGATTTCATTCCGGTCATCGACGAGGACTATTTCTTCGCCTGCGAACGTGCGCGGCTCACCGAAGCGAGGCTCGTGAGTGTCCTCGGCGTGCTGCGCAGCGCGGCATTCAGCGATAGCGTGGCGCATCTGGGCGGCTACGATCCGCAACGCTGCGGGACGCTCTTGGAAGTCGAGGAGGGGCTTCACGGCTGAATTCGCTCGAGACGCGAAACGGACGGTAAGACGAATCTCTCCCGTCGAAACCGCCCGCCGCGGCGAATTGCGTTAACCTAGCGGCTTCGGTTTTTCGTTTCAGCGTTTTCTTCTCGTTCCAGACGCGCCTTCGACGCGCGAAATCGCCATGAAATTCACGTTGCTCGCTTCACTGTCCGCCGCGCTCGTCGCCGGCGCCGTTTATCTCACTCCCGCAGCATTCGCGCAAAACTCGCCGGGCATTCCTGGCGGCGTGCTGCAGGAGAACTTCCGCATCAACGAGCATCCGCAGATGCCGTTCGCCGCCTCCGCGCCGTCCGACAAGTATCAGCGCGGCACGTCCGCGATGCGCCGCCGTGGCGACAACGGCGACCCCGACGGGTGCAACCTGAAGTGCCCGAAAGACGGCAGCAATTAAAAGCCGGATGAATCGCGGCGCGTGCAATGCGCGCCGTCAGCGTGTCTTTCCTTCCTTCGCTTTTCGGTTGTATCCCTTCGCGCCATGTGCGCGCCGCCTCATACCGCAGCCATTGAACTCCGCAGCGACCGAAAAAGACTACGAGATGGCCGATGTGCCATGCGGGCCGAGGAGTACCTTGATCGACGTGTCATCGAGCGATAGTTCGATGCGCACGGCCGTTTTTTCTCCGACCTAAAAACCATAAAAACAGGAAGTGCGCGGCTGCGCGAACCACGCGAGACAGCGTGGGGCAAGCAGCAACGGACGCCACGCAACCGTGGGCAGACGTGGCCCCGAACGCACTTCGGACCACCGAGGGACTGCACGCATGCGAATTCTCCAGGTCATACTGGCGCCTCGCCTTTCGGGGGCGGAAGTTCTCGCCAAGGGCGTCGCGATCGGTCATCAGCGCGCGGGACATAGCGTCTCGATCGCCTCGCTGATGCCCGAGCACGACGATTTCAGGCACATTAGCGCAGAGTTGCGCGCGCACGGCGTTTCGTGCGTCTTCCCGGCGAAGAATCCGACGAAGCTGGGCCGGCTGCTCTTTCTGCATCGCGCGATCCGGTCGTTCAAGCCCGACATCATCTTTGCGCACGCGACCATTCCGGCGCTTTACGTGCGCGCGTTGCCGACGCGCGTGCCGATCGTCTGGGTCATGCACTCGGGCGCGAACGACTTCGCCAATGCCGCGCTGATGCGCGCCGAGCGCCTGCTGTCGAATCGCGCGAAGGCGGTGATCGGCGTATCGCAGAAGAACATCGACGACTATGTGAAGGAGATCGGCCTGCATCCGTCGATGATCGTGGTGCCGAACGGCGTCGATGTCTCGCGCTTCGCCGACGATGCCGGGCCGCGCGTGCCCGTCGCGCATAAGCAGATCGTGCAGGTCGGCCGCTATATTCCCGAGAAGAATCAGCTGCAGACGGTCGAAGCGTTCGCGCACGTCGCCTGCGCCGATCGCGATGCGCGGCTCCTGCTATGCGGCGTCGTCGAAAACCTCGACTATCACGCGGCGGTGGTCGAGCGCGTCGCGCAGTTGGGGCTGAAGGATCGCGTGTCGATTCAGGGACCGCAGCAAAACGTCGCGCAGATTCTGCGGGCGTCGAGCGTGTTCGCCATGCCGTCGAGCTTCGAAGCGCACAGCATCGGCTTTCTGGAGGCGCTCGCGTCGGGCATTCCAGTGGTGGGCAACAGCATTGCGTCGTTCGCGTTCGCGGGCGGTTTCCCGGGCGTGCAACTGCTCGATACGAGCGACATCGCCGCCTACGGCCGCGCGCTTCTCGATGCGCTCTCGCAGCCGCGCGCCACGCGCCCGCTGCAAGGACTGACGCTGCAAAGCACGGCGGATCGGTATCTTGCGATTGCGCGCGATGTGCTGGATTTGCGCGTGGGGCTTGGTTGACGGGCGAGGGGGCGAAGAGCGCGCTGACCGCAGCACGGGACGGCGCGTTTTTTTTCCACCTCTTTGCTGCGGGCGTCTTGGGTCAGCGCCGTTCCGAGTACAGTTACGACACGTCGTGCTGAACTGAGCGTTGGCGTCCGTTGAACGGCAACACTTGAAGATCACGCGCCGCCCCGATCGAAAGGGCGGCGCGCTTTTGTTTGCCGCCGCAGTATGTGAGCGTCTTGATCCAGAGCGATTCCAATTCAATCCCGGCACGTCGCGCTGAACTTCGCGTTGGAGTCAGTTGGACGGCAAGACTTCAAGAACACGCGCCCTCGATCGAAGAGCGCATTTTTGTTTGCCGCGCTATTTAAGCGAGCGTCTCGATCCAGATGATTTCCAAGACAGTTGCGGCACGTCGCACTGAACTGCGCGTAGGCATCAGTTGAACGGTAAGACTCCGGAGATCACGCGCCGCCCGAATTAAGAAGGGCGCTTCTTCGTTTGCCGCGCTATTAAGCGAGCGTCGCGATCCAGAGCGATTTGAAGACAGTTGCGGCACGTCGCCCTGAAGTGCGCGTTGGCGTGAGTTGCACGGCAAGACTTGAAAGTCACGCGCCACCCGGATGAAAAAAGGGCGGCGCACTTTCATTCGCACCCTAGTAAGCGACCGTCTTGAGCCAAGACGAATCGGAGTACGAACGGCTCAGACTCGGCCAAATTTGCGCGTGGGCGCAAGCGAAACGCCAATGACCAGAGACGCCACGCGCCGCCCAAACCAGAAGCGCGGCGCGTGTTCTATTTGCCGCCCCAGTAAGCGAGCGTCTTCAGCCAGAGCGATTCCGAATACAGCCCCGGCAAGTCTCCCCAAATCTGCACCGGCCCCAGCCTGAACGATGCGTCGACGTCATAGCCGGATAAGCTCGGCGCGCCGCCGGTGTAATAGAACTCCTTGAGAATCGCGTTCGCGCGGCTGAACAGGATCAGCGTGGCGTGGTTGTCGTGATCGTTGCGACGAATCAGCGCCGGCATGGAATCGGCGTACGACGTGCCCGCCAGCGTCGCGGTTTCCTCGGCCGGGCCGAACACCTTGCCGCCCTCGATGCCGAAGACGCGCGTGCTGGCCGAGTCGCCTCGTGGCGCGAGCACCGCGAGATCGTCGATGCCGTCGCCATCGATATCGCCTGCCGCGACTTTCACGGACGCGGCGCGCAGTTGCGGGTACACGTTCGTGCGGTAGCTGGCTTCGAATGCAGCGCCCGTGCTCGCCAGTTGCGAGAGCGCGAGCGCGCCGTTCACGTTCTCCATCGCGATGAGTCCCGCGCGCTCCGATCCCGCGACGCGCGCAGGCACGAAGCGGGCGCTCGCGGACAGCGCGGGCGCATTGAGCCAGAGCGCAGGCGGGCTCGCCGTCGCTCCATTCGATGCGAGCACCCAGAGATCCAGCCCTGCGTCCTTGCGCTGCTGTGCAATCGCGACGTCGGCGCGGCCGTCGCCGTTGAAATCGCCCGCGATGTATTGCTGCGCGTTGGCAGGCGTCCATTCGGCGCTCGTCTGGAACCAAAGTCGCGGCGCTTCGAAGCGCGTGCCCGCGCTTTTGAGCAGCCAGAACGCCGTGCCGCCGTTCCGTGGCGTGATCACCATCAGATCGGCGCGACCGTCGCCGTCGAAATCGCCGAGCAGAAAGCGCGCGCTGTCGAAGCAGAGCGTGTCCGCCTCGCAGGTCGGCGCGCTCGCCTGCGGATCGAACGGCACGGCGTTCAGATACCACGGCGCGGCCTGATCCATGCGCGACATTTCCGCGACCCAGACGTTGAAGCCCGGTCCGTCCTTGCGACGCTGCACGTACACGGCGCTGTCGCGGCCGGTGCCGCGCACGTCGCCGTAGAGCGCGCCTTCCTGGCGGGTATCGGTCCACACGGTCTGCGGCGTCGGCGACCAGCGATATTCCGCCGTCAGCAGCGAGCAGCGCCCGGCGGTGACCGCGCCGTTTTTCTCGCCCAGACAGTGATTGAGCGGCGTGTAGACGAAGCCGAAGTCCCACGGCGTCCAGCGCTGCGACGCGCTCTTCGCGTTGCACGCTTCTTCGACCAGCCCCGAGTCGCGTTCGGCGATGCACGCGTGGGTGGCGGCGTTCACGAGCAGCGCGTCGTTCTTTTCGCCGGGCGTCGCGGGCAACTGTTGCCAGAACCAGTTCTGCGAGGCATCGCCAGAACACGCGCCAAGGCGCGGCGGCTGGCCCGCGCCGCCGGATTGCAGGCATCGGCTCGAATATTCGTTGACGAGCTGCAGCGGTCGCAGCTGGAAGTCCGGGCCGCCGTCGTTCGCGCGGGCGCTGCTCCAGTAGCGGCGAGCGACCCAGTTGCCGTCCCACATGTATTCGTCGAAGACGTGGCCGGCGTCGTTCCCGTCGACGGAAAAGTAGCTGCCGACGACATCGCGCTTGCGCAGCGTCTCTTCGGCGTCCAGATTCTTGGGCAGGCCGCCGGTTGGGTAGGTGACGTGATAGCCGATCGGCAGATCGCGTTTGAGGCTCTGCGCGACCACGCGCGTGACGCGCGCCGCGTAGATGTGGTCCGGGTGCTCCATGAACGCGACCGTGTCCGGATTCAGCGTGTAGATGGCGGTGGCCTGCGTGAGAATCGCGCGCAGCGTCGCGGACAGTGAGGCCCGGTCGTATGTCGTCGCCCCCGTGCCGTCCGACTGCATCGGATAAGTGGTCACCGTCTGGCCGCGATCCCACAGCAGCCCGAGCGGGACTTTCCCGCCGCGCACGCCGCCGCCCGGCAGCCGCAGTTCGAGCAGCTTGACGCGCGGCTGTCCGGCAAGCACCAGTTGATGCACGGGCTTGCCGGCAAGCATGACGGTCGATTCCTGCCACCGGTCCGGCACGCCCGCCATTCGCGCGTAGGCGAGCTTGGTGCCGGTCTCGCGTAGCAGCACGTAGTCGAACTTGGCGCCGTTCGCGCCGCCGATCAGATGAACGGTGGTCACGCACCAGCCGGCGTCGAGTTTGTCGCTGATGCCGGGATTGACGAAGAGCAGGTCGTCATCCAGATGCGCCACCACGGTGACGAGCGTGCCTGCGCGGCAATCGGCGGAGGCGGTCGCGGTCGCAGCCCGCGCGGCCATCGGAAGAAGCAGGGCGAGCATCGCCCACACGAGCGCCATCACGCTCGTTCGAATGTTCTTGATACCGCTTTCTCGATACATGCTTCTCCCGCAACGCGCCGGTTCGCCGGATAAAGCAGAAGATTGCCTTCGCGCGGACGGCACGGTCGGTTGCCGAGCGAACACGTCTGACGGATACAAGCGCGTTCAATCCGACGAAAAAAAGCCTCGCCGAATGGCGAGGCTAAAGTACTTGGAATGGCTTCCCGTCCACGAGAACGAGAAGCGTGAAAAGGTTAATGTCGCGGCGCTAGGAGAAAAATCGGATTTGTCGGAGAACGACCTCCGCATCCGTCTCCGCGCCAGGATTGTTGACCGAGGTCAGTCATGTAAGCGGAACAAAGGGAAGCGTGCGCTGATTGTCAGATGGCTGACGCGCAGCAATAGATTCGGACGGCTCCGATACGAAGCGCGCACCGCGGCCTCTATTCTGTGGCCCGTAGCTCGCGTCGTCTCTGCCGCAGCTATGTCTCTCAAGGATGTTTGCCCCGCCTCGCGCGGGGCTTTTTTTCGCCTGTGCGATGAGACAGAGGCAGCACGCACGCTAAGGCACAAACAAAAAACCCGCGACGCTTGCGCGATCGCGGGTTTCGAAATGGGGTGGTGGAGGCGGCGGGAATCGAACCCGCGTCCAGAAGCGCTCTACGACCAGTTCTACATACTTAGTTCTGTCTTTTGATTTAACCGCAACGACGCGGACGAACACGCTGCGTTACGGCGATTCACTAAATTTTCGATCTTGGCGTCGTGACGCCACCAAGACTTATCTGACGTATATGACCTCTCGCGGTATTGCTACCCTAACCCGTCAGCGAATTAGTGAGAGGACGGCGGCCCTTAGGCTGCCAGTGCGAACGTATCGTCGTTTGCAGTTACGTTTTTCCCATTGATTAACGAGGTGACGGGTCCTCGGTATGCCCTGACCGCTTCACAACCCCTGTCGAAACCAGGTCGCCCCCAAAGCGGAACTGAGATTATCCCACGAAATACTGTATGAGGCGAACCGCGGCTTTTTTCAAGAGCCTGCGCCGTCCGCGCTCGCGCCGTCAGGGGATCTCGCGCAGCAGCAGCTGCAACTCCTCGGTTGATTCGACGACGTGATCCGCGTGCCAGCGATGCGGCGGGATGTCGTCGCCACAATAGCCGTACGCGGCGGCGACCGTGATCATGCCGGCGGCGAAGCCGGCCTGAACGTCGCGCAGGTCGTCGCCGACGTAGACGATGCGCTCCGGCGCGACGTCGAGCAAATCCGCAGCGTGCAAAAGCGGCGCGGGATGCGGCTTCGAATGCGGCGTCGTGTCGCCGCAAACGAGGCAGCCGGCGCGCGTATCGAGCCCGAGCAGTCCGACGAGCGGCGCGGCGAGCCGCGTCACCTTGTTCGTGACGATGCCCCAGCGCACGCCGCGCGCGTCGAGCTCGTCCAGCAATTCGCTGATGCCCGGGAACAGCGTCGTTTCGATGCAGAGGTCCGCCTCGTAATTGGCGAGGAACTCCTCGCGCATCGAGGCGAACTCGTGGTGCTCCGGCCCGATTTCGAACGCGCCGCCGAGCAAGCCGCGCGCGCCCGCCGATGCGTACGGCCGCAGCGCCTCCAGCGGACGCATTTCGAGCCCGCGGTCGTGGCGCATCTTGTTGACGGCCGCCACGAGATCCGGCGCGGTATCGGCGATAGTGCCGTCGAGATCGAACAGCACCGCCTGGCAGAGCCCGAGCGAGCGGCCATCGGCCGCGCGTTGCGGCTGCGGCGTGGGATCGTCGGGCAGGGGCTTCGTCTGGACGATGCCCGTTTCGTCTTGTTCTTCCGGAGTCATGGCGTCACGCTTCCCGACGGCAAGCCATCATGTAGTTGATGCTCGTGTCGTTGGAAAGGCCGAAGTGCTGTGAGATCGGCCGGTACGTGATGCCCTTGATGTCGACCGGCAAGAGCGACGCCGTGCGCGCGAACGTCGCCAGTTCCGAGGGCTTGATGAAGCGCGCGTAATCGTGCGTGCCGCGCGGCAGCATCCGCGCAATGTACTCGGCGCCGATCACGGCGAAGAGATACGCCTTGGCGTTCCGGTTGAGCGTAGAGAAGAACACCCAGCCGCCGGGTTTGACGAGCGCGGCGCACGCGGCGACGGTGCCAGCGGGATTCGGCACGTGCTCGAGCATCTCCATGCAGGTCACGACGTCGTACGAGCCCGGCTCGCGCGCGGCGAGCGCCTCGGCCGAGATTTCCTCGTACGCCACCTCGACGCCGCTTTCGAGACTATGCAGGTCCGCGACGCCGAGCGCGTTCGACGACAGATCGATGCCTTTCACCGTTGCGCCGCGCGTGGCCATCGACTCCGACAGGATGCCGCCTCCGCAGCCGATGTCGAGGACACGCTTGCCCATCAGATGCGCGTGCGCGTCAATCCAGTCGAGCCGCACCGGATTCAGCTCGTGCAGCGGCTTGAACTCGGCGTTCGGGTCCCACCAGCGATGCGCCAGATCGCTGAATTTCTGCAGTTCGTGGGGATCGACATTCGTCATGAGGAGGACCTTGGCTAAACGTGAATCGGTAGGGTCGAGTATATAGGCGGTCAACAGACCGGGCAAAACGCACGGCGCGTTCCGCGGTGGCATGCAGCAAGAAACTTCGTGAATGCGCCGCCGTTGGGCATAAAAAAACCCCCGCCGAGGCGGGGGTTCGAGTCTGCGGCAAGCCGGCAGAGCTTACTGTTGCGGCTGACGCGTCGTGCCGACAACTTCGACTTCCACGCGACGATCCGGTGCGAGGCAGGCGATGAGTTGCTTGCGATTGCGCTGCGTGCACGAACCCTTCGTGACCGGGTCGCGCTTGCCCTTGCCTTCCGTGTAGATACGGTTGGCTTCGATGCCCTTGCTGACCAGGTACGCCTTGACAGCTTGCGCACGGCGCAGCGACAGACGGTCGTTGTACTTGTCCGAACCGATGCGGTCGGTGTAACCCGTTGCAACCACGACTTCGAGGTTCAGCGCGCCGATCTTCGATGCGAGATCGTCCAGCGCGGTCTTGCCGGCCGGCTTCAGGACTGCCTTGTCGAAGTCGAACAGGGCGTCGGCCTGGTACGTAACCTTCTGGCTGGTGATAGCCGGTGCGGGCGGCGGCGGCGGAGCAACTGCCGGAGCCGGGGCTTGCGCGACCAGTGCGCCATCGCACTTCGCGTTAGCCGTGGCCGGCGTCCAGAATGCGTCGCGCCAGCACAGTTCGTTCGTGCCGTTCATCCACACATACTCGCCCGTGCCATTCACCCAGTTGTCATTGACGGCTTGTCGCGAGGCCGGCACCGATTGCGCCGAGGCCGATGCAGCCATAACTGCGGTAGCTGCAATGAACGCGAGCTTTGAAAGTTTATTCATATTTCTCCTCTCGAAATTGAGATTACCGCAGGTTTACTGCGAGCCTTGTAGACGAAGACAGGTCATACATTGCTCGAAGTATAACATTCCCCTGCGGAACAAAACGCTTTGTATAGACTTCGAGCAGTGTCTAACTTTGTGCGTTGGCATTTTGCCATATCGTTCCCTTGCAACGATAAAAATATCCCCGCACCCAGTTCGGCCGCAACCTTATGTGGTGCCTCCGCAACAAGAAAGGGACAGGAGCCGGCCCCGCGCCACAAAGGCGCCGAACCTGCGCATATCGCGTGCCTAAACGGCGTTTCCCGCGCATTTTTATCGCCGCCGCTTCGCCGTTGCCGAAGCGCTGAGGCGGCATGATATCCCGGCTCGATGACCAATTGACGGAAATCGTTCCCCAGTTTTTGTAAGTAATTGGTACAGCCTGACGCCGTTCAGAATGCCTGCGACGCCGCACGGACGGCGCACCAACACTATGTATACGCACCTCGCCGGACGCGAAGGTGCCGCATGGTAGAATCTCGCGATGCGCTGCGTTCGCAGCGCCGCAGCGTACGCCGGCTACGCGCCTGGCCGGCGCAAGTCGCGCGGCCGGCTGGCGGGTGTCGCGAAACTCACGAACGCGCTGCCGTGTCGCTGCTGCACAGTTCAAGACACGGATAATGGATCAATTCGCCAAAGAGACTCTGCCTATCTCCCTCGAGGAGGAAATGCGCCGTTCGTATCTCGATTACGCGATGAGCGTAATCGTCGGGCGCGCGCTTCCCGATGTCCGCGATGGCCTGAAGCCGGTGCATCGCCGGGCGCTGTACTCGATGCATGAACTGAACAACGACTGGAATCGCGCGTACAAGAAGTCGGCGCGTATCGTCGGGGACGTCATCGGTAAGTACCATCCGCACGGCGACGCCTCGGTGTACGAAACCATCGTCCGCATGGCGCAGCCGTTCTCGCTGCGCTACATGCTCGTGGACGGGCAGGGCAACTTCGGTTCCGTCGACGGCGACAACGCCGCGGCCATGCGCTACACCGAAATTCGCATGGCGAAGATCGGCCACGAGCTGCTCGCCGACATCGACAAGGAAACCGTCGACTTCGGTCCCAACTACGACGGCAGCGAAAACGAACCGCTCGTGCTGCCGGCGCGAATCCCGAATCTGCTGATCAACGGCTCGGCCGGCATCGCGGTCGGCATGGCGACCAACATTCCGCCGCACAATCTGCGCGAAATCGTCGATGCCTGCCTCCATCTGCTGAACAATCCCGAATCGTCGGTCGACGAGCTCATCGAGATCGTGCCCGCGCCGGACTTCCCGACCGCCGGCATCATCTATGGCGTGGCCGGCGTGCGCGACGGCTACCGCACCGGGCGCGGGCGCGTCGTCATGCGCGCGGCCACGCACTTCGAGGAGATCGACCGCGGCCAGCGCATGGCCATCATCGTCGACGAAATTCCGTATCAGGTGAACAAGCGCACGCTGCTCGAGCGCATCGCGGAACTCGTCAACGAGAAGAAGATCGAGGGCATCTCCGACATTCGCGACGAATCCGACAAGAGCGGCATGCGCGTCGTGATCGAGCTCAAGCGCGGGGAAGTGCCCGAAGTCGTCCTGAACAACCTGTACAAGCAGACGCAGCTTCAGGACACGTTCGGCATGAATCTGGTCGCGCTCGTCGACGGTCAGCCCAAGCTGCTGAATCTGAAGGAAATGCTGGAGTGCTTCCTGTCGCATCGACGGGAAGTGCTGACGCGGCGCACTGTATACGAACTGCGCAAGGCGCGCGACCGCGGTCACGTGCTCGAAGGTCTCGCCGTGGCGCTCGCGAACATCGACGAGTTCATCGCCATCATCAAGGCTGCGCCCACGCCGCCTATCGCGAAGCAAGAGCTGATGAACCGTCCGTGGGACTCGTCGCTCGTGCGCGAAATGCTGACGCGCGCGGAGACTGAAGCCTCGGGCGGGCGCCTCGCGTATCGTCCGGAAGGGCTTAATCCGGCTTACGGTCTGCAGGAAGACGGCCTGTACAAGCTGTCGGACGTGCAGGCGCAGGAAATTCTGCAGATGCGGCTGCAGCGCCTGACGGGCCTCGAGCAGGACAAGATCGTCGGCGAGTATCGCGAGGTCATGGCGCAGATCGCCGACCTGCTCGACATTCTCGCGCGGCCGGAACGCATCCGGCAGATGATCGTGGAAGAACTCGGCCAGGTGCGCGCGGAATTCGGCGACGAGCGTCGCTCGCGCATCGAAATGAACGCGACCGAGCTCAATACCGAAGACCTGATCACGCCGCAGGAAATGGTCGTGACCATGTCGCATGCCGGCTACGTGAAGTCGCAGCCGCTTTCCGAATACCGCGCGCAGAAGCGCGGCGGGCGCGGCAAGCAGGCCACGCAGATGAAGGAAGACGACTGGATCGACACGCTCTTCATCGCGAACACGCACGATCACATGCTGTGCTTCTCGAACCGCGGCCGCGTCTACTGGGTCAAGGTCTACGAAGTGCCGCAAGGCTCGCGCAACTCGCGCGGCCGGCCGATCGTCAACATGTTCCCGTTGCAGGACGGCGAGAAGATCAACGTCGTTCTGCCGATCAAGGAATTCTCGGCGGACAAGTACGTGTTCATGGCCACCGCGCTCGGCACCGTCAAGAAGACGCCGCTCGAAGCGTTCAGCCGTCCGCTGAAGAAGGGCATCATCGCGGTCGGTCTGGATGACGGCGACTACCTGATCGGCGCGGCCATCACCGACGGCGCGCACGACGTCATGCTGTTCTCGGACTCGGGCAAGGCCGTGCGTTTCGACGAAAACGACGTCCGCGCGATGGGCCGCGAAGCCCGCGGCGTGCGTGGCATGCAGCTCGAAGAAGGGCAGCAGGTCATCGCGCTTCTGGTGGCGGGCGGCGAGAACCAGTCGGTGCTGACGGCCACGCAGAACGGCTTCGGCAAGCGCACGCCGATCAACGAGTACACGCGCCACGGCCGCGGCACGAAGGGCATGATCGCGATCCAGACATCGGAGCGCAACGGCAAGGTGGTCGCCGCGACGCTCGTCGATTCGGAAAGCCAGATCATGCTGATCACCACGTCGGGCGTGCTGATTCGCACCCGCGTGTCAGAGATCCGCGAAATGGGCCGCGCAACCCAAGGTGTTACACTCATCAGCCTTGACGAGGGCACGAAGTTGTCGGGACTGCAGCATATCGCCGAAGCCGAGGCGGACGCTGAACTCGAAGAAGCGGACGTAGCCGATGCCGCCGCGGATGCCGACGCTTCCGCCGCACCGCCCGACGAATCTCAAAATGGCGACGCGGGCGAAGACGCCTGATATTTTTTGTGTCGCCGGTTTCTCGTTATCGCTTTTGAAAGCCTGAATTGGTTAAGCTGCGCGACGTGAGCCTCATGCCGGCGCTGCGTTTCTCGAGTGAGAACGCGAGCGCCGCTCGTGCGGACGTGCAAGGCTCGTCGCGAGTGCTGAACTGAATATTTTTTACAGGGAGTAATGATGCAAGGACGTTTCAAGCAGTGGATGTTGCTGGCCGCTTTCGTGCCGACTTTCGCGATGGCTCAGTCGCTTCAGAACCAGGCGCCGAACCAGGCGGCGGCGCCGGCCGCAGCAGCACCGGTTGATCCGGCCAAGCAAGCTGCGATCAAGGATCTGCTCGACGCAATCGACGCGCAAAAGCTCGTCGGCGCAATCGGCAACAGCGCACAGATGCAAGCGAAGCAGCTCGTTCCGGCCATCCTGTCGGACGCGCTGTCGGAAAACAAGTCGCTGAACGACAAGCAGAAGCAGGCTGCTGTCCCGACGCTGCAGAAGAACGCAGTGCCGAAGCTGGTGGACTCGGCAGGCCAGGTGTTCGCCACGGATAACTTCCGCCAGGACGCCATGAAGGCCCAGTACGACGCGTACGCGAAGTACTACTCGACCGACGAGATCAAGGACCTGACGAACTTCTACAAGAGCCCGACGGGTCGCAAGTTCATTCAAGTGCAAGATCAGGTCGGCCGCGACGTCGTCAACGGTCTGATGCAGAAGTACATGCCGCAAGCCATCAAGGCAACCCGCACGCAAGCGGATCAGGAAGTGGCGAGCGTCAAGCCGGGCAAGTAAGCACGGCGTGACAACCGGAAAACCCGCGGCGAGGCGCGCTGCCCCGCGCGTTGGCGGGTTTTCAGGACAGTGCGATAATGGCTGTTTGTGCAAACGCACAAGCAGCCATTTCCTTTTTAGGCGCGCGTCATCCGCTGAACTCAGCGACTCGACCCAACGCCGCGCCTGCCATTCGGGATTCCACATGCGCGTGTTCAATTTCTCCGCCGGCCCGGCCGCGATGCCAGAAGAAGTGTTGAGGCAAGCCGCCGACGAAATGCTCGACTGGCACGGCAGCGGCATGAGCGTGATGGAAATGAGCCACCGCGGCGCGGAATTCATGTCGATCCACGAAGCGGCGCTCACCGACCTGCGTGAACTGCTGAAGGTGCCGGCTTCGCATCGCATCCTGTTTTTGCAGGGCGGCGGCATCGGCGAAAACGCCATCGTGCCGATGAATCTGCTCGGCGCGAAGAAGACTGCGGATTTCGTCATGACGGGTTCGTGGTCGACGAAGTCCTACAAGGAAGCGCAGAAGTACTGTACGCCGCACGTCGCGGCCACGGGCAAGACGGAGCAAGGCTTCACGCGCGTGCCGGCCATCGGCGAATGGAAGCTGTCGGACGATCCCGCCTACGTGCATCTGTGCACGAACGAAACCATCGACGGCGTCGAGGCCTTCGACATTCCCGATCTCGGCGACATTCCGCTCGTCGCGGATGCATCGTCGCACATCCTGTCGCGTCCGATGGACGTCGCCAAGTTCGGCGTGCTCTTCGCGGGCGCGCAGAAGAACATCGGCATGGCGGGCGTGACGGTCGTGATGGTGCGCGAAGACCTGCTGGACCGCGCGCTGTCCATTTGTCCGTCCGCGTTCGAGTGGAAGACGGTCGCCGAGAACAACTCGATGTTCAACACGCCGCCCACGTACGCCATCTACATGGCCGGTCTCGTCTTCAAGTGGCTCAAGAAGCAGGGCGGCCTCGAGGCGATGGAAGCGCGCAACGTCGAAAAGGCGAAGCTGTTGTACGACACCATCGACGCCAGCGATTTCTACGTCAACAAGGTCGAGCGGCAGAATCGTTCGCGCATGAATGTGCCGTTCTTCCTTGCCGATGAATCGCGCAATACCGATTTCCTGGCCGGCGCCAAAGCGCGCGGGCTACTGCAGCTGAAGGGCCACAAGTCCGTCGGTGGCATGCGGGCATCGATCTACAACGCGGTGCCGGTCGAGGGCGTCAGGGCGCTCGTCGACTATATGAAGGAATTCGAGCGGACGAGCGCGTGAACGCGCCGTCGCTCCTCTAACCGCATTCGCTCAACACGCACCGCATGGACGACGATCTCAATTCAAAGCTCAAACCGCTGCGCGAGCGCATCGACGCGCTCGACGCACAACTCATCGCGCTCTTGAACCAGCGCGCTTCCGTGGCGCTCGAAGTGGGCGAGGTGAAGAAGCACTTCAACGCGCCGGTGTTTCGTCCGGAGCGTGAGATGCAGGTCATCGCGCGCTTGCAGGCCATGAGCGACGGCCCGCTCGCCGCCGACCACATCAGCGCGATCTGGCGCGAGATCATGGCCGCGAGCCGCGCGCTCGAACAGACGCTGCGCGCCGCGTTCCTCGGGCCGGTCGGCACCTACAGCGAACAGGCGATGTTCGAATACTTCGGACACTCGATCGAAGGCCTGCCGTGCCCGTCCATCGACGAAGTGTTCCGCTCGGTCGAAGCCGGCGCGGCGCAGTACGGCGTCGTGCCCGTCGAGAATTCGGCGGAAGGCGCGGTGTCGCGCACGCTGGATCTGCTGCTGCAAACGCAACTCGTGATCGGCGGCGAGCTTGCGTTGCCGATTCATCACAATCTGCTGACGGCGTCCGGCTCGCTGGAAGGCGTGACGCGCGTCTGCGCGCACCCGCAGGCGCTCGCGCAGTGCCAGCGGTGGCTTTCCGCGAACGCGCCGCATCTGGAGCGGCAGGCGGTGTCGAGCAATGCCGAAGCCGCGCGCATGGCCGTGGCGGATCCGACCGTGGCTGCAATCGCCGGCGACCGCGCGGCGACGCACTACGGCCTGGGCGTCGTGTATTCGCTGATCCAGGACGATCCGCACAACCGCACGCGCTTCGTGATCATCGGCAAGCAGCCGTCGGACGCGAGCGGCCACGACCAGACTTCGCTCATCGTGTCGGTCGCGAACGAGCCGGGCGCGGTGTTCAAGCTGCTGGAGCCGCTCGCGAAGCACGGCGTCTCGATGACGCGCTTCGAATCGCGGCCCGCGCGCGTCGGGACGTGGGAGTACTACTTCTATATCGATCTCGAAGGCCATCGCAACGATGCGTCGGTGGCCGCCGCGCTGGAAGAACTCGGGCAGAAGGCCGCGTTTCTCAAGATTCTCGGGTCGTATCCGCGCGCCCGGTAAAATTCGCGCTTTCAGCCGTTCCGTCTTCCGCGTCTTTCGACGCGCTTTTTGCGATGTCCCGTGGCCGCGTTCACTTTCAATAAACTGGTTATTTTCGGCGTCGGCCTGATCGGCGGATCGCTCGCGCGCGCGTTGCGCGAACGCGCCGGGCTCGCCGGGCGCGTGGTCGGCGTCGGGCGTTCGGCGCAGTCGGTGGCGCGCGCGGTCGAGCTCGGCGTCATCGACGAAGCCGCCGCGCTGGATGACGACGCCGCGCTCGCTCGCGCTTTGCAGGGCGCCGATATCGTGCTGCTCGCCGCGCCGGTCGCGCAGACGCAGCCGTTGCTCGCGCGCATCGCGCCGTTTCTGGACGCGCACGCCATCGTGACGGATGCCGGCAGCACGAAGAGCGACGTTGTCGCAGCGGCACGGGCGGCACTCGGCGAACGCGTCGCGCAGTTCGTGCCGGGACATCCGATTGCCGGGCGCGAGTCGAGCGGCGTCAATGCCGCGTTGCCTGATCTTTATGTCGATCGCAATGTCGTGCTGTGTCCGCTTGCCGAGAACGCGCCCGAAGCCGTCGAGCGCATTGCCGCGATGTGGCGGGCGACCGGCGCGGCGTTGCACACGATGAGCGAGGCGCAGCACGATCGCGTGTTCGCGTCGGTGAGTCATCTGCCGCATGTGCTCTCGTTCGCGCTCGTCGAGCAGATTCTCGAAGCGCCGGACGCGCAACTGAAGTTCTCGTTCGCTGCGGGTGGCTTTCGCGATTTCACGCGCATTGCGGCGTCGAGCCCGGAAATGTGGCGCGACGTCTGTCTGGCGAACCGCGCGGCGCTGCTCGCCGAACTCGACGCCTACACCGACGTGCTGGCGCGGTTTCGCGCGGCCATCGACGCGTCGGACGGCGCCGCGCTCGAAGCCGCGTTCGCGCGCTCGCGCGTGGCGCGCACGGAGTGGCAGGAACGCGGCGGCAAGAAGATTTCCGGCGATCCCGCCGCGAAATAAGACACACCAGGAAACAGCATGGAACATCTCGACCTCGGACCCTTCGCGCGCGCGTCCGGCACGGTGCGGCTGCCCGGCTCGAAGAGCATCTCGAACCGCGTGCTGCTGCTCGCCGCGCTTTCGACCGGCGAAACGGCGATCACCAATCTGCTCGATTCCGACGACACGCGCGTGATGCTGACCGCGCTGGAAACGCTCGGCGTATCGCTCCAACGCGATGGCGAGCGCGTGACCGTCACGGGCACGGGCGGCGCGTTTCCGTCCAAGTCGGCGGAGCTTTTTCTCGGCAACGCGGGAACGGCGGTGCGTCCGCTGACGGCGGCGCTCGCGGTCAACGGCGGCGAATACCGCGTGCACGGCGTGCCGCGCATGCACGAGCGGCCGATCGGCGATCTCGTCGACGGCTTGCGTCAGATCGGCGCGAACATCGACTACGAGCAGAACGACGGCTTCCCGCCGCTCAGGATTCACGCGTCGAAGATCGCCGTGGACAAGCCCATTCGCGTGCGGGGCGACGTGTCGAGCCAGTTTCTCACCGCGCTCCTGATGAGCCTGCCGGTCATCGAGGGCCGCAGCGGCCCGGTGACGATCGAAGTCGAAGGCGAGCTCATTTCGAAGCCCTATATCGAAATCACGGTGCGGTTGATGGAACGCTTCGGCGTCACCGTCGAGCGCGACGGCTGGGCGCGGTTCACCGTGCCCGCGGGCGCGTCGTACCAGTCTCCCGGCGCGATCATGGTGGAAGGCGACGCGTCGTCCGCGTCGTATTTTCTGGCGGCGGGCGCCATCGGCCACGGGCCGGTGCGCGTGGAAGGCGTCGGACGGTCGAGCATTCAGGGCGACGTCGGCTTCGCGGATGCGCTCAATCGCATGGGCGCGAACGTGATGATGGGCGACGACTGGATCGAGGTGCGCGGCGTCGAGTCCGACGACGGCAAGCTCGCGCCCATCGACATGGACTTCAACCTGATTCCCGACGCCGCGATGACCATTGCCGTGGCCGCGCTTTTCGCGAACGGCACGACGACGCTGCGCAACATCGCAAGCTGGCGCGTGAAGGAAACCGACCGCATCGCCGCGATGGCGACCGAATTGCGCAAGGTCGGCGCGACGGTCGAGGAGGGCGCGGATTATCTGGTCGTCACGCCGCCGGCGAAGCTCACCGCGAACGCCGCGATCGACACCTACGACGATCACCGCATGGCCATGTGCTTCTCGCTCGTGAGTCTGGGCGGCGTGCCCGTGCGCATCAACGATCCGAAGTGCGTGAACAAGACTTTCCCCGACTATTTCGACCGTTTCGCGACGCTCGTCAGAACCTGAGCCGCGCCATGCCTTCCATCACGAAAACAGCAACAACGGGCCGCAACGGCCATACGCAATGAAACCGAGCCGTCCATTCGACCCCACTCCAGTCATCACCATCGACGGGCCGACGGCGTCCGGCAAGGGCACGGTCGCGGCGGTCGTCGCGGCCACGCTCGGGTTTCACCTGCTCGACAGCGGCGCGCTGTACCGGCTCGCGGCGCTCGCGAGCGTCCGCTACGGCATCGACAAGGGCGACGCCCCCGCGCTTGCAAACCTCGTCGGCGACCTCCATATCACCTTTCGCGAAGGGTGCGCGCAACTGGACGGCGTCGATGTATCGACCGAAATCCGCGCCGAGGAAATCGGCAATCGCGCGTCCGCGATCGCAGTGCATCCCGAAGTGCGGCAGGCGCTCGTCGCCCGGCAGCGGGCGTTTCGCAAGCGCCCGGGGCTCGTCGCCGACGGCCGCGACATGGGCACGGTCATCTTCCCCGACGCCACGCTGAAGGTGTTTCTGACCGCGAGCGTCGAGGCCCGCGCGGCGAGACGCCATAAGCAATTGATGCAAAAAGGCTTTTCTGCTAATATGGATGACTTGCTGCGCGATTTGCGCGAACGCGACGCCCGCGACATGAACCGGGCAGCCGCGCCGCTCAAGCCCGCGGCGGACGCGAAGACGCTGGACACCTCCGGTTTGTCGATCGATCAAGCGGTCGAACAAATCATCGGCTGGTACAGCGAAGTGCGCGTGTAGCTGAAAACGTAGTAGATGTGCCGGTTCGCCCGCCGCTGTGGTCGGCTGCCGGATAGTTGGGTGCTCCGTCATGTGGCCGAGCGTGTGTTAAACCCCTTAACCCCGTACGGCTTCGCGCATCGTCGGCCCTTTTCGGCCATTAGCGCAAAGCTGTGCAAATATTGATTTTTATGTCCGACCTGCAAACCTCCACCCCGAATAACGAATCTTTTGCGGCTCTGTTCGAAGAGTCGCTGACCAAGCAGGACATGCGCGCTGGCGAAGTGATCTCCGCCGAAGTCGTGCGTGTCGACCACAACTTCGTGGTCGTGAATGCTGGTCTGAAGTCCGAAGCCTATATTCCGCTCGAAGAGTTCCTGAACGACGCGGGTGAAGTGGAAGTGCAGGCGGGCGACTTCGTTTCCGTCGCGATCGACGCGCTGGAAAACGGCTATGGCGACACTATCCTGTCGCGCGACAAGGCGAAGCGTCTGGCTTCGTGGCTGTCGCTGGAAAAAGCGCTGGACAACAACGAACTCGTCACCGGCACCATCACCGGCAAGGTGAAGGGCGGCATGACCGTGATGGTCAACGGCATCCGCGCGTTCCTGCCGGGTTCGCTCGTGGACACGCGTCCGGTCAAGGACACGACCCCGTACGAAGGCAAGACGCTCGAATTCCGCGTCATCAAGCTCGACCGCAAGCGTAACAACGTCGTGCTGTCGCGCCGTGCCGTGATCGAAGCTACCCAAGGCGAAGAGCGCGCAAAGCTGCTCGAAACGCTGAAGGAAGGCGCGATCGTGGAAGGCGTGGTCAAGAACATCACCGACTACGGCGCGTTCGTGGACCTCGGCGGCATCGACGGCCTGCTGCACATCACCGACATCGCATGGCGTCGCGTGCGTCACCCGTCGGAAGTGCTGTCGGTCGGCCAGGAAGTCACCGCGAAGATCCTCAAGTTCGACCAAGAGAAGAACCGCGTTTCGCTCGGTATCAAGCAACTGGGCGACGATCCGTGGGAAGGCATCTCGCGCCGTTACCCGTCGGGCACGCGTCTGTTCGGTAAGGTCACGAACATCACCGACTACGGCGCATTCGTCGAAGTGGAATCGGGCATCGAAGGCCTCGTCCACGTGTCGGAAATGGACTGGACGAACAAGAACGTTGCACCGTCGAAGGTCGTGCAGCTGGGCGACGAAGTCGAAGTCATGGTTCTCGAAATCGACGAAGACCGCCGTCGTATCAGCCTCGGCATGAAGCAGTGCAAGCCGAATCCGTGGGACGACTTCAGCCGCAACTTCAAGAAGGGCGACAAGCTGCAAGGCGCGATCAAGTCGATCACCGACTTCGGCGTCTTCATCGGTCTGCCGGGCGGCATCGACGGTCTGGTTCACCTGTCGGACCTGTCGTGGTCGGAAACGGGCGAAGAAGCTGTTCGCAAGTACAAGAAGGGCGACGAAGTCGAAGCCGTGGTTCTGGGCATCGACGTCGAGAAGGAGCGCATTTCGCTCGGCATCAAGCAGCTCGAAGGCGATCCGTTCAGCAACTTCGTCGCGATCAACGACAAGGGCGCTATCGTCGACGGCGTCGTGAAGTCGGTCGATCCGAAGGGTGCGGTCGTCACGCTGTCGGGCGAAGTCGAAGGCTACCTGCGCGCTTCGGAAATCGCACAGGACCGCGTGGAAGATGCGCGCAACGTGCTGAAGGAAGGCGACAAGGTCAACGCGATGATCATCAACATCGATCGCAAGTCGCGCGGCATCAACCTGTCGATCAAGGCGAAGGATTCGGCCGAGCAGCAGGAAGCCATGCGCGGCCTGCAAGCTTCGGACTCGAACGCCGCCGCTACCGGCACGACCAACCTCGGCGCGCTGCTGAAGGCCAAGCTCGACGGCCAGAACAGCTAAGCCTTAACGGTACTGCTGCAGTATGACCAAATCGGAATTGGTCGCCCAGTTGGCCTCGCGATTTCCGCAACTTGTGCTCAAGGATGCGGATTTCGCGGTCAAGACGATGCTCGATGCAATGTCGGAGGCGCTTGCCAACGGTCATCGCATCGAAATTCGCGGCTTCGGCAGCTTCGGGCTCAACCGTCGTCCGTCGCGCGTCGGGCGCAATCCCAAGTCGGGTGAAAAAGTGCTGGTGCCGGAGAAATTCGTGCCGCACTTCAAGCCGGGCAAGGAGTTGCGTGAACGCGTCGATGGCCGCGCGGGCGAGCCGCTGAAGGCGTCGAATGACGACGATGCGGACGATCTCTGATCGGCGCGCATCGCTACGAATCATTGCGTGCGCGTGCGCGCAAGTGATCCGCCGCGACGTCCGGCCACGAGGCAATCGACCAGAAAAGCACCCCATGTGGGTGCTTTTTTTTCGTCCCGACGGGCTGCACGCGGCGCCTCGCGTTCGCTAGCGCACATAGTTCGGACGTTTCGTCGGAGGCTTGGGCCGCGCCGGTGCTTCCAAGCAAACGCATCCATTACAATACCGGTCACTTTGACTCGGGTAATCACGTAGGCCGAACGGCGAAGCGACGGCCGCGGATGCCCCGCCATTGCGAGACGTTCATGAAATTCATAGTCTGGCTGATCCGCGTTCTGGTCTTCGTGTTGTTGCTCGTGCTGGCGCTCGCCAACACGCAGACGGCGACGCTGAATTTCCTCGCAGGCTACGCCTGGCAGGCGCCGCTGATCCTGATCGGGCTGGCGTTCTTCGTCGTGGGACTGCTCGCCGGGCTCGTTTCGGCGGTGCCGGCGATGCTGCGCTTGCGGATCGAAAACGGGCGTCTGAAGCGCGACGTGCGCGCCGCACGGGAAACGCCGCTGGTCAAAGAAGAACCGCCGATGCCGCCGCTCATCTGATACGCGCATCGTCCGGGCGGCGGCGCTTGCGCTTGATTCGCCCGAAGCAGACACCTAACCGACTCACCGAACATTCGCATGGATCTAGACTTCTGGTGGCTGCTCGTCATCCCGGTCGCATTCGCGCTAGGCTGGATGGCATCGCGCTACGACCTGAAAACGCTGTTATCCGAGAATGCGAACTTGCCGCGCTCGTACTTTCGCGGCCTGAATTTCCTGCTCAACGAGCAACACGACAAGGCGATCGACGCGTTCATCGAAGTCGCCAAGCTGGACCCGGAAACGATCGAACTACACTTTGCGCTCGGCAATCTGTTTCGGCGGCGCGGCGAGACGGATCGCGCGATTCGCGTGCATCAGAATTTGTTGAGCCGCGCTGATCTGCCGGTCGCCGAACGCGATCACGCGCTGTATGAACTCGGGCAGGACTTCCTGAAGGCGGGCTTGCTGGATCGCGCGGAGGAAACGTTTCGGTCGCTGGAAGCCGGCGAATATTCGCTCGGCGCGCAACGCGCGCTGCTCACCATTTACGAGATCGAGAAGGACTGGCCGAAATCCATCACCACGGCCGAGCGCATCGAGAAAATGGGCGCGCCGTCGCTGCATATGGAAATCGCGCATTTCCATTGCGAACTCGCGCAGGAAGCGTTGCAGCGCAAGAATCTGGAGGATGCGCGCGCCGAACTGAAGCTCGCGCTGGCGTCGAATCCGGACAACGTCCGCGCCACGATTCTCTCGGGCGACGCCGAAGCCGCCGCCGGAAACATCGAGGCCGCGATTGCTGTCTGGAAGCGCGTCGAGGCGCAGAACGAAGCGTATCTGCCGCTCGTCGCCGAGAAGCTGATGAAGGCCTATGCCGCGCTGGGTCGCAAGGAAGAAGGCGTCGACTTGCTGATCGACTACGCGACGCGTTATCCGTCGAACGATCTGCTGGATGTCGCGTACAAGCATGTCCAGGAATTGCGCGGTCTCGATGCGGCGCACGCGCTCGTGCGCAGGCAAATGGAGATCGCTCCGAATCTCGCGGGCATGACGCGCCTGCTCGAAGCGCAGGAAGCGACCGCCGAGGAGCCGCGCCGGGGCGAACTGCAGCTCATGCGCACGCTCGTCAAGCAACGCACCAAGAATTTGCCGCGGTATACATGTCAAACGTGTGGATTCCGCGCGCGCCTGTTTTATTGGCAGTGCCCCGGCTGCAGCGGCTGGGAGACCTACGCGCCACGACGCGTCGAACCGATCACGAGTTCGGCCTGAGTTCGCACACCATCGCGAGCGCGCTGTTTTCGCGCTCATCATCATCGCCGCTATCTTAGAAACCCACGGAGAGCTATGAAAGTTACCATCGTTGGTACGGGTTACGTCGGTCTTGTGACCGGTGCTTGCCTCGCTGAAATCGGCAATGACGTGTTTTGTGTCGACGTCGATCCGCGCAAGATCGAGATCCTCAATAACGGCGGCGTGCCGATTCACGAGCCGGGCCTCCAGGAAATGCTCAAGCGCACGCGTGCAGCGGGGCGCATCCAGTTCTCCACTGACGTAAAGGCGAGCGTCGAGCACGGCGACATCCAGTTCATCGCGGTCGGCACGCCGCCCGACGAAGACGGCTCGGCCGACTTGCAGTACGTGCTCGCGGCCGCGCGCAACATCGGACGCTATTCCAACGGCTTCAAGGTGATCGTCGACAAGTCGACGGTGCCGGTCGGCACGGCGCTGCAAGTCAAGCGCGTCGTCGACGAAGAACTGAAGGCGCGCGGACTCGATGTCGCGGACAAGCACGGCTTTTCCGTCGTATCGAATCCCGAGTTCCTGAAGGAAGGCGCCGCGGTCGACGACTTCATGCGGCCGGACCGCATCGTGATCGGCATCGACGACGATCAAGCCGGCAACCGCGCGCGCGAAATGATGAAGCGCCTTTACGCGCCGTTCAACCGCAATCACGAGCGCACGCTCTACATGGACGTGCGCTCCGCCGAGTTCACGAAGTACGCCGCCAACGCCATGCTGGCCACGCGCATCTCGTTCATGAACGATCTGTCGAATCTGGCGGATGCGGTCGGCGCGGACATCGAATCCGTGCGTCGCGGCATTGGCTCGGACCCGCGCATCGGCTATCACTTCCTGTATGCGGGTTGCGGCTACGGCGGCTCGTGCTTCCCGAAGGACGTGCAGGCGCTCGTGCAGACGGCGCGCGAAAACGGACATCGGCTGCAGATTCTCGAATCGGTCGAAGCGGTCAACAACGCGCAGAAGGAAGTGCTCGTCAACAAGATCGTCAAGCGCATGGGCGAGGACCTGCGCGGCCGCACGTTCGCCGTGTGGGGCCTCGCATTCAAGCCGAATACCGACGACATGCGCGAGGCGTCGAGCCGGCGTCTGATCGCGTCGCTGCTCGAACGCGGCGCGACCGTGCGGGCGTACGATCCTGTCGCCATGACCGAAGCGCAGCGCGTGTTCGCGCTCGATCTGGAAGGCCGCCGCGAGGACATGGAGCGTCTGCACTTCGTGCAAACGCAGCAGGAAGCCTTGACGGGCGCGGACGCGCTCGTCATCGTGACCGAATGGAAGGAATTCAAGAGCCCGGACTTCGGGCACTTGAAGAGCGAGCTGAAGATGCCGGTTATCTTCGACGGCCGCAATTTGTATGAACCGGAAGCGATGGCTGAACTAGGCATCGATTATTTTGCAATAGGACGTCCCCATGTCGAACTCGACGGCAATGGCAGCCGGCAATAGCCCGGCGAATATCCCAGTGGTGCCGCGCGCCCGCATTTCCGCGGCGCGCGTGCTGGTGGTCGGCGATGTGATGCTCGACCGCTACTGGTTCGGCGATGTGAACCGCATCTCGCCCGAGGCGCCCGTGCCGGTCGTGCACGTGCAGAAGAAGGAGGATCGCCTGGGCGGGGCGGCGAACGTCGCGCGCAACGCGGCGGCCCTCGGCGCGCAGGCGGGTCTGCTGTGCGTCGTGGGGCATGACGAGCCGGGCGAGCGCATCGTCGAGCTGCTCGGCGAAAGCCGGGTCGCCGCGCACTTGGCGCGCGACCCGGAGTTGCTCACGACCATCAAGCTGCGCGTGTTGTCGCGTCAGCAGCAACTGCTGCGCGTCGACTTCGAGAACACGCCGAATCACGAAGTGCTGCGCGCGTGCCTCGAACGCTTCACGGAGCTGCTGCCGCAGCACGACGTCATTCTGATGTCGGACTACGCGAAGGGCGGTCTCACGCACGTTACGAAGATGATCGCCGACGCGCGCGAGGCCGGCAAACCCGTGCTCGTCGATCCGAAGGGCGACGACTGGGAGCGTTATCGCGGCGCGACGCTCATCACGCCGAATCGCGCGGAACTGCGCGAAGTGATCGGCCACTGGAAGTCCGAGGAAGACCTGCACGAGCGCGTGACGAAGCTGCGAACGGATCTGGATCTAGGCGCGCTCTTGCTGACGCGCTCGGAAGAGGGCATGACGCTCTTCACGGAGAACCAGGTGCTGCACAATTCGGCCGAAGCGCGCGAAGTGTATGATGTGTCGGGCGCGGGCGACACCGTCATCGCAACGGTCGCCACCATGCTCGGCGCAGGCGTGCCGCTCGTCGATTCCATCGTGTATGCGAACCGCGCGGCCGGCATCGTCGTGGGCAAGCTCGGCACGGCGACCGTCGACTACAACGAACTCTTCGCCTGATCTCACATGACTTTCATCGTTACCGGGGCGGCCGGCTTCATCGGCAGCAATATCGTCAAGGCGCTCAACGAGCGCGGCGAGCATCGCGTGATCGCGGTGGACAACCTCACGCGCGCCGACAAGTTCAAGAATCTCGTCGATTGCGAGATCGACGATTACCTCGACAAGACCGAGTTCGTCGAGCGCTTCCGGCGCGGCGACTTCGGCAAGGTGCGCGCGGTGTTCCACGAAGGCGCCTGCTCCGACACGATGGAAACCGACGGCCGCTACATGATGGACAACAACTTCCGGTACAGCCGGGACGTGATGGACATCTGTCTCGCGCAGGGCGCGCAGTTTCTGTATGCGTCGTCGGCGGCGACCTACGGCGGATCGAGCCGCTTCGTCGAGGAGCGCGAAGTCGAGAAGCCGCTCAACGTGTACGGTTACTCGAAGTTCCTTTTCGATCAGATCGTGCGTCAGGTCTTGCCGAAGGCAGGCAGCCAGATCGTCGGCTTCCGCTATTTCAACGTGTACGGTCCGCGCGAGACGCACAAGGGGCGCATGGCGTCGGTCGCGTTTCACAACTTCAACCAGTTCCGCGCCGAAGGCAAGGTCAAGCTCTTCGGCGAATACAACGGCTACGCGGCGGGCGAGCAGACGCGCGATTTCGTGTCCGTGGAAGACGTGGTGAAGGTCAATCTGCACTTTCTCGATCATCCTGAGAAGTCGGGCATCTTCAATCTCGGCACGGGGCGCGCGCAGCCGTTCAACGACATTGCGTCGACGGTCGTCAACTCGCTTCGCGCGATCGACGGCGAAGCGCCGCTGTCGCTCGCGGAACTCGTGCAGCGCGGGCTGATCGAGTACATTCCGTTTCCCGACGCGCTGCGCGGCAAGTACCAGTGCTTCACGCAAGCGGACCAGACGCGCCTGCGCGCAGCCGGCTACGAAGCGCCGTTTCTCACCGTTCAGGAAGGCGTCGACCGCTACGTGCGTTGGCTATTCGGCCAGCTATAAACGCCATCGAAGTCTCTCTACACTGGGTCTCGCGGTCGGCACTGTTCGCCGGCCGGTTCTTCTGGAGACTCAGCATGTTCAAGCAAGCCCTTTCGACCCTCGTTGCGCTCGCGCTCACCCTGTCCATCGGTTCGGCGCTCGCAGCGGTCGATGTCAACACCGCCAATACCGATGCCCTGCGCGGCATCAAGGGCATCGGCCCGGCGAAGGCGAAAGCCATTCTCGATGAACGTCAGGCGCACGGCCCCTTCAAGGATGCGGCCGATCTCAGCTCGCGCGTCAAAGGCATGGGCGGCAAGACGGTGCAACGGCTCACGGCCGAAGGCCTGACCATCGGCACGGCGTCGAAGACCGCGGCAACCGGCACGCCTGCGGCCACCGGCGCCAATGGTGCCAACGGCGTCAGCGCGACGCCCGTGCTGTCGTCGCAGGCGTCCAAGCCTGTGGTCGTCAAGAAGTAAGCGGTAGGGCGCGCGGCGCGGCTTGTCGGCGGCCGCGCGCTGCAACGGGTTTCTTCGCTCCTTCAGCCTTCGGATGTTTGGGCTCCCCGCGGTTTGCCTCGCCGCGGGTTTTTTGCGTGACGAAAGCCGCGCGCTCGGCCGCTCGCGTAGCCATCCGCGCAGGAGGGGCGAGGCGCATGGCGCGAAGCGGTGGGCTACAATCAATGAACTCCCATATCAATATTCCGGCGAACGCGCGCACAAGCATGCGCCGTCGTTCCGTGGAACCCGAATCCGGTCCGCTATGGCTTACATGACTATCGAAGACACGATCGGCAATACGCCGCTCGTGCAACTCGTCCGCGTGGTGGACGATGAAATCCGCAGCCGCAACAACGTCGTGCTCGGCAAGCTCGAAGGCAATAACCCGGCCGGCTCGGTGAAAGACCGTCCGGCGCTGTCGATGATCAGGAAAGCTGAAGAGCGCGGCCGCGTCAAGCCGGGCGACACGCTGATCGAGGCGACGAGCGGCAACACCGGCATTGCGCTCGCGATGGCAGCGGCCGTGCGCGGCTACAAGATGGTGCTGATCATGCCGGAGGACCTGTCCATCGAGCGGCGTCAGAGCATGGGCGCGTACGGCGCGCAGATCATTCTCACGCCGGTCACGGGCGGCATGGAGTACGCGCGCGATCTCGCCGATCAGATGCAGCGCGACGGCCGTGGCATCATCCTCGATCAGTTCGCGAATCCGGACAATCCGCTGGCGCACTACGAAACCACCGGTCCGGAACTGTGGCGGCAGACCGAAGGACGCATCACGCATTTCGTCTCCTCCATGGGCACGACCGGCACGATCATGGGCGTGTCGCAGTATCTGAAGGAGAAGAACGAGAAGATCGAGATCATCGGCGCGCAGCCGGAGGAGGGCTCGCGCATTCCGGGTATCCGCAAATGGCCGGAAGCGTACTTGCCGAAGATTTTCGATCGCAGCCGCGTGGATCGCGTGGAGAACGTGAGTCAGGCGGCAGCCGAGGCAATGGCGCGGCGGCTCGCGTCGGTGGAAGGCATCTTCGCCGGCATTTCGTCGGGCGGCGCGTGCGAAGTCGCGCTGCGCGTCGCGCGTCAGCTCGAGAACGCGACCATTGTGTTCATCGTCTGCGACCGCGGCGACCGTTATCTGTCGACGGGCGTCTTTCCCGCCTGAGCGCGCTCATCAATCGCGGTCCGCTTCGCACGGCGGACCGCCGATGAGAAGCGACCTTATTGCGACGCGTCGCCCGCCGCCATGCGCGCCTTCACGGCCTCGCCCAACTGATACACGGCGAGCGCGTAGAAGAAGCTGCGGTTGTAGCGCGTCAGCACATAGAAGTTCTTGAGGCCGAGCGTGTATTCGGTCGCGCGGCCCGGCGTCGGCAGGTCCACGACGGTCAGCGGCGTGGCCGCTTCCGCGCCCAGGTTCAGGCCCGGCTCGGTCAGCAGCATGCCGGCCTTCGTCAACTGCGCGAGCGACCAGTGCGGCTCCGGCTGCCCGTCAGCCGCGGCTTGCGCGATGCCCTGGCTGCCTTCATCGCCCGCAATGCGCCACACGACCGGACGGCCCGGCTCCCAGCCGTTCTGCTTCAGATAATTCGCGACACTGCCGATGGCATCCGCCGGACTCGTGCGCAAATCGATGCGGCCGTTGCCGTCGAAGTCCACCGCGTACTGCACGATGCTGCTCGGCAGAAACTGCGGAATGCCGATGGCGCCGGTGTACGAGCCGAGCACGGTCGTCGGATCGATTTGCGAATCGCGCGTCCAGACGAGCAGGTCTTCGAGATTCTTGCGGAACGTCGCCTGACGTTCGGCGCGGTTCGGCGTGTTCGGGTAGTCGAACGTGAGCGTGGTCAGCGCGTCGAGCGCGCGGAAATTGCCCATGTACTTGCCGTAGATGGTCTCGACACCGATGATCCCGACGATCACTTCCGGCGGCACGCCGAACTGCGCGGACGCGCGCTGCAACGTGGCCTGATTCGCGCGCCAGAACTTCACGCCCGCGTTGATGCGAATCGGCTCGATGAAACGCGACTGGTACGCGCGCCAGTTCTTGAGCGATGGCGTGGGCGACGGCAACACCAGCTTCACCGCCGTCGCGGAGTAGCTCACGCGATTGAAGAGGTCGTGCAGCGTGGCGGGATCGAAATCGTAGCGCGCGACCATGTCGTTGATGAACGCCTCGACATTCGGGTTGTTCGCGTACCGCTGCGGCACGATCTCTTCTTCGAACACTTGCCCTTGCGGCGTCGCGCTCTGCGGCTGCTGCGACTGCGCAAGGGCACTGTTGCCGCAGACGCCGCCGATTGCGCACAGCAAGGAAGCGATGAACGCGCGCGTCAGCGGCTTGAGAGGGAAATCGAGCGAGGCAAGCTGAAAAGTCATAGTGTGCTTGGTGAGCGATTGAGGGCGATGCCGGATGTTCTGCCGTCGCGTGCAGCTTCTTGCAACGATTCTTGACCGAGCGCATTGGCCTGCAACGTGCCGTCGGCGCTGGCTGCCGGGGCGTCGGGGCAGTATAACCGACGCCCTGCGCGCGCCATGCCGATGCGGCTCGGCAAGACCCGGCGCGACGGCCGTTTCGAACGGTGTGGTAACTTAACGTCAAATGCGCGGCACGGGATCGCGTATGACGAAAAAAGACGAGACGCGCCGACGACAGCGGCACTGCGAGACATCATGGCCACCGGCTTCTACACCCACTCCGACTGCCTTCAGCACGATAACGGCCAGTGGCATCCCGAATGCGCCGCGCGCCTTCAGGCGATCGAAGATCAACTCATCGCGAGCCGCATCGACGCCCTGATCGAGCGCGAAGACGCGCCGCTCGCCGAGGAAGCCGATCTCGCGCGCGTCCACACGCAGGCGCACATCGACTACATCAAGAGCCGCACGCCGGAGCATGGGCGCAGTGAACTGGACCCGGACACGTCGATGTGTCCGCAGTCGTATCGCGCGGCGTTGCGCGCGGCGGGCGCGGCCATCGCGGCGACCGATGCCGTCATCGAAGGCCGCTACGACAACGCGTTTTGCAGCGTGCGTCCGCCGGGCCATCACGCGGAGCCCGCGCGCGCGATGGGCTTCTGTCTCTTCAATAACGTCGCAATTGCCGCGCGTCATGCGCTGGAAGTGCACGGACTGCAACGCGTCGCGGTCATCGACTTCGACGTGCATCACGGCAACGGCACCGAAGCCGCCTTCACCGGCGACTCGCGCGTGCTGATGTGCAGCTTCTTCCAGCATCCGTTCTATCCGTTCAGCGGCGCGGACAGCCACGCGCCGAACATGGTGAACGTGCCGCTGCCCGCGCGCACGAAGGGCATGGCGGTGCGCGAAGTGATCGACTTGATGTGGCTGCCGCGCCTCGAGGAGTTCAAGCCGCAGATGTTGTTCGTCTCTGCCGGTTTCGACGCGCACCGCGAGGACGACCTCGGCAACATGGGCCTTGTGGAAGACGATTACGCGTGGATCACCGAGCAGATTCGTGCGGTAGCGGAGCGCCATGCAGAGGGGCGCATCGTCAGTTGTCTCGAAGGCGGCTACAACCTGTCGGCGCTCGGGCGCAGCGTCGTCGCGCACTTGCGGGCATTGGCGCAGATCTAGCGAGCGGCCAAATAGGCCAGCGTAATTAGCCGATCCGAAATCGTTATTAAGCGAAGCGGTCAGCGTCCTGTAAAATCGCGCTTCTCAAAAAGCGGCAGTTCAACAAGCGGCGGCCGGCTGCGCGGGTGCTCTCACCTGGCGAAGCCTTCCGCCGTTTGCATTTTCCAGACCGGCGCATGATCGACATACGTAACCTCTCGCAGCGTTTCGCGGGACCCCGAGGCTGGGTCGAAGCGCTGCACAACGTCAACTTGACGATTCCCGCCGGCGAAGTGTTCGGCATCATCGGGCGCAGCGGGGCGGGCAAGAGCACGCTGGTGCGCACGCTCAATCTGCTGACGCGGCCGAGCGAAGGCAACGTGATCGTCGATGGACGCGATCTCACGACGCTGCGCCCCGACGACTTGCGCGCCGCGCGCCGCGACATCGGCATGATCTTTCAGCACTTCAACCTTCTGTCTTCGCGCACGGTGTACGGCAACGTCGCGCTGCCGCTCGAACTCGCGGGCAAGAAGCGCGCGGAAATCGAAGCGGCGGTGCTGCCGCTGCTCGACCTCGTCGGCCTCACCACGCACAAGGACAAGTATCCGGCGCAGATCAGCGGCGGGCAGAAGCAGCGCGTGGGCATCGCGCGGGCGCTCGCGAGCAATCCGAAAGTGCTGCTCTCCGACGAAGCCACGTCCGCGCTCGATCCCGAAACCACGCGCGCAATTCTCGACCTGCTGCGCAAGATCAATCGCGAGCTCGGGCTCACCATCGTGCTCATCACGCATCAGATGGAGGTCATCAAGCAGGTCTGCGATCGCGTGGCCGTGCTGGATGCGGGGCGCGTGGTCGAGGAAGGCAAGGTCGTCGATGTCTTCATGCAGCCGCATCACGAAGTCACGCGCGCGCTCATCGGCGATGTCATCGCGCATGAGCTGCCGCCCGCGCTGAAGGCGCGCGTCGCCGAGCGGCTCAAGAGTGGCAGCGGCCATTTGCTGCGGCTCGCGTTCACGGGCTCGGGCGTCGACCAGCCGATTCTTTCCGAAACGATCCGCCGCTACGAACTGGACTTCAACATCCTGCACGGCCAGATCGACGAGATTCAGGGGCAGGCGTTCGGATCACTCGCCGTGCTGGCGGGCGGTCAGCCGGTCAAGGTCGCGGAGGCGATCGCTTATTTGCGCACGCAAGGCGTGGTCGTGGAGGAGTTGTCCCATGTTGAGTGAAATGTTCGACATGTTCGTGCAGTCGTTCTGGGAAACGCTGATCATGGTCGGCATCTCGGGACTCGTCGGCGCGGCGGTGGGCCTGCCGCTCGGCGTGCTGCTCTATCTGACCGACCGCGACGGCGTGCTGCGAAACATGGCCGTCAACCGCGTGCTCGGCGGCATCGTCAATGCGGTGCGCTCGACGCCGTTCATCATCCTGCTTGTCGCGGTCATTCCGTTCACGCGGCTCATCGTCGGCTCGTCCATCGGCACGGCGGCGGCGGTCGTGCCGCTCACCATCGCGGCGGCGCCGTTCATTGCGCGGCTCGTCGAAACGGCGCTGCGCGAAGTGGATCGCGGTCTCATCGAAGCCGCGCAGGCCATGGGCGCGACCACGAGCCAGATCGTCTTCAAGGTGCTGCTGCCGGAGTCGCTGCCGGGTGTCGTCGCGGGACTCACCATCACGTTCGTCTCGCTGGTCGGCTATTCGGCGATGGCCGGCGCGATCGGCGGCGGCGGCCTCGGCGATCTCGGCATCCGCTACGGCTACCAGCGATTCCTGCCGGGAGTGATGCTGGCGGTCGTCGTCATTCTCATCGTGTTCGTGCAGCTCGTGCAGTCGTTCGGCGACTGGCTCGTGCGCCGTCTGAGCCACAAATAATTCCATTAAGAAGAAGGTCAGCACATGCAACGTCGATTCATCCTGAAGTTCGCCGCGGCGCTCGGCGCGGCATCGCTCATGAGCACGCTCGCGCACGCGGACGACAACGCCATCAAGGTCGGCGTGACGGGCGGCCCGCACGCGCAAGTCATGGAAGTCGTGAAGCAGGTCGCCGCGAAGAACGGGCTGAAGATCACGGTCGTCGAATTCTCGGACTACGTGCAGCCGAACGCGGCACTCGCGGCGGGCGATCTCGACGCCAACAGCTACCAGCATCAGCCGTATCTGGACGCGCAGGTGAAAGACCGCGGCTACAAGCTTATTAAGGTCGCCGATACGGTCACGTTCCCGATGGGCATCTATTCGAAGAAGCTCAAGTCGCTGAATGAGTTGCCGAATGGCGCGCGCATCGCCGTGCCGAACGATCCGACCAACGGCGGCCGCGCGTTGCTGCTGCTGCAAAAGCAGGGCTTGCTGAAGCTGCGCGCGGATGCGGGCCTGAAGGCGACGCCGCTCGATATCGTCGAGAATCCGAAGAAGCTGAAGATCGTCGAACTGGACGCCGCGCAGATTCCGCGCTCGCTCGCCGATGTCGATGCCGCCGCCATCAACACGAACTTCGCGATGGAAGCCGGCCTGAAGCCGAAGTCCGACGCCATCGCCATCGAAGATCCGCGCGGCCCGTACGCGAACATCATCGCCATCCGCGCCGCCGACAAGGACAAGCCGTGGGTCGGCAAGCTCGTGGCCGCCTATCACTCGCCGGAAGTGAAGCAGTTCATCGAGGGCAAGTACGCCGGCGCGGTCATCGCGGCCTGGTGAGCTTTCTCGCCGCATCCGGGTTTTTTGGGATGGAAAGCGAACGACCGTTCTTTTAAAGTGAGATCAAATGGATTGCACGCTGACCCGGTTCGCCGTTCTGGCCGAAGGCGCGAACGCGCGGCTCGTATAATGAGGCTGGGTTGACGTAATCGTAACTTTGGAGCGTGTGGATGAAAATTCTGGTGCCAGTCAAGCGCGTGGTCGACTACAACGTGAAGGTCCGCGTGAAATCGGACAACACGGGCGTCGAACTCGCCAACGTGAAGATGTCGATGAACCCGTTCGACGAAATCGCCGTGGAAGAGGCGGTGCGTCTGAAGGAAGCGGGTGTCGCAACGGAAGTGATCGCGGTGTCGTGCGGCGTCACGCAATGTCAGGAAACGCTGCGCACGGCGCTGGCGATCGGCGCGGATCGCGCGATTCTCGTTGAAACCGCCGAGGAGTTGCAGCCGCTGGCAGTGGCGAAGTTGCTCAAGGCGCTGGTCGATCAGGAAAAGCCGGAGCTCGTGATTCTCGGCAAGCAGGCGATCGACGACGATTCGAACCAGACCGGCCAGATGCTTGCAGCACTGGCGGGGCTGCCGCAGGCGACGTTCGCATCGAAAGTCGTGATCGCCGATGGCCGCGCGACTGTCTCGCGTGAAGTGGATGGCGGCGCGGAAACGCTGTCGCTGAAACTGCCCGCCGTGGTGACGACCGACCTGCGCCTCAACGAGCCGCGCTACGTGACGCTGCCCAACATCATGAAGGCGAAGAAAAAGCCGCTGACGACCGTGACGCCCGCCGATCTGGGCGTCGATGTCGCGCCGCGTCTGAAGACGCTGAAAGTCACCGAGCCGCCCAAGCGCAGCGCCGGCGTGACGGTGCCGGACGTGAAGACGCTGGTCGAGAAACTGAAAACCGAAGCGAAGGTGATCTAACGTGACGACTCTCGTAATTGCAGAACACGACAACGCGTCGATCAAGGCGGCGACGTTGAACACGGTCGCGGCAGCGGCCAAGCTGGGCGGCGGTATTCACGTTCTGGTCGCGGGTTCGAACGCGCAGGGCGCGGCGGAACAAGCGGCGAAGATCGCAGGCGTTTCCAAGGTGTTGCTGGCCGATGCGCCGCAACTGGCCGAAGGACTCGCGGAGAACGTCGAAGGCACGGTGCTGAACATCGCCAAGGACTATTCGCACATCGTCGCGCCGGCGACGGCTTACGGCAAGAACATCGCGCCGCGTATCGCCGCGCATCTGGATGTCGCGCAGATCAGCGAGATCACGGCTGTCGTGAGCGCAGACACGTTCGAGCGTCCGATCTACGCGGGAAATGCGATCGCGACGGTGCAATCGGCTGATCCGATCAAGGTCATCACGGTTCGCGCGACGGGCTTCGATCCGGTCGCGGCTGAAGGCGGCAGCGCATCGGTCGAGAAGATCGAAGCAGCGGCCGATGCGGGCGTCTCGCAGTTCGTCAATCGCGAAGTGACGAAGCTCGACCGGCCGGAACTGACGAGCGCGAACATTATCGTCTCGGGCGGGCGCGGTCTCGGCAGCGGCGAGAACTACACGCAAGTGCTGGAACCGCTCGCGGACAAGCTCGGCGCGGCGCTGGGCGCATCGCGCGCGGCGGTCGACGCGGGCTACGTGCCGAACGATTATCAAGTCGGCCAAACGGGCAAGATCGTCGCGCCGCAGTTGTACGTGGCCGTCGGTATTTCGGGCGCGATTCAGCACTTGGCCGGCATGAAGGACAGCAAGGTGATCGTCGCGATCAACAAGGACGCCGAAGCACCGATCTTCAGCGTGGCGGATTACGGCCTCGTCGGCGATCTGTTCTCGGTGGTGCCGGAACTGGTGAAAGAACTCGGCTGATCGCGTGCGTCGCAAGCGGCGCCTGCAATAGAAAAACAAAGGGCGCGACAACCGTTGCGCCCTTTTTGCATCCGGAAACGAAAGAGGAGACAAACGATGAGCTACCGCGCTCCGGTGAAGGACATGCTGTTCGTCATGAAGGAACTGGCCGATATCGACAGCATCGCCGCGCTGCCGGGCTATGAGGACGGCAACTTCGACACCGCGCAGGCTGTCGTCGAAGAAGCCGCGCGCTTCTGCGGCGAAGTGCTTGCGCCGCTGAACGTCACGGGCGATCGCCAACCCAGCACGTGGGCGAACGGACAGGTGACGACGACGCCCGGCTTCAGGGACGCGTTTCGCCAGTTCGCGGAGGGCGGGTGGCAAGGCATCGTGCATCCGGCGGAGTTCGGCGGACAGAACCTGCCGAAGCTCATCGCGACTGCCTGCATTGAAATGCTCAACTCGGCCAATCTTTCGTTCGCGCTCTGTCCGCTGCTGACAGACGGCGCGATCGAAGCGTTGTTGACAGCCGGCAGCGAAGAGCAGAAGGCGCGCTATCTGCCGAAGTTCATTTCCGGCGAATGGACCGGCACGATGAACCTGACCGAGCCGCAAGCCGGCTCCGATCTGGCGCTCGTGCGCACGCGCGCCGAGCCGCAGGGCGACGGCACGTACAAGCTCTTCGGCACGAAAATCTTCATCACCTACGGCGAGCACGATATGACGGAGAACATCGTGCATCTGGTGCTCGCGCGCACGCCCGATGCGCCGGAAGGCGTGAAGGGCATTTCGCTCTTTATCGTGCCGAAGTTTCTCGTCAACGACGACGGGTCGCTCGGAGAACGCAACGACGTGCATTGCGTCTCCATCGAGCACAAGCTCGGCATCAAGGCGAGCCCGACCGCCGTGCTCCAATACGGCGACCACGGCGGGGCGGTCGGCTATTTGATCGGCGAGGAGAATCGCGGCCTCGAATACATGTTCATCATGATGAACGCCGCGCGTTTCGCCGTCGGCATGCAGGGCGTCGCGGTTTCGGAGCGGGCGTATCAGCAGGCCGTCGCATATGCGAAGGAGCGCGTCCAAAGCCGCCCGGTGGATGGCAGCGCGAAGGCGGCGGTGTCGATCATCCAGCATCCGGACGTGCGCCGCATGCTCGCCACGATGCGCGCCTATACGGAAGGCGCGCGCGCGCTCGCCTATGTCGCCGCCGCGCATAGCGACCTGGCGCACGCGCATCCGGAAGAAGCGGTGCGCAAGCGCCATCAGGCGGTCTATGAATTCCTCGTGCCGATCGTCAAGGGCTTCAGCACCGAAATTTCCGTGGATGTCGCGAGCCTCGGCGTGCAGGTGCATGGCGGCATGGGCTTCATCGAGGAGACCGGCGCCGCGCAGCATTATCGAGATGCGCGCATCCTGCCGATCTACGAAGGCACGACCGCTATTCAGGCCAACGATCTGATCGGGCGCAAGACCGTACGCGATGGCGGCGCGACCGCGCAGGCGCTGCTCGCCCATATCGACCAGACCATCTCGGCGCTCGCCGAAGTCGACGGCCAGGCGTTCAAGTCGATGCATCGTCATCTGAGCGCGGGCAGCCTGTCGCTCGCGCGCGTCATCGAGTTCGTCGTCGCGCGGTTCAAGAGCGATCCGAACGCGGTGTTCGCGGGCAGCGTGCCGTATCTGAAGCTCGCCGGCATCGTGCTTTCCGGCTGGCAAATGGCCCGCGCGATGCTCGTCGCGCAAACGAAACGCGCCGAAGACGAGCCGTTCTATTCGGCGAAGATCGCGACCGCCGAGTTCTTCGCGGAACACATCTTGTCGCACGCGCCCGGCTTCGAGGCGGCGATCGTGAGCGCCAACGGACACGAAGGCGTGCTCGCGCTGAGCGAAGATCAGTTCTGAAAACGACGACGGCGCCTTTGCAGGCGCCGTCGTTCAATCAGCCGGTTCGAATGTCAGGCGTCGGCGTAGGCCGGTCGCCCGGTGACGCTTGCATCGCCGAAGTAGCGATGCACCGACAAGTCGTCCGAGCGGATAGCGGGCTGCCTGCCGGACATCAGGTCCGCGAGCAACTGGCCCGAACCGCACGACATCGTCCAGCCGAGCGTGCCGTGGCCGGTGTTGAGGAAGAGATTGGGCACGGGCGTGCGGCCGACGATCGGCGTGCCGTCCGGCGTCATCGGGCGCAGGCCGGTCCAGAAACTCGCGCTCGCGGTATCGCCGCCGCCGGGGAACAGGTCGTTCACGCACATTTCGAGCGTCTCGCGACGTGCCTGCTTCAGCGTCTTGTCATAGCCGACAATCTCCGCCATGCCACCGACGCGAATGCGGTCGTCGAAGCGCGTGATCGCGATCTTGTACGTTTCGTCGAGCACCGTGGAGACCGGAGCGCGCTTCGCATCGACGATCGGCGCGGTGATCGAATAGCCCTTCAGCGGATACACCGGAATCTTGACGAGATCGCCGAGCAGCTTCGGCGAATACGACCCGAGCGCGACGACATACGAATCCGCCGTGATAAGTTCTCTCCCGCATTGCACGGCGGCGATGCGGCCGTTGCTCACGCGCAGCGCGTCGATCGGCGTCTTGTAGCGAAACTCGACGCCGAGCGCTTCGGCCATCGCGGCCAAGCGCGTGGTGAACATCTGGCAGTCGCCGGTTTCGTCGTTCGGCAGGCGCAGGCCGCCCGTCAGCTTGTGCGATACGGCGGCGAGCGCCGGCTCGGCCTTCGCCAGCTCCTCCGCCGACAGCAACTCGAACGGCACGTTGGCGTCCTTCAACACCGCGATGTCTTTGGCCGCGCCGTCCAACTGCTGCTGCGTGCGGAACACCTGCAACGTGCCGCCGGTGCGGCCTTCGTATTGAATGCCGGTGTCCGCGCGCAACGCCTGCAGGCAATCGCGGCTGTATTCGGCGAGGCGCACCATGCGGCCTTTGTTCACCGTGTAGCGCTCCTGCGTGCAGTTGCGCAGCATCTGCCACATCCACTGAAGCTGGCTCATCGTGCCGTCGAGGCGGATGGCGAGCGGCGCGTGCTTTTCGAACATCCATTTGACGGCCTTGAGCGGCACGCCCGGCGCGGCCCACGGCGACGCGTAGCCCGGCGAAATCTGTCCCGCATTGGCGAAACTGGTTTCGAGCGCGGGGCCGGCTTCGCGGTCGATGACCGTGACTTCGTGCCCGGCGCGCGCGAGGTAATACGCGCTAGTCACGCCGACGACGCCGCTTCCCAGAATAACGATTCGCATGTGATCTCCGTTTCCGATCCGACTGGACAGTCGCGAATCGCACGAGGGCTGCGACGGATTGTCCGGCTAGTGTTATCGCCTATACTATTGGCAGTAAGGCAGTTTTAGTTATTGTATTTCGCGGATTTTCAGGAAGGAAACGATGAGAACGCAGCGAAATCCGCTTCGGACGCTCGATAAACTCGATCACAAGATTTTGAGCATCCTGCAGCAGGACGGACGCATCGCGATGAAGGATCTGGCGGAGCGTGTCGGCCTGTCGGTGACGCCGTGCATCGAGCGCGTGCGGCGCATGGAACGCGACGGCGTGATCACCGGCTACTACGCGCGCGTGAACCCTGCGCAACTGGGCGCGGCGCTGCTCGTGTTCGTCGAAATCACGCTGGATCACAAAAGCGGCAACATGTTCGAACAGTTTCGGCGCGAGGTTCAGCGCATTCCCGAAGTGCTCGAATGTCATCTCGTTTCGGGCGATTTCGACTATCTGATCAAGGCGCGCATCGGCGAAATGGCCGACTACCGCAAGCTGCTCGGCGACATTCTTCTGCAACTGCCGGGAGCCGTGCAGTCGAAAAGCTACGTGGTGATGGAGGAGATCAAGGAGACGCTGACCATTCCGGTCGACGTCTAAAAAACCGCTTGCGGTCGCGGCGCGATACTGTATATTTGTACAGTACTGTACGACGCAACCCTGTGACCGCAATGCCCACGCCGGACGATGAATTCCCTGTCGCGCCGCCTTCGCCGCTGAAGGGGCGCGGCGCTGTGTCCAACCTTCAAGGCCGCTACGAGAAGGACGAGCGCGAGCGCGTCGACGACGGCTGGACGCACGAAACCGCCGAGGACGAAGGCTCGCCGCCGCTGCGCACGCAGGTTTTCGAGGAACGCGCGAAGAGCATTCTCACGCGCAACAACTCGCCGGACATCCCATTCACGGTTTCGTTGAACCCATACCGTGGCTGCGAACACGGCTGCATCTATTGCTTCGCGCGTCCGACTCACAGCTATCTCGGCCTCTCGCCGGGACTGGATTTCGAAAGCCGCATCTACGCGAAAATTAACGCCGGAGAATTGCTCGAGCGCGAACTGGCGAAGCCGAGCTATCAGCCGGACCCCATCGCGCTCGGCGTCAATACGGACGCGTATCAGCCGGTCGAGCGCGATCTGAAGCTGACGCGGCGGGTGATCGAGATTCTCCACGACTGCGGGCATCCGTTCGGGGCGATCACGAAGTCGTCGCTGATCGAACGCGATATCGATCTGCTCGCGCGCATGGCCGAGCGCAAGCAGTTCATGGCGGCGATCACCGTCACGACGCTCGATGCCGACATCGCGCGCACGCTCGAACCGCGCGCCGCCACGCCGTCGCGCCGGCTGCGCACCATTCGCACGCTCGCCGACGCGGGCATTCCGGTCGGCGTGAGCATCGCGCCGGTGATCCCGTTCGTCACGGAACCGGACCTCGAACGCGTGCTGGAAGCCTGCGCGGAGGCGGGCGCGACCACGGCGAGCTATATCGTGCTGCGTCTGCCGTGGGAAGTGGCGCCGCTTTTCAAGGACTGGCTCGCCGCGCATTTCCCGGATCGCGCGGACCGCGTGATGAGCCGCGTGCGCGACATGCGCGGCGGCAAGGACTACGACTCGGACTTCGCCACGCGCATGAAGGGCGAGGGCCTGTGGGCGGACATGCTGAAACAACGCTTTAGTCAGGCGACAAAGCGGCTCGGTCTAAACCTGCGCAATCGCGGCATTCTCGATATGTCGGAGTTCCAGCGGCCAGCGAGCGCGAAGGCCCAGCGGGCGGCGGTGCCTGCGGCTGGCGGCCAGCTGAACCTATTCTGAACTTATTGCGACAACGTCTTGGCGGCTTCCACCTGGCCTTCGAAATACGTCTGGAACGTCAGGGCGAGGCCAGTCATCAACAGGAACGCTCCGATCAGCAGCGAGAAGATCACCACGAAGATCACCGTCCAGCCCGAGTGGCTTTGACGGCCGGTATGGGCGTTGAACTGCGCGTCCCACTTCGCATCGGGCCGCAGTCCGTAGACGATCGCCGAGAGAAACGCCGCGAGCAGCGACACCGCGCCCGGCACGGCGAGCGCCCAGCCGAGCACCGACGTACGCTCGGTCGCGGCGAGCAGCAGATAGCCGACCGCGCCCATCGCGATCCCCACGATATGCGCCCAGCCGTACTTGTCGCGCATGCCATACAGATAGAAGCGGTGCAGGCCAATGCTGCCGAACAGAAACGCGAGCGCGGCGGTTAGTGTTTTCGAGCGGAAGTAGGGCGGAGCCGGCTTGCCCGCAGGCTTCGAATCGGACTGCGCGGCAACGGACGAGGAAGTCATCTTGGAGAGCGGTAATCAGTGCAGATTCGTCATTTTACGATGCGGCGCGCGGCGTAGACAGAACGCGACATTTCGCTCGCGGCGGCTCCCGGCGCCGCACGTTGCCAGCAAAAAATGCGTTAAGTGTTTGTTAGGGCTTCGGATTCCCGTTATAATCGCGTGTTCTGGTAGTTCCGAACCCCGGTTTTCAAGGATTTCAGCATGGTCATCATCCGCTTGGCTCGTGGCGGCTCGAAGAAGCGCCCGTTCTACAACATCGTCGCAACCGATTCGCGTAGCCGCCGTGACGGCCGCTTCATCGAGCGCGTGGGTTTCTACAACCCGGTCGCCACCAAGGGCGAATCGCTGCGAATCGCTCAAGATCGCCTGACCTACTGGCAAGGCGTCGGCGCGCAACTGTCGCCGACCGTCGAGCGTCTGGTCAAGCAGTCGAAACAAGCTCAGCCGGCTGCTTAAGCTGTCTTGTGCTTGTCGATTGAGTGGCGCGTCACGCCGTCAAGCGTGGCTGCTGCTCGGTCACTCCATATTCGCCCAAAGGTTCGCTGATGCCCGCGCGTGATCCCCAAAACGGCCACGAGTCCGGTTCCGTCAGTCAACCGAAGCCGGGGCAACAGGAAGGTGCCGCCACGTTCGGCGCGTTCGTCCGCAAGCCGGGCGCGCGCCGCGTGGCGGCCGGCGTTTCGGGCGAAGGCAAGCCCGAAGGCGGCGGCGAGGGCATCGAGCCGGCGGAGAGTCTGCCGGAAGATGCAGTCGAAGTCGGTTTCATCGTGGATGCCTATGGCCTGAAGGGCTGGGTCAAGGTCATGCCGCATGCGCACGGCAAGTCGGGCGGCGACGCGCTGCTCACGGCCAAGCGTTGGTGGCTCGTCAAGAATCGCGACCGCAAGTCCGCGCGCCGTTTGCAGTCGAAGGTGCACGGAGATTCGATCGTCGCGAGTCTGGCGGGTTGCGACGACCGCGACGCCGCGCTGACGCTGAAAGGCTACGCGGTGCACATCGCGCGCAGCGACTTTCCGAAGCTCGACGACGAAGACGAGTTCTACTGGGTCGATCTGATCGGCCTCGATGTCGAAAACGAAGCGGGCGTGGCGCTTGGCCGCGTTGCCGACATGATCGACAACGGCGCGCATTCCATCCTGCGGGTCGAGTACCCGGCCACGAACAAGGATGGCGAGCCCGTCACCGGCGAGCGGCTTATTCCGTTCGTCGGCGTGTACGTGAAGACGGTGGATCGGGCGGCGAAGCGTATCGTCGTCGACTGGGACGCCGATTATTGAAAGCCATCGGCAGAACACGGAGAGGGCGATGCAGTTCGATGTCGTGACGCTCTTTCCCGAGATGTTTCGCGCGCTGACCGACTGGGGCATCACCAGCCGGGCGGTGAAGCAGGGGCGGTTCGGTCTGCGCACATGGAATCCGCGCGATTTCACCACGGACAACTACCGCACCATCGACGACCGTCCTTACGGCGGCGGCCCCGGCATGGTCATGCTGGCGCGTCCGCTGGAAGACGCGATCGATGCGGCCAAGACAGCGCAGCGCGAGCAGGGCATCGAGAACACGCGCGTCGTGATGATGTCGCCGCAAGGCGCGAAGCTGGACCATGATCGCGTGATGCGTTTCTCGCAGGAACCCGGCCTTGTGTTGTTGTGCGGCCGGTACGAAGCGATCGACCAGCGTTTGATCGATCGCGTGGTGGACGAGGAAGTGAGCCTCGGCGACTTCGTGCTATCCGGCGGCGAATTGCCGGCCATGGCGCTGATGGACGCGGTCGTGCGCCACTTGCCCGGCGTGCTGAACGACGCGCAATCCGCAGTGCAGGACAGTTTCGTCGACGTATTGCTCGACTGTCCGCACTACACGCGCCCGGAGGAATACGAAGGCGTGCGCGTGCCGGATGTGCTGCTCGGCGGCCATCACAAGGAAATCGACGCCTGGCGCAGGCGCGAAGCATTGCGCAATACGTTCATCAAGCGGCCCGATCTGATCGAGCGGGCGCGCAAGAGCAAGTTGCTGAGCCGTGCCGACGAGGCGTGGCTTGCAAGTCTCGCGAAGGACGCGTCGAAGCCGCAATAAGCTTCGGGCTACGAGCGGGACAAATGGGGGCGCCGACCAACATCGGCGCCGGAAGTGAACCCATCCTCTACCGGGGCCTCTTACCAGAAGTCGAGGCACACAACTCCGGCAAGATGGCACAAGGAGTCAGTAATGAATCTGATTGAACAACTCGAGAAGGAAGAGATCGCACGCGTGCTGGGCGAGAAGGCCATCCCCGACTTCGGTCCGGGCGACACGGTCGTCGTCAACGTGAACGTCGTCGAAGGTACGCGCAAGCGCGTGCAGGCTTACGAAGGCGTCGTGATCGCAAAGCGCAATCGTGGCCTGAACTCGAACTTCATCGTCCGCAAGATTTCGTCGGGCGAAGGCGTCGAGCGTACGTTCCAGACCTACTCGCCGCTGCTCGCGAGCATCGTCGTGAAGCGTCGCGGTGACGTTCGTCGCGCGAAGCTGTACTACCTGCGCGAGCGTTCGGGCAAGTCGGCTCGAATCAAGGAAAAGCTGGTCTCGAAGGACCGTGCCGCTACCGCCGCCGAGTAAGCTCTCAGCAGCGCAGTCGCACCGGAAAAAGCACCCCTCGCGGGTGCTTTTTTCTTTGGTGTGTTCAAATCGTATCTTCCACATTCAGGCTTGAGACCCGTGTCCACTGGCAAGACATCGACTCCGCGCATTCTCGAACCCGAACAGATGCCCGTCGTCTCGACGGGCGAAGCCATGCCGCCCATTCCGCCGGAACGCCTGACGCCGGACGGACTGCGCGAACGCTTCACGAAAGAACTCGACTGGACGCAGGAGCCGCCCGAGCAGCGCATCAAGGCGATCGGCGGCGATCCGCGCGTCGCTTCGGTGCTCGTGCCGCTTGTCGTGCGCGAGGGCGGGCTCACTGTGCTGTTGACTCAGCGCGCCGATCATCTCTCCGATCATGCCGGCCAGATCAGCTTCCCCGGCGGACGCCGCGAGCCCGAAGACGCCGATGCCGCCGCCACCGCGCTTCGCGAAGCGCGCGAGGAAGTCGGCCTCGGCGCGGAGCATTGCGAAGTCATCGGCGCGATGCCCGACTATCTGACCGGCACGGGCTTTCGCGTGACGCCGGTCGTCGCGCTCGTCTATCCGCCGTTCACATTGCAGGCCGACACGAGCGAAGTCGCCGATATCTTCGAAGTGCCGCTCGCGTGGCTCATGAATCCGGCGAACCACGAAGTGCGCGTGTTTCGTTGGGAAGGCGGCGAGCGGCGGTTCTTCGCGATGCCGTACACGCCGAGCGAAGGCAAGGCGCCGTACTTCATCTGGGGCGCGACGGCGGGCATGCTGCGCAATTTCTATCGCTTCCTCGCTGCACGTTAGCCACGCTCGCAACGCGCGCAGCGACCGATCGTACAAAACGCGCAAGGCGCTGTGATATCGTTACGCGAAACTCGAATCAACCGACTGTTTCGGCGCTTCGCATGACTTTTTTCTCCGTATTGCTGGCTCTCATCATCGAGCAAGTGCGTGCCCTGTCGCCGCACAATCCCGTTTCGTCGTTGCTTCACTATCATGCGGAATCCACCGCGCACGGCTTCGATGCCGGCAAGCCCAAGCACGGCGTCGTCGCGTGGCTGCTGGTCGTATTGCCGTGGACGCTCGCGGTCGGCCTCGTCTATTACGTGCTGTATCGCATCAACTTCGTTCTGGCGTTTTTGTGGAACGTGGTGATCGTGTACTTCACGCTCGGCTTTCGCCAGTTCAGCCACTATTTCACCGACATCCATCTCGCGCTCAATAACGACGACGTTCCGCGCGCGCGCGAAGTGCTGACGGAGTGGACCGGGCTCGATACCGTCGACATGCCCGTGAGCGAAATCGTGCGGCACACGCTGGTTCATGCGGTGGTCGCGTCGCATCGGCACGTGTTCGGCGTCTTCTTCTGGTTCCTGATCCCGATCGGTCCGGCGGGCGCGGTGTTCTATCGCATCGCCGAATATCTGGCGCGCGCATGGGCGATGCCGAGCCCCGAGCGCACCGCGGAGTTCTCGTCGTTCGCGCAGAAGGCATTCTTCGTGATCGACTGGATTCCGACGCGCCTGACCGCAATGGGCTTCGCGATTGTCGGCAACTTCGAGGACGCGATCTACGCGTGGCGCAATCACGCGCGCCAGTGGCCGGACTCGAACGACGGCGTGTTGCTGGCCGCAGGCAGCGGCGCGTTGGGCGCGCGACTCGCGGGGCCGCTCGCCGAACCGTTGAGCGTGGAAGCCCTCGCTGTCGGCGATGCGAGTCCGCTTCCCGTTGGCGACGACTGCACGCCGCGCACGCTGCAATCGGCGGTCGGCCTCGTGTGGCGCGCCGTCATCTTGTGGATGCTGCTCTTGCTGATGCTCACCATCGCAGTGTGGCTGGCCTGAGCGTCAGCCGTCGAGCGGATCGCGCTCCGTCTGACATTGCCAGCACACGGTGAACTGCGGCTCCAGCCGTTCGCCGCAATGCTTGCAGAACCAGGGCCGGGCGTTCGCGTCCGGCCCTTTTTGCGCGCGGTCCAGCAGACGGCGCGCCAACGCTTCGTCGCGATCGTCGACGATCCATATTTCCGGTGAACATTGATCGGCCGGAATCTCGCCTAGCGCACCGTTGAGATAGCGATTGTGCAGCTCGCACGGCACGCCCGCTGTCGCCAGCACATTCACCCAATGTTGTGCCGTGATCAGGTTGGGCGCCCACGTGAGCCGTTTCATCGCACGATCTGGCTGGCTTCGTGGACTAGTTGCGCGTAGAGCGCGTGGCGCTCCGGCCGGATCTTGCCGGCCTCGACGGCTTCGAGCACCGCGCACCCCGGCTCTTGCAGATGATGGCAGTTATAAAAGCGGCAGTGGCCCAGATACGGGCGGAAGTCAGCGAAGGCGCGTTCTAGCTGGCCTTCCGACAGGTGATGCAGGCCGAACTCCTGAAAGCCCGGCGAATCGATCAGCGAGCCGCCGCCGGGCAGCTTGTAGAGGCGCGTGAACGTGGTCGTGTGCCGGCCGCTGTTGAGCGCAGAGGATATCTCGCGCGTGGCGGCGTCCGCATCGGGCACGAGTAGGTTCACGAGCGTCGACTTGCCCATGCCCGATTGCCCGAGCAGGATCGTCGCGCGGTTGCGCAGATGCGCGTCCAGCTGCGGATGCACTTCGCCCGGACGCGCCTTCGCCGACAGTTCGATCACCGTGTAGCCGAGTTCGCGATATGGCGCGAGGCGTTCGCGCGCGAGCGGCAGCGCGTCCGTCACGTCGGTCTTGTTGAGCACGATGAGCGCATCGAGCTCGTGCGCTTCGGCCGCGATGAGCGCGCGCCCGAGCAGGTCTTCGCTGAAGTGCGGCTCGGTAGCGAGCACGATCAGCAATTGATCGAGATTCGCGGCGAAGAGCTTCGACTTGAACTGGTCCGAGCGGTAGAGCAGATTGCGCCGCTCGCCGATCTCGACGATCACGCCCTGATCCGCCGACGACTGCTCGTACATCACATGATCGCCCACTGCCACTTCGCTCTTTTTGCCGCGCGGGAAGCATTGAAGCATCGCGCCGCCGTCGTCCGGCATCACCAGATAGTGCCGGCCGTGCGCGGCGATCACCGTGCCGCGAAGGCGCGCAGCGGACGACGCGCCGGTCTTGCGCGTGGCGCGCGTCGTCATGCGGCGTGTTGCATCAGACGGTCGATGCGCTGCGAGGCGGGTGGATGCGAATAATAGAACGCGGTGTAGATCGGATCGGGCGTCAACGTGGACGCGTTGTCCTCGTAGAGCTTCACGAGCGCGTTGACGAGATCTTTGGGGTCGGTCTGACTCGCGGCGAAAGCGTCGGCTTCGAACTCGTTCTTGCGCGATGTCAGGCTGCCGAGCGGCGTCACGAAGAACATGAACACGGGCAGCACCAGCATGAAAAGCACGAGCGCGAGCCCGTTGTTGCCGCCGACGAGCGACGGCCGCACGCCCAGGCCTTCGTAGAACCAGACCGTCTGAACGAGCCAGCCGAGCAGCGCGAGCATCGCGAGGCTGATGCCGAACATCACGATCATCAACTTGAGCACGTGACGGCGCTTGAAGTGGCCGAGTTCGTGCGCGAGCACCGCTTCGATTTCGCTGCCGGACAGCCGCGCGAGCAGGGTATCGAAGAACACAATGCGCTTGGCCGCGCCGAAGCCCGTGAAGTACGCGTTACCGTGCGCGGACCGGCGGCTGCCGTCCATCACGAAAAGGCCCTTGGCCGCGAAGCCCGTGCGCGACATCAGGTTTTCGATGCGCGCGCGCAGCGCCTCGTCTTTCAGCGGCTCGAACTTGTTGAAGAGCGGCGCGATGAACGTCGGGTAGATGATCATGGCGAGCAGCTGGAACGCGACCCAGACCATCCACGTCCACAGCCACCAGTAAGCGCCCGCGCGATCCATGAGCCACAGCGTGAGCAGGAGCAGCGGCGCGCCGATCACGACGCCGAGCACCGTGCCCTTCAGTAGATCGACGAAGAAGAGCTTCTTCGACATGCGGTTGAAGCCGAACTTCTCTTCCACGACGAAGTGGCGGATGTAGTCGAACGGCAGGTCGATGAGGCTCGTGATCGCGACGACCGACGCCACCAGCGCGATCTGCCCGAGATAGCCGCGCCCGAGCCAGCCGGAGATGGCGTTGTCGAGCGCCTGTACGCCGCCGAGCAGCGTCAGCGCGATCAGCACGACGGCGCTCGTCACGACTTCGATCATCGTGAGGCGCGTGCGCTCGATGGTGTAATCCGCCGCCCGCTGATGCGCCGCGAGCGGGATGGTGCCGGTGAACTGCGGCGGCACGCCGTTGCGGTGCGCGGCGACGTGGCGAATCTGGCGCGACGCGAGCCAGAGCTTGGTCGAGACCATCGCGGCGAGCGCCACGACGAAGACGGTCGAGAAGGCGAGCGAGAGGTGGGTCATCCGGGCATTCCGATTGAACTATGCGAGAATTATAGGTTCTTGGCCGTGTCGCCGTTGTCACATCATGCCATCGCGTTGGCTTCGCAGATGCCTTCGGCCCGCGCCTCATTCTCTTCTCAGGCAGCATCCATGACCGACTCTTCCGACCGTCCCGCAGGCGCTGACCTCGCCGCCGAATCCGCACTCGCGCGCAGCGACATGAATCTCATCTGGCTCGACATGGAAATGACCGGGCTCGATCCGGACAACGACCGCATCATCGAAATCGCCGTGGTCGTGACGAACTCGACGCTCGACAAGATGGTGGAAGGTCCGGTGCTCGCCATCCACCAGACGGAAGAAGCGCTCGAACGCATGGACGAGTGGAACCGCAACACGCACGGCCGCTCGGGGCTGATCGAGCGCGTGAAGGCGTCCACGGTGCATGAAGCCGAAGCGACGCGGCAAATTCGCGAGTTTCTGGGCCAGTACGTGCCGCCCGGCAAGTCGCCGATGTGCGGCAACTCCATCTGCCAGGACCGGCGTTTCATGGCGCGCTGGATGCCGGAACTCGAGACGTTCTTCCACTACCGCAATCTCGACGTCAGCACGCTCAAGGAACTGTGCCGCCGCTGGCAGCCGGCCATCTACAAGGGCTTCCAGAAGCGCGCGATGCATACGGCGCTCGCCGATATCCACGAGTCCATCGACGAACTGAAGTACTACCGCGAGCACTTCCTGATCCCGGCGGCGGCGAGCAGCGCGTCTTAAACCTTCGGCGGCCGGATCGCGCTTTTAGGACGAAACGCGGCGACGACTTCCGGCTGCGTGTCGATATACGGCCCGCCGATCAGGTCGATGCAATACGGCACCGCCGCGAAGATGCCCGGCACCGTCGTCTTGCCGTCCGCGTCCTTCACGCCTTCCAGCGTCTCGCGGATCGACTTCGGCTGCCCCGGCAGATTGATGATGAGCGCGGCGTGGTCGGCGGTTTCGCGAATGACTGCGACTTGCCGCGAAAGAATGGCGGTCGGCACGAAGTTGAGGCTGATCTGGCGCATCTGTTCGCCGAAGCCCGGCATCGGCTTCGTGGCGACGGCGAGCGTGGCTTCGGGCGTCACGTCGCGGCGCGCGGGGCCGGTGCCGCCGGTGGTCAGCACGAGATCACAGCCGAGCGTATCGACCAGTTCGATCAGCGTCGCAGAAATGGTGGCCGCGTCGTCCTGAATCAGCCGCGTTTCGGCGCGCCAGGGCGAAGCCATTGCGCCGCCGAGCCACGCTTGCAGCGACGGCAAGCCCTTGTCCTCATACACGCCTTGCGACGCGCGATCGCTGATGGACACGAGTCCGACGATCAACTCGTCCGGATGACTGCGCTCAGGCTTCATCTTTGCCTTCCTCGTCGTTCTCGTCGATGTCTTCGTCTTCGTCGTCTTCCACGCCCGCCGCGTTCTTGATCCACTGGAACAGCTCGCGGTAATAGCGCGGCGGCTTCTGCTGCTGGCGCTCCTTGCGCGCGTTGCGAATCAGCGTGCGGCCTTCTTGCGGATCGACGCCCGGATGTTCGCGAATGAAGTCGGTGAGCGCGGCGTCATCGGCGAGCAGTTGTTCGCGTGTGCGCTCGATCCAGTGCAGCCGCGCCGTTTCCGCCTTGTTCACGCCGCGATGCGTGTCGAGCGCGGTGCGCAGCGCGGCGACTTCCTCTTCCGACAGCGAGCGCATCACGCGCCCGACATACTGCAACTGACGGCGCTTGCCCTCGTGATCCGTGATGCGGCGCGCTTCGCGCACGGCGCTGTCGAGATCTTCGGGCATCGGCATGCGCTTGAGCGCGTCTTTCGGCAGCGCGATGAGCGCTTCGCCGAGCTCCTGGAGCGCGTGCATCTCGCGCTTCAGTTGCGATTTGCTCGGGCGGTCGTAGGCCTGATCGGGCGCGTCGTCGCGATCGGCTTCCATCGGTTGAATGCGGGTTTTACGGTTCATGGCGACATTGTAGCTTGCGCCCGCGCGCGAGCCGACGCGGTCGCGACGGGTGAACGCGCGCCGTCCTTGCTATGATCGCGTGGAGAGTCGGCGCGCGTCTTGAGCGACGACAGGCGCAAGAACGGGCGCAACAACGGGCGCGACGACAGGCGCGACATTCATGACACGGAGCGCGACGGGCGCTTGCGCGGTCAACAAAACCGAAGGCAACGACACATGGCAGCAGACATCGACGTCAGGCAACGCTTTTTTCCGCACACGCAAGACGAGTTGAAGGAGATCGCGTCGGACATCCTGCGCTACGCGAAGGAACTCGGCGCGAGCGATGCCGCCACCGAAATCTCCGAGGGCGACGGCCTCTCGGTGAGCGTGCGGCGCGGCGAAGTGGACACGATCGAGCACAACCGCGACAAGATGGTCGGCGTCACGGTGTTCATCGGCAAGAAGCGCGGCAACGCGAGCACCGCCGACTTCACGCGCGAGGCGTTGCGCGACACGGTCGCGGCGGCGTACAACATCGCGCGATTCACCGCGGAAGACAGCGCGGCCGGGCTCGCCGAGGAAGAACTGCTCGAGAAGTCGCCGCAGGATCTCGATCTCTATCACCCGTGGGACATCGACGCCGAAGAGGCCGCCGACATCGCGCGCCGCGCCGAGGCCGCCGCGTTCGCGGTCGACAAGCGCATCACGAATTCGGAAGGCGCGAGCGTCTCCGCCCAGCATTCGCAATTCGTGCTCGCGACTTCACGCGGCTTCATGGCGGGCTATCCGTACTCGCGACACTACATCGCGTGCGCGCCGATCGCGGCGAGCGGCCGCGACATGCAGCGCGACGACTGGTACACATCGAAGCGCGACGCCTCCGAGCTTGCCGATCCGGAAGCCGTCGGCCGTTACGCCGCCGAGCGCGCGCTCGCGCGCCTGAACGCGCGCAGCCTCGACACCCGCAAATGCCGCGTGCTGTTCGAAGCGCCGCTCGCCGCGGGCATTCTCGGCGCGTTCGTGCAGGCCGTGAGCGGCGGGGCGCTGTATCGCAAGACGACGTTTCTCGTCGACAGTCTCGGCAAGCCGGTGTTCGCGCCGCACATTCAGATCGTCGAGGACCCGCACGTGCGCGGCGGCATGGGCAGCGCGCCGTTCGACGAAGAAGGCGTGCGCACGCAGCGGCGCAACGTCGTGGAAGACGGCGTGGTGCAGGGCTATTTCCTCTCGACGTATTCGGCGCGCAAGCTCGGCATGCAGACGACTGGCAACGCGGGCGGCTCGCACAATCTGTCGATGAAGAGCACGCGCACGCAGCCCGGCGACGACTTTGAAGCCATGCTGAAGAAGTTGGGCACGGGCCTGCTGCTGACGGAGCTGATGGGGCAGGGCGTGAACTACGTGACGGGCGACTATTCGCGCGGCGCGTCGGGCTTCTGGGTCGAGAACGGGCAGATTCAGCACGCCGTGGAGGAAATCACGGTGGCGAGCACGCTACAGGAGATGTTCCGCCATATCGAAGCCGTGGGCGCGGATACCGTGGTGCGCGGCACCAAGGCAATCGGTTCGGTCCTGATCGAGCGGATGACGGTGGCGGGCCAGTAAGCGCTTCCCGCGCTGCTGCTGACTAAACGAAAGGCCCCGGACGATGAGCAATCGTCCGGGGCCTTAGTCGTTGCGTCGTTGTTACGCGCGCCGTTCGTAAGTGACGAACGCGAACTGGAAGTCGTTGGGCGCCGCCGCGCGATGCCGCTCGCGCGACACTTCGCGCCACTGCGACGCGTCGGGCGCGGGAAAATGCGTGTTTCCGTCGAAATCGGCGTCGATTTCCGTGACGATCAGCTTATGCGCGCGGCCGATCGCATCGCCGTACAACTGCGCGCCGCCGATCAGGAACGCTTCGGCCGCGCCGTCGGCAGTCGCGAGGGCGAGGGCTTCGTCGATGCTCGTCACCGTGTCGCAGCCTGCGAAGCGGCGCGTAGCGTCGCGCGTCACGACGATGTTGCGCCGCCCGGGCAACGGCCGCCCGATCGACTCGTGCGTCTTGCGTCCCATGATGATGGGCGCGCCCATCGTCGTGCGTTTGAAGAAGGCGAGGTCTTCGGGCAGGCGCCACGGAAGTTGGTTATCGCGTCCGATCACGCCGTTGCGTGCGCGGGCGACGATGAGAGTGAGCGTCGTCATGTGCAGTCAGGAGAGAGGCGGCGCGCGCATTCTAACCGACGCGCTGGCCAGCGCGTCCCGCTCCCTTCCACGAGCGCATGCTCAGCCTGCCGATGCGTCCTCCGCGCCGTCGCGATACGCGCGCGGGACTTCCGGCGCGATTTCGTCCCACAGCGTCACGCTCGGAATTGCGGCGGTTCCGCGCCATGACGCGGCGTCTGCATCATTGGCCGCCCGTTCATTCGCGGGGGACCAGTCGATTACGTGCGTCTCGCTCGCGTCCGGCCGTGCATTAGCCGTCGATTCAAAAGGCGGTAAATTGTGATCGAGAGCCATTGTCAACAGAACAAACGAAGTAATTAATTCCACAAGCGCAGGTTCAGGAAATAAAATCGTGGGGCGACGGGTATGAAAGACAATCTTGCCGTTTCATTCATACGGCATGTGGGCAATCTATAGCTAAATGCATGCCATTCGCATCGGCGCCTTGACAGTCAAAGGGCCGCGCATAACGCCTCGGCGGAAATCGGTGAAAACCTCCGGAAAACGTTTCATCAACGAAACGTGGGGCAAGAAAAGCCGAAAGATCGGGTAGATTCCGTATAAGCTCTCGTCGTACGAAAAGCGCGACGCGAACTTGCAATAAATCCGTGTGAACTGGTCGCGAGCCTTAGCCAGCAAGGTTTTGCGGCGAGTCAAGCCATCTCGGACGGTATTTGTTTTTGGTGATTCTGGGTTATAGTAGTCTCTTCAATGCGGCGCAGAATCAAACCAAAAGGGTTTCGCGGAAGGCTGCCGGCGCCATGCGCGGCACGTTCCAGGGGGCGAGGTATCGAATTGCAAGTCCGAACGCATCACCTGCGAGGGCCAAGAATTCTGCTTGAAGCGAAAGCCTGAACTACGCGACCTTTTCAACGAACGTTGAACCAAGGATCTGAATAATGGACGTCGCTCGGCGGCAACTGATCTATGTGACTCGGGATCCCAGCGAAACGCTATGCGCGCGTTTCGAGGAACGCGGCTGGCAAATCGAGATCGTGGCAAGCGCGCGCGACACGCGCAAAGCGCTGCGCAGCGACCTCGCAATGGGCGGGCTGCTCGATTTATCGGGACATTTCGAATCACACGAACTGGCAGCGTTCGAATCGTCGCTGACCATGACCAACGTCGGCTGGGTGGCGGCAACCGTCGCCGGCCAGCTCGAAGACGCTGCAGTGCGCCGGTTGATCCGCGACTACTGTTTCGACTACGTCACGCTCCCCACTTCGAACGACCGCGTGGTCGATTCCGTCGGCCACGCCTACGGCATGGTGGCGCTGCACGACGCGGCGTCGAACGACGCGCGCAGCGAGGGCCGCGCCGAGGGCGAGATGGTCGGTTCGTGCGACGCCATGCTCGCGCTCTTCCGCTCGATCCGCAAAGTCGCGATGACGGACGCGCCCGTCTTCATTTCGGGCGAATCGGGCACCGGCAAGGAACTCACCGCCGTCGCCATCCACGAGCGCTCGGCGCGCCGCGATCAGCCGTTCGTCGCGATCAACTGCGGCGCGATTCCCGCGCACCTGCTGCAATCCGAGCTGTTCGGCTATGAACGCGGCGCGTTCACGGGCGCGAATCAGCGCAAGATCGGTCGCGTGGAAGCGGCCAACGGCGGCACGCTGTTCCTCGACGAAATCGGCGATCTGCCGCTCGAAAGCCAGGCGAGCCTGTTGCGCTTCCTGCAGGAGCGCAAGGTCGAGCGTCTCGGCGGCCACGGATCCACGCCGGTGGACGTGCGCATCATTTCGGCGACGCACGTCGACATGCAGACCGCGATGATCGAAGGGCGTTTCCGCGCCGACCTGTATCACCGTCTGTGCGTGCTGCAGATCGACGAGCCGCCGCTGCGCGCGCGCGGCAAGGACATCGAACTGCTCGCGAAGCACATGCTCGACCGCTTCAAGAAGGACGCGAGCCGCCGCCTGCGCGGTTTCTCGCCGGATGCGATCGCCGCGATTCACAACTACGGCTGGCCGGGCAACGTGCGGGAACTGATCAACCGCGTGCGCCGCGCCATCGTGATGTCGGAAGGGCGGCAGATCACCGCGCGCGATCTCGAACTCGGCGAATATGTCGAAGTGGCGCCGGTCTCGCTCGCGCAGGCGCGCGAAGCGGCGGAGCGGCAGGCCATCGAACTCGCGCTTCTGCGGCATCGCGGGCGGCTCGGCGACGCGGCGCACGAACTCGGCATCTCGCGCGTCACGCTGTATCGGCTGCTGAGCGCGCACGGCATGCGTCACATCGAAGTGGACGCGCCCCCGGAACACGCCACGCGCGGCTGACCGACGCATCGTTTCTGCTCACCGCAACGGGCGCCGCAAGGCGCCCGTTCTTCTTTTTACGAACGCCAGCGCCGAGGCGGGCCGCTTGATAAAATCGGTGGTTTCCGCCTCTCTTCGCGTGGCCCGTGCCCGCATTCAAGGAACATCGAATGAAACAGTATCTCGAGCTCGTCCAGACGATCCTCGATACCGGCACGTGGCAGGAAAACCGCACGGGCATCCGCACCATCAGCATTCCGGGCGCGATGCTGCGCTTCGATCTGCAAGAGGGCTTTCCCGCCGTCACGACGAAAAAGCTCGCATTCAAGTCGGCGATCGGCGAAATGATCGGCTTTCTGCGCGCGTCGAAAAGCGCGGCGGACTTCCGCGCGCTCGGTTGCAAGGTGTGGGACGCGAACGCGAACGAAAATCCGCAGTGGCTCGAAAACCCGTATCGCCGCGGCACGGACGATCTCGGCGACGTCTACGGCGTGCAGTGGCGCAACTGGCCGGCGTACAAGCTGATCGACGCCGGCGCGGGCGACCAGATCGCCGATGCGACCAACCGCGGCTACGAGCTCGTGACAAGCTTCGTCGAAAACGGGCGCGAGCAGGTGTTGCTGTACAAGGCCATCGACCAGTTGCGCCAGTGTCTCGACACCATCATCGAGCGGCCGACTGACCGGCGCATCCTCTTTCACGCGTGGAATCCTGCGAAGCTCGACGAGATCGCGTTGCCCGCGTGTCATCTGCTGTATCAGTTCATCCCCAACGTGGCGAAGGGCGAGATCTCGCTGTGCCTGTACATCCGCAGCAACGATGTCGGCCTCGGCACGCCGTTCAATCTGACCGAGGGCGCGGCGCTCCTGCATCTCGTCGGACGGCTCACGGGCTACAAGCCGCGCTGGTTCACGTACTTCATCGGCGACGCGCACATCTACGAGAATCAGCTCGACATGCTCAACGAGCAGTTGAAGCGCGAGCCGTATCCGCTGCCGCAGTTGATCATTTCCGATCGCGTGCCGGATTACGCGGTGACGAAGCGCTATGAGCCCGAGTGGCTAGAGAAGGTCGAGCCGAAAGACTTCGCGCTGGAAGGCTATCGCCATCATGATCCGATCAGCGCGCCGATGGCGGTCTGATCGAATCGAGAACCCCTGCAACGCGCGGCGCCGGTCGCGCGTTTTTGTTTCTAGCGTCCCGATAAAAACGCTCCGAAATGCCGCTGACCAGCGGGCGTCACGCGCAACACGCGGCGCTTCGCCGTATGCTCAATCCAGCCGTGCGTTTCGCAGGCTTCGAGATACGCCGCGCCGAGCGCGCCGCCCAAATGTGGACGCCGCTCGCTCCAGTCGATGCAGGTACACGCGAACCGCCGCCGCCGCGCGCGCTGCGCAGTGACGTCGATGCCCAGTTCCGCGAACGCCTGCGCCCCGTCGGGCGTGGTGTCGAGCGCGGACGATTCGCGCGTTGCCGGATCGTCGCGCGCGGCCGCGAGCCAGCGGCGCGCGAGCATGCCGTCGAAGAGCCGCACGGCCAGTTCGCCCGCGAGGTGGTCGTAGCAGGTCCGCGCATAGCGCATCTCGAGCGGCACGGCGCTCGCCGGACGCTGCGGCGCGGCTTGTGGCGCGCTGGCGCGAGCGAGATTCGCGAGCGCCTCGATGGCGGCGGCGATATCGGGCGTCGCGATGCGGTAGTAGCGATGCCGCCCGCTGACTTCGAGCGCAAGCAGGCCGCCTTCGGTCAGCCGCGCGAGATGCGCGCTCGCGGCGGACGGCGAGAGGCCCGCGATCATCGTCAGTTCGCCGGCGGGACGCGCGGTGCCGTCCATCAGCGACCAGAGCATCGCGGCGCGGCCCGGATCGGCCAGCAGCGCGCCGATGCGCGAGAGGCCGGGACAATGCCGCGAGCGGACGTCATCGAGAGCGGGATTCATGGCAAGGGCACGCAAGAGAAGGGTACGCAACGGTCGATGCCACCACTGTAGCGCGCCCGCGCACCCGACGTTTCACATCCGCGTGAAATGTCGATGCGGCGCTCGCGGCGCTAGAATGGTCGCTCTTATCTCCCTCGTATTACCACGCAGCCAGGAATTCGCATGTCCAAGCTCATCACCGCAGCCGCGCTCGCCGTTCTCGCCCTGTGCGCGGGCTGCGCGGGCGGGCCGTCGTCGTCGGCGGGCGGCGGCAGCATCACGATGTACGGCACCATGGATCAGGGCGTCACGGTCCACAACTAGCCGCCATTTTTCGCGGCCTATAATCGCGGCTTCTTTCTTCGCTGGGAGCCGCCATGACCACGCCGACCCCGCCCGCCGCCTTGCGCGCAGGCCGCGCCGAAACCACCTTCCGCTTCCTTGCCGAGCCGATTTCCGTCAACTTCGGCGGCAAGGTGCACGGCGGCGCGCTCATGAAATGGATCGACGAAACCGCCTACGCCTGCGCCGCGATGTGGAGCGGACGCTACGCGGTGACGGTGAGCGTCGGCAACATCCGCTTCAGGCGGCCGATTCTCGTCGGCAATCTCGTCGAGTTGCGCGCGCGCGTGGTGCTGACGGGACGCACCAGCATGCACATTCACGTCTCGGTGCACGCGGGTGACCCGAAAGTCGGCGAGCTGGAGCAGACCACCGACTGCCTGATGGTGTTCGTCGCCGTCGACGAAAAAGGGCAGCCCACGCCCGTGCCGCCGTTCGTGCCGGAATCGGAAGAAGAGAAACGTCTCGCGAAATACGCGATGGACGTGAAAGACGCGCTCGATGCAATCGTCGAACTGAAGCCGGAAGAAGTGGCGGCGGGCAAGGTCTGACGCGACCTCGCGTTCCGCGCGGGGCGGTTCTGTTCGCGAGTGCGCTTCTGGGCGGCCTCGACCGTTCCGTGCGCACGACGCCACTGCGCCGTACGGACGCTTGCCGAGCAGGCGCGCTCGCCCGACTTGCGCTCGTTGACCGAAACCGCCTGCGAACGCCTGCTTCCTGCCGACCATCTCGTGCGCCCGACGCGACTGCGCCGTGCGAACGCTTGCCGCAGCAGGCGCGCTTGCCGGCCGAGAGCGCCTGAGACCGCCTACTTCCTGCCCACCATCTCGTGCGGCTTCACCCATTCGTCGAACTGCTGCTCGGTCACGTGCCCGAGCGCGAGCGCGGCGGCCTTGAGCGTGGTGCCTTCCTTGTGCGCCTTCTTGGCGATCTGCGCGGCCTTGTCATAGCCGATGTGCGGATTGAGCGCCGTCACGAGCATCAGCGATTCGTTGAGCAAACTGTCGATGCGCTCCTGATTCGCCTCGATGCCCACCGCGCAGTTGTCGTTGAAGCTCTGCGCGCCGTCCGCGAGCAGGCGGATGGACTGCAGCACGTTATGCGCGATCATCGGCCGGAACACGTTCAGCTCGAAGTTGCCGCTCGCGCCGCCGAAGTTTACCGCGACGTCGTTGCCGAACACCTGACAGCAAAGCATGGTCACGGCTTCGGACTGCGTCGGATTCACCTTGCCCGGCATGATGGAACTGCCCGGCTCGTTCTCCGGAATCGATAGTTCGCCCAGGCCGCAGCGCGGGCCGCTCGCGAGCCAGCGAATGTCGTTGGCGATCTTCATCATGCTCGCCGCGACGGTCTTGAGCGCGCCGTGCGCGGCAACGAGCGCGTCGGCGGCGGCCATCACCTCGAACTTGTTGGGCGCGGTTTCGAACGGCAGGCCGGTCAGCTTGCCGATGGCCTGCGCCACTTTCACCGCGAACTCCGGATGCGCGTTCAGCCCCGTGCCGACCGCCGTGCCGCCTTGCGCGAGTTGATAGAGATGCGGCAGCGTCGCTTCGACGTGGCGGATGCCCTGGTCCAGTTGCGCGACGTAGCCGGAGAACTCCTGACCGAGCGTGAGCGGCGTCGCGTCCTGCAAATGCGTGCGGCCGATCTTCACGATATCCGCGAACTGCTGCGCCTTCTTGTCGAGCGTCTCGCGCAGCGTCTTGAGCGACGGCACCAGATGCTTGACGATCGCATATGCGGCGGCGACGTGCATCGCGGTCGGGAACACGTCGTTGGACGACTGGCCGCGGTTCACGTCATCGTTCGGATGCACGAGTCGCTCTTCGCCGCGCGGCCCGCCGAGCAGTTCGCTCGCGCGATTGGCGATGACCTCGTTCAGATTCATGTTCGTCTGCGTGCCGGAACCCGTCTGCCACACGGCGAGCGGAAATTCGTCCGGATGCTTGCCGTCGATGATCTCGTCCGCCGCCTGCATGATCGCCTGCGCCTTCTTTGCGTCGAGCACCTTCAGGTCCTGATTCACCTCGGCGGCGGCGCGCTTGATGATCGCGAGCGCGGTGATGAGTTCAGGCGACTGCTTTTCCGTCGATATCTTGAAGTTCTGCAACGACCGCTGCGTTTGCGCGCCCCAGAGCTTGCCGTTGGGCACGGCGATCTCGCCGAACGTGTCCTTCTCCATGCGTACATCGCCCTGTGCGTTCTGTGTCATGGCCTGATGTTCCTTTGAAGTGGTCAAAGCTGTTCGTCGACGGGCAGCAGCTTGAAGAGGCCCGTCATCGCGTTACGGTAAAAGCCGGCGTCGGGATCGAAGTTATAGGTCACCGTGCCGATGTCTTCCTGGCTGGTCCACACGAGACCGGACTGCGGCGAGCCGGTGCGGCGCAGCTCCGCCATCACCGCCGCGCTCGCCAGTTCCACGCGCCAGCTCGCTTTCGGCGAGATGCCTCGGTCGAACAGCGCCGCGACCTGCTCCGCGATCGGTTTGCTGTGAATCACGAGCGCCAGTTCGGTGTTGAGCCGCGCCGAGCGGGGATCGAGATTCATCGATCCGATCACGAGGATACTCCGATCGATCACATACGCCTTGGCGTGCAGACTCGCGCGCGACGAGGAACCGAAGAGGCCCGGCGGCGGGCGGCTCTCGCCTTCGGGCTGAAGCGGCTTGAATTCGTACAGCTCGACGCCGTTTTGCAGAAGCGGCATGCGATACGGCGCATAGCCCGCCTGAACCGCGACGGCATCCGTGGCGGCGAGCGAGTTGGTCAGCACCGCGACGCGCACGTGGCGGCGCGTCAGGTCGGCCAGCGCCTTCACGCCCACGTCATGCGGCACGAAGTAGGGCGACAGAATGAGGAACTCGTTCTGCGCGTTCTTCATCAATTCGGCAAGCCGCGTCATCGGCGGGCTTTGGTAGTCGTCGCTCGGATGCTCGATTTTCGCGGGCGAATCCGCTTCGAACTCGGTCGGCGCCCAGACGAGGCTCATCTCGCCGCGCGATATCTGCTGGGCGAGCGGCGTCGCGTTGAGCGGCTTGGCGTTCAGCGGGTCCGCTTGCTCGCGCCAGTGATTGCGCAGATCCTCGCGCGTCTTGTCGAGTTCGGCCGGATCGAACTTCTGCTTGTTCAGCACGCGCAGCGGGTAGGAGAGGGTGCTGTTCCAGTAATCGTCGAAGCTCGCGGAGACTTTGTGCACGACGGGGCCGGCCGTGAACATGTCGAGGTCGCGGAACTGCAACGTCGGGCTGGCGTTGAAGTATTCGTCGCCGAGATTTCGGCCGCCGACGATCGCGATCTGGTTATCCGCGATCATCGCCTTGTTGTGCATGCGGCGCGTGAAGTGGTTCAGATTCGTGAAGAAGTTCTGCGTGCGCTCGGCGAAGCTGCGCTGCGCGCTGCCGTACGGATTGAACACGCGAATCTCGATGTTCTCGTGCGAGTTCAGCGCCGCCATGATGCGGTCGATGTCCTTGAAGTTCAGGTCGTCGACCAGCATGCGCACGCGCACGCCGCGATCCGCCGCGTAGAGCGCCGCGCCGAGCAACAGCTTGCCCGTGTTGTCCTCTTGGGCGATGTAGTACTGCATGTCGAGCGTCTTCGTCGCGGCGCGAGCCAGCGCGACGCGCGCCTGAAGCGCGTCCGACCCGGTCGGCAGAAGGCGCACGGCGGATTCGTCCGGATGCTGCTTTTCGAGCGGCGCGAGCACCGTTCGGAGCGGCGTCGGCTCCGTCGCGGGCAGCGCGTGCGTCACCGGACGATCGAACGCGCTGGCGGGCGGGCGCGTCGCGCATCCGGCGCAGAGCGCGGTGAAGAGCGCCATGACCGCCATGCGGCGCGTGCGGCTCACCCATTTGGTTGTATTCGTCGCGATTGGAGCGCGCGCGACTTCGCTTTCGGCTTGGCGAATTCCCCGGATTTCCGACACTTCGCTTCCTCTTTTTTTGTTTATCTCGATTCGGCTGCTTCCGTGCGACCGCTTGCAGCAACAGCAGCTTCGCGACGCAGCAAGAAACGTTCTCGCCGATGCGGCATCTCGAATTTATTCTAGGGGAACCGGCGTGCGGGCCAGGCGAGCAAACGCACGATGCGCGGGAATCGGCAGGCGAAAAAAAAGCCCGCTCGGCAGAGCGGGCTGTAACCCCTGTTACTGGATAAGTCTCAAGGAGGAGACGGGTTCATCCTAACAACGCGCGCCACGAGCACCAACCAAGCATTCTTGCTTTGCATATGCGTGACGAGCGCATCTTTCAGGCAACCCGCTTCGAAGCCCCGTCCACGCGATCGTCGGCGCGCGCGACGCCCGTTTCCACCAGCCGCCTGCTGATGCGATGAAAGCGCAGCGTCATCAGCGCGGCGACGCTCGCCAGCCCAGCCGCGAGTCCCCACCACAAGCCTTTGGCGCCCAGTTCGAAGTGGAACGCGAGCACATAGCCCGTCGGAAACCCGACGCCCCAGTAGCCGAACGCGGCGGCGAGCATCGGCACGCGCGTGTCTTTCAGGCCGCGTAGACAGCCCGAGCCGACCGTCTGCATGCCGTCGACGATCTGAAACACGGCCGCGACGCTCAATAGCGATGCGGCAAGCGCGACGGTCCGTGCATTGGCGGGATCATCGAGATGCAGATACAGGCCGACGATCGCGCGCGGCGCGGTAATGAGCACGAGTCCGGAACACATCATGAAGCCGACGCCGAGCGCCAGCGCGACGAAGCCCGCGTGACGCGCCGCGACCGGCACGCCCGCGCCCGCCCAGTAGCCGACGCGCACGTTCGCCGCCTGCCCGATCGCGAGCGGCACCATGAACGCCGCCGACGCCACGTTGAGCGCAATCTGGTGCGCGGCGAGCGGCGCTTCGCCGAGCAGTCCGACCATCATGCCGGTCGCGAGAAAGAGCGTCGATTCCACGCCGTACGTGATGGCGACGGGCCAGCCGATGCCGAAGAGTTCGCCCATGAGCGGCAGATGCGGCCGCGCGGCGGCGACGAAATGCCGGTAACGCGGGCGCAGGTGCAGCAGCGCGACGAGCGCGAAGGCCGTCAGCCAGACGGTGATCGCGGTGGCCGCCGCCGAGCCGAGAAAGCCTTCGCGCGGCAGGCCGTACGCGCCGTGAATCAGCCCGTAGTTCAGAAAGCCGTTGACGAACACGCCGCCGATGGACACCCACAGCAGGCGCTTCGCCGCCCCGATGGCCGGCAGGAACGCGCGCATCATGCCGATGCCGATCAGGCTGCCCGGCGTGCCCCAGCGCAGCACCGCGCAGTATTCGCCGACGTTGTGCGCGAGCGTCGCGGGCTCGTGGAACGCGAGCAGAATCGGCTCCGCATACGACAGCAGCACGAACGCCGGCACGGCGAGCAGCACGGACAACACGAGCCCCGTCCAGTAGATGCCGGGCACGCGGTGTTCCGCATCCGCGCCGCGCGCATGCGCGACGGCCACGCTCACCGACGTCAATACGCCTTGCAGTAGCGTCACCACGACGAAGAACATGTTCGCGCCCAGACCGCCCGCGGCGAGCGCGTCGGGACCTAGCGAGCCGAGCAGAATCGTGTCGGTGACGCCCATCGCCATTTGCGACAGTTGCGCGATGGCGAGCGGCGCGGCGAGGCGCGCGGTATCGACGGCATGGCGAGACAGGCTGACGTGTCCCGAATGCGCGCGGGTCGCGCGGCTGGTGTGCGATTGCATGATCGAGAGAAAGGAGCGGAAGGGCGCGTGGACGCGTCCGTGTCGCGCGCTGAAACCTGAACGAAAGACGCCTAGCTTATGGCCTCGCGCGCGGCATGTCGATGACGCGCCCCGTTATGGTCGTCTTTTCGCAAGCGGCGGGCGCATGGGCGCAAGCGGTATCAGTCGGGCGCGCGCACTCGGATCTTCTGGCCGTCGAGCATCACGACCTGACCCGCGCGGATCTTGCAGGTCTTGCGCAGTTCCACTTTGCCGTCGACGGTGACATCGCCCATCGCGACGCGCGCCTTCGCCGAGCCGCCGCTATCGGCGAGTCCCATCAGCTTGAGCAGGTTGTGGAGTTCGACGTAGTCGCCCGTGAGGGTGAATTGAAGCTGCGGCATGGCGGGCGTTCAGATGCGAAAAGACTTCGATGATAAACCAGCGCGGGACATCATCCGGGCACACTGCGTGCTCTTACACGATCGACCGTTCGTTTCGCCGGATTAAGCACATGTAGCGAAGTGAAACCGCCGGTAACAATGACCCGTTTCGAGAAACTCGCGCGTCGTCCGGCCGGTCTGTACGTTTGATCGATGCAGCTTCGGTCATCTTCTAACCGACAAGTCGCGTCATCGCGCTCCAAGTTGTCGAACGCGTTTGGCGGACACACCCAGAGAGGACAAGCTCATGACTAAGGCTCGAATTCTGATGATCGGCGCCGCTTTCGCCGCGATGGCTGCCACCGGCGCGCAGGCGCAAACCGCTCAACCGGCGGACTCGGCTCCCGGCCAGGCGCCGATGCAGGTGCAGCAGCAAGTGTCGCCGCCGCCGCAAAACGTGGTCGCGCCGGCACCGACCGATCCGCTCGTGCAGAAGCGCAACGCCGACGCGCAGGCCAATGCGGAATATCGCGCGTCGAAGAAGGCGTCGAAGGCGGAGATGAAGGCTGCCGACAAGCAGGCCAAGCAGCAGTATAAGGAGCAGGTCCGCAATGCGAAGATCAACCGCAAGGCCGACAAGGCCGCCGCGAAGGACGACCTGAACGCCGCGACCGACCGCACGCCGAAGGATGAAGGCGAGCAGCACTGATCGCCTAGAGCGCCGCGAAGCCTCGGTGTCTCCGGCTTCGCGGTAGGAACACAACGACCACACTAACGACCACACGGAGGACGCCATGAATCGACGCACCCATACATTGCTGGCTGCGCTCATCGCGGGCGCGCTGACGAGCGTGAGCGCGGCACCGGCTTTCGCGCAATCGACGAGCGACGCGCCGACCCACGCCGACAAGAAGGCCGCGAAGAAGCAGGCCGAAGCCGACAAGGACGCCGCCGTCGCGCAGGCGAAGGCGGACAAGAAGAAGACCGAAGCGCAATCGGAAGCGAACGAAGCCGCCGCCAAAGCGAACCTGAAGGACGCCAAGAAGGCCGACTAAGCCAGTACCGCAAGCCGCGGCCCGTCGAAGGAAAGGCGCGCCGCGGCAAAGACTTGCGTGCGCGGGTTGTATGGATATACAGTGTGCGTCACTTCTTTCGACGCCCGCTTTCCTCTGTGCTGACCCTTCCGGACGACACCGCCACCGCCGACGCCTCCTCGGAGAACGTCGCCGCCTATCTTGCCAAGCTCAACGATGCGCAGCGCCGGGCGGTCGAATTCGGCGTCGATGCGCCGGGGCGCTGCGGCGGTCCGTTGCTCGTGATCGCGGGCGCGGGCTCGGGCAAGACCAACACGCTCGCGCATCGCGTCGCGCATTTGCTGGTGAAGGGCGCGGATCCGCATCGGATTCTGCTGCTGACCTTTTCGCGCCGCGCGGCGCTCGAAATGACGCGACGCGTGACGCGCATCGCGACGAACGCGCTCGGCACGAAGAGCGCCATCGCGCAGGGGCTCACGTGGTCCGGCACGTTTCACGGCATCGGCGCGCGGCTGCTGCGCGATTACGCCGATCTCGTCGGCCTCGCGCCGTCCTTCACCATCAACGACCGTGAAGACTCCGCCGACCTGATGAACCTCGTGCGCCACGAGCTCGGGCTGTCGTCGAAAGAGAAGCGGTTCCCCGCCAAATCCACCTGTTTCGCCATCTACTCGCGCGTCGTCAACACGGGCGCGTCGCTCGCCACCGTGCTGGATCAGGCGTATCCGTGGTGTCGCGAGTGGGAAGCGGACTTGAAGCGCCTCTTCGCCGCGTACGTGAGCGCAAAGCAGGCGCAAAGCGTTCTCGACTACGACGACCTGCTGCTCTACTGGTCGCACCTCGCCGCCGAGCCGAGCATCGCGGCCGACTTGTCGAGCCGCTTCGACCACGTGCTCGTCGACGAATATCAGGACACGAACCGCCTGCAAGCCACCATCCTGCTCGCGATGAAACCGGACGGACGCGGCCTCACCGTCGTGGGCGACGACGCGCAGTCCATCTATTCGTTTCGCGGCGCGACGGTGCGCAATATCCTCGACTTTCCGCAGCACTTCGACGCGCCTGCGGCGACCGTCACGCTCGACCGCAACTATCGGTCGACGCAGCCGATTCTCGAAGCGTCGAACGCGGTGATCCGGCTTGCCACCGAGCGCTACACGAAGGATCTGTGGACCGACAAGGCATCGGCGCAAAGGCCGCGCGTCGTTTCGGTCGCGGACGAGGCGGATCAGGCGCGCTACGTCGTCGAGAAAGTGCTGGAGGCGCGCGAGGGCGGCATGAAGCTCAAGTCGCAGGCGGTGCTCTTTCGCGCGGCGCATCACAGCGCGACGCTCGAAATCGAGCTCACGCGGCGCAACATTCCGTTCGTGAAGTTCGGCGGCCTCAAGTTTCTGGACTCCGTGCACGTGAAAGACGTCCTCGCGGTGCTGCGCTGGGCCGAGAATCCGCGCGATCGCGTCGCGGGCTTTCGCGTCGCGCAACTGCTGCCGGGCATCGGGCCGGCGATTGCGGGGCGCTTGCTCGATAGCGTCGCGCAGGCCGAGCGCGCGCCGACCGCGCTCGCCGCGTTCGGCGCGCCCGCGCGGGCGAGCGAAGACTGGCCGCGCTTCGTCGCGCTCATGGGCAAGCTGTGCGGGCGCGAATCGCCGTGGCCCGCTGAATTCGAGATGATCCGCCGTTGGTACGAGCCGCACCTCGAACGCAATCACGAAGACGCGGCCATCCGCATCGGCGACGTGTTGCAGATGGAGAGCATCGCGTCCACGTACCCGACGCGCGAGCGTTTCTTGACCGAACTCACGCTCGATCCGCCCGACGCGACGAGCGACGAATCCGGCGTGCCGCTCATCGACGAGGACTATCTGATTCTCTCGACCATCCACTCGGCGAAAGGGCAGGAGTGGCGCAACGTGTTCGTGCTGAACGGCGTGGACGGCTGTATTCCGTCCGATATGGGCACGGGCAGCGACGAGGAAATCGACGAAGAGCGCCGCCTGCTGTATGTCGCGATGACGCGGGCGAAGGAAGATCTGCACATCGTCACGCCGCAGCGTTTCTACGTTCACAACCAGACGAATCTGGGCGATCGCCACGTCTGGGCGCAGCGCACGCGTTTCATTCCGCCGCATCTGATGCGGCACTTCGAGGCAGGCGCATGGCCGCCGGTGCCGGTCGCGGCCGCGCCGACGGCGGCGGGGCTCGCCGCGGCGGCGAAAGCGAAGATCCATATCGCCGCGCGGCTGAAGGGAATGTGGGAGTAGGGCCGCGCTCGTTCAGCGCGAGGCGCGTGAGGCTCGCGGCACGCGCGGCGCGCTTCCGAAAATGCTGCGCAGCCAGGCCGCGAAGCGCGTGAAGCCGTCGTAGGGTTCGTCGACGAAAAGCTCCGGCCGCATCGAGCGCAGATATTCGAGCAGTTGCTGCGCTTCCTGTTTCTGGATCGATCCGTAGAAGATGCCCAGCCGCAGCAGCGCGCGCAGTTCGCCGAGCTTTTCGCGCGCGGTGGACCCGACGTTCGTTTCCACCGCGATCTTCGCATCGAATACGCGCTGGCGCAGCGAATCGGCGAGCCGCCAGGCGGGCGTCTGCATCTTCTGCTCGACTTCGCGGATATCCATCGCCGCCGACTTGATCTGCGAGGCGAGCACGTCTACCTGCGAGGCGTCGCCCTTGGCTTCGGTGACGATGGCCGTCGCCCATTCGCGCGACGCTTTCACGAGATCCTCGGCGCTCCAGTCCGAGCGGATCGCAAACGCAAAGCCGTGCTCGGCCGCCTGGCGGATCAGAATTTCGACGACATCCGGGAACTCCTTGTCGAGCGCGCGCTTCGCCCACGCATACTGTCCGTGCGTGAGCATGCGCTGCACGGCCTGCTCGGTGAGCGGCGTGTCGTTGTCGAGCAGCTTCGCGCGCAGAAAGTCCTCGAACGACGGCGTGACGAACTGCGGGTCGAGCTTGAGCGACAGACGCAGGAACGCCTCGAAGTCGCGATTCAGCGACGCGATCGTTTCATCGCGCAACGAAAGAGTGATTTGACGCATGTCGGTTTCCGGTTCCGCGCTCGGCTGGCCCGATGGCGGGAAGTGCTGTCGGCCTGCCGCGCGGGCGGAGTCCGTTCGTTTCAGATAACGGCGGAGCGGCCGGAAACTTGAGGGCTCTCGAAAGGCGCCTCGCTTCGGTGTTCAGCGCAGCACGGCGAGCTGCCAGACGAAGAACACGCCGAGCGATACCGCGATGGTCAGCAGCGCGCGGCGTGTCAGCGCGCAGACGGCGACTGCCGCCAGCGCCGCGATCAGTTGCGGATTGCGCCACGTCAGCTCGGCGCCGTTGCCGTGCGGCGAGACCGTCATCGGCACGATGATCGCGGTGAGCACCGTCACCGGCACGAAGCCGAGCGCCGTGCGCACGACGGGCGCAAACGACAGCCGCTCGCCGAGCACGAACACCGCGGCCCGGATCAGATACGTGACGAGCGCCATGCCGACAATCAGGATGACGTAGTTCATTGCGCGCGCTCCTTGGCGTCTTTCATGCGCGGTTTCGGTTCGATGAGCGTCAGCAGCAAGCCGACGCCGACGCCGGCGAGCACGGCCGCGAGCAGCCCGAGCTTGTACGGCCAGCCTTGCCACGCGAACGACAGCACGCCCGAGGCCAGCGCCGCCGCGACGAAGCGCAGCGCCACGAGTTGCGGCACGATGATCGCGATGAACGTGGCGACCATCGCGAAATCGAGGCCCAGCGACTTGAGTCCCGGAAACGCCGCGCCGAAGAAGAGCCCGATGAGCGTCCACGCTTGCCAGTTCGCATACATCGCGAGGCCGGAGCCGAGGAAGTAGTGCGGCCCTGTTTCGCCCGGCGCGCGCGCTCGATAGTGCGCGTAGGCGACGGCGAACACTTCGTCGGTCAAGAGGCCGGCCAGCGCCCAGCGCCAGCGCGCGGGCAGATGCGCGACGTAGGGCGCGAGCGTCGCCGAATACAGCACATGGCGCAGATTGACGACGAAGGTCGTCGCCCAGATGACGGCGAAGCTCGCGTGTCCCGCGATCATGCCGACCGCGATGAACTGCGCCGAGCCCGCGAAGACCGCGAGCGACATCAACTGGCCGTGCCAGAGCGTGAGCGGACTCGCCGTGACGAGCGTGCCGAAGATCACGCCGAAGGGCGCGGCGCCGATCATCATCGGAATGGTGTCGCGAGCGCCGGCGGCGAGTTCCCGCATGGCGTTGCCGGATGGTGCGTTCAAGATCGTCCTCCTGATTCGCGGAGGATAAGGCGGCGTGCGTGCGAAGGCTTGTACGTTCTTGCGGTGTCAGTGTTGTCGCCCGCGGTTGCTTGGGCGGACGCGGCCGTGATGCAGATTGCGGTGCTGTGCGATCCCGCAGTGGTCTCCGTTGCACGCGCCGCGCGTGCGAAACGAGGGTGCATTGGCGTGGTTGCGTAACGGTCGGGTCGCGCTCGCCGCCGACGGCAGCCAATTCCCGCGCTCGCGGCAACTCACCGCCAGCCCCCGGCGCAACGCGGAACGGCTGCGTGCCGTGCCGCGGAACAGCTTCGGTCGGCGAAGCCTCTCGCCGTTTACAGGGAGCAGCTCCCGCACTCCCGCCCACTCACCGCCAGCGCCCCGGCGCGACCCCGAATGCCCGCTTGAAATGCCGCGTGAAGTGGCTCTGATCGGTGAAGCCGCTCGCGGCCGCCACCTCCGCGATCGACGCCCCCGCGCGCAACGCCGGCAGCGCCCGCGCGATACGCAACTGATTGCGCCACGCATGCGGCGGGAGGCCCGTTTCGCGTGTGAAAAGCCGCGCCGCGTGAAACGTCGAAAGCCCGACGACGCGCGCCAGTTCGGCGAGCGTGACCGGTTCGAGCAGATCGTCGGCGAGGCGGGATTTCATCGTGGCGACGCGGGCGGCATCCGCGGCGGGCGGTCCGCATGACGGGCGTTGCAGCGCATGCCGGGCGAGCAGCGTCGTCACGGCATCGACGAGCGCGGTTTCAGCGGCGAGCGGATCGGCGCGGGTGGCGTCGTTTCTGGCATCGCTCGTCAGGCTTTCCAGCGCCCGATGCGCGCGCAAAAGCCGGCGCGCGAGATCGTCGTCGTGGATGATGTCGGTCGAGAACCACGGCGAGCCCGCGCGCGGCGACAGTTCACGCGCGAGCGCCTCCACGAACGGCACCGGCAGATAGAACACGCGATAACGCCACCCGGCGTCGACGGCCCGCGCGCCGGTATGCAGCTCTCCCGGATTGATGACCGGCACCGATCCCGCTTCCGCCACATGATGCGAGCCGCGATAGTCGTAACACTCCGCGCCCGCTTCGATGACAGGCACCGTGTACGCGTCGTGCCAGTGCGGCGTGAACGCGTGATCGTAGTACTCGGCGGTGACCATGTCCGCGTCCGGCACGAGCGGCGAGCGCCAGTAACGCGCGGCGTTGCGAAAGCGTGGGACGGTCATCGTTAGATGCGCGGGTTTGAAGGGCTAATTGCTCAGTCTACCGCTTCATCGCGCGGCGCAAAGCGCGGCGAGTGCATTCTGGCTGATGCTGCCGGATAGCTTCGAATGCGGCCGACAACGCCGCACTCGTGCGGCCCAACGACGACGCGGCTCGCTCACTTGACCGGGATCGTCGTGCCTTCGGGCACCGGCACCGCCGTGACGCTGTTCTTCGCGCTGCCGCTCGCGACGCGGTCGCTGTACGTCAGGTAGACGAGCGTGTTGCGCTTCGTATCGACAATGCGCACGACATGCAGCGTCTTGAAGATGAACGACATGCGGTCCGTGAAGACATCGGTCTTCTGCTTGAGCGGCTGCGCGATCTTGATCGGCGCGACCTGACGGCAGGCGATGGACGCCTCGGTCGGGTCTTCCGCGATGCCTAACGTGCCCTTCACGCCGCCCGTGCGCGCCCGCGACACATAGCACGTCACGCCGGAGACGAGCGGATCGTCGTACGCCTCGACGCTCACGCGGTCGGAGCCGGTGAAGCGGAAATTGGTATTGACGCTCGCGATTTCCTCGGCATGCGCGAAGCCCGCGCCGAAAAGAGACAGGAGCGATGCGCTCAGAACGAACGGTGCGGTGCGCTTCATCGAAATCCCACGCATAAAAGAAAAAGGGCGTCGTATTGTAACGACGCCCTTCGGTCTCTTCGATTCTTCTGCTGCCTGCGGCGCCGGCATCAATGGAAGATCAGGTAAAGGATCACCAGCACCACGACCGGCACACCGAGCAGCCATCCGAGTAGGTAAGGCATATCGTCCTCCTTGCGCATGTTTGTTTTCGACGGTTCCAGTATCGCGGACCGTGAAGGCCCGCGTTAGCGGTGCCCGTCCGAAATGCGTGTAGGCGCTGTCCTATCGGGTCTTACGGCGGCGTTACGGATTCGTCATGCCATCATGAGATACGCCGTCGCGCGATTTCTTCGCCGGCCGGTCGCGATACAACGCGCGCACGTAGTCCAGATGCGCGCCCGCGCAGTCGCGCGCGCGGGCCGGATCGCGCGCCACGATGGCATCGAGCATCGCGCGATGCTGCGCCAGCAGATCGGCCTCCACGGCGTCGTCGTAATCGACGAGGCGATGCGACGTGAGCATCGACTCGCGCATCACTTCGTTCAGGCCGTGCATCACGTGCGTCAGCGCGATGTTGTGCGTCGCATCGGCAATGGCGAGATGGAAGGCGGCGTCTTTTTCCGCGATGCGCGTGCTTCTCTGCTCGACCGCGGCTTGCAGCGCGTCGAACGCGGCGGCAATGCGCGCGAGATCGGCATCGGTGGCGCGTTCGGCGGCGTAGGCGGTGGCGAGCGTTTCCAGGCCGTGACGCAGTTCGAGCACGTCGGCGCTCGCGTCGGGCTGCTGTTCGAGCAGTGCGGCGAGCGGATGCGACACGAGCGGCGCCGTCACGTCCGACACGACGAAGCCGCCGCGCCCCGCCGCGCGAATGAATCCGTCGGATTCGAGACGAATGAGCGCCTCGCGCAGCGATGGCCGCGACACGTTCAACTGCTCCGCGAGATCGCGCTCGGCGGGCAGCCGCTGGCCGGGCAGGAGGGTGCCGTTCGAGATCAGTTGACGAATCTGGCCGGACACGACATCGGAGAGGCGCACGCGGGCGTAGGCGTGCGAGTGGACGGGCTGGAAGGTCATCGGTTGGAGCAACACGGCGAGAGGCTTTGGATTACCCTAGTTTGACACGAAAGCGCCGCTTCCCTAAAGTCTTGGTCAGACCAAGCTGACCAACGCGGAATGTCCGCCAAGCGATCACCATGAAAGTTGCCCTTTTCGTCCCCTGTTTCATCGACGCGTTTTATCCGCAGATCGGCATCGCCACGCTGGAATTGCTGGAGCGGCTCGGCCTCGACGTCGACTATCCGCAGGACCAGACATGCTGCGGCCAGCCGATGGCCAATAGCGGCGCGCACGCGGACGCGGCCGGCGCGGAGCGCGTGTTCGCCCGAAACTTCGCGGACTACGACTATGTGGTCGGCCCGTCGGCGAGTTGCACGCATCACGTGCGCGAGCATTTCACGGCCATCGAGCAGACGAGCGCGGTCCAGAAGGTGCGCAAAAGCACCTATGAACTGGTCGAGTTCCTGCACGACGTGCTGAAGGTCCGTGACTTCCCGTGGGCCGAATTCCCGCATCGCGTCGGCCTGCACAACAGTTGCAGCGCGGTGCGGCATCTGCGCGAGACGTCGAACTCGGAAGTCGCGGGAACGCCGTATTCGAAGCCGCGCGCATTGCTCGAACGCGTGAAGGGCATCGAGTTCGTCTCGCCCGCGCGGCCCGACGAATGCTGCGGCTTCGGCGGCACGTTTTCCGTCACCGAAGAGGCCGTGTCCGTGCGCATGGGGCAGGACAAGGTGCGCGACCACATCGGCGCGGGCGCGGAGTACATCGTCTCGGGCGACATGTCGTGTCTCATGCATCAGCAGGGCTGCGCCGAGCGCATGAAGCTCGACGCGAAGTTCATCCACATTGCGCAGGTTCTGAACGGAGCGCGGGCATGACGAAGACCGTTCGCATCGATCACGCGAAGGCTGCGGGCGCGTTCCTGCAGAAAGCCGACCACGTCGCGTTCCACGACAAGCGTCTCTGGGACTTGCGTTCGAAGCGCGACGCGCAGGCGCACGGCATTCCCGAGTGGGAAACGCTGCGCAATCTGGCATCGGGCATCAAGGAACACACGCTGTCCCATCTCGCGGATTACCTCGCGCAGTTCGCGGATCAGGCCGAGAAAAACGGCGTCGTCGTGCATTTCGCGGCGGACGCGGAAGAGCACAACGCGCTCGTCTACAAGCTGATGAGCGAGCGCGGCATGACCACGCTCGTCAAAAGCAAGTCGATGCTGACCGACGAGTGCTACATGCGCGACTATCTGGAGCCGCGCGGCATCACGGTGATGGAAACCGATCTGGGCGAGCGCATTCAGCAGCTGGATCATCAGGACCCGAGCCATATGGTCGTGCCGGCCGTCCACAAGCTGCGCGCGGACGTGGCGGAACTCTTCGGCAAGACCATCGGCACCGATCCGAAGAACAGCGACATCCACTATCTGGCGGAAAGCCAGCGCATGAACACGCGGCCGTACTTCGTGCGTGAAAAGACGGCAGGCATGACGGGCTGCAACTTCGCGGTGGCGGAGACGGGGACGGTCGTCGTCTGCACGAACGAGGGCAACGCGGATCTCTCCGCGAACGTGCCGCCGCTGCATATCGCGTCCATCGGCATCGAGAAGCTGATTCCGACCATCGCCGATCTCGGCGTATTCGTGCGCATGCTCTCGCGCAGCGCGCTCGGCTCGCCGATCACGCAGTACACGTCGCACTTTCGCGCGCCGCGGCCGGGCACGGAGATGCACTTCATCCTCGTCGACAACGGACGCTCGGAACGGCTCGCGCTCGAAGACTTCTGGTATTCGCTCAAGTGCATCCGCTGCGGCGCGTGCATGAACACGTGTCCGGTGTATCGGCGAAGCGGCGGGCTGTCGTATGGCGGCACGTATTCCGGGCCGATCGGCGCGATCATCAACCCGACTTACGATCTCAAGCGCTACAGCAGCCTGCCGTTCGCCTCGACGCTCAACGGCAGTTGCACGAACGTCTGCCCGACGAAGGTCAACATCCACGAGCAGATCTACAAGTGGCGCGCCGTGATCGCGGAGCGTCACGAAGTGCCGTTCGTGAAGCAGGAAGTGCTGAAGATGGCGGGGCGTCTGCTCGCGAGCCCGACGCTTTACCGCGCGACGGTCGCGTCGCTCGGCGGCGCGCTGAAGCGGCTGCCGAACTTCGTGCTGTACAACCCGCTCAACATCTGGGGCCGCGGTCGAGACTTGCCCGAAGCGCCGGCCGAGACCTTTCACGAGTGGTACAAGAAAAACCGGAAGCCCGCCAAATGACGACCCGCGATGCCTTTCTCGCAAAGATTCGCGCCGCGCAGCCCGCAGCGCGTCCGCGCCCCGAACTGCCGATTTTCCCGTCGCCCGAAGGCGATCTGCAGACGCGCTTCATCGCCGCGCTGACCGCGATGGGCGGTACCACAGCGCACGCGCACAGCCTCGACGAAGTCAAAGAGATGATCGCCGCGCGTTTCGGCGCGGAGGCGGTGGTGGCCTCTGCCGTGCCGGGTATCGAAGGCACGCGTACGCTGTCGCGCGAGACGCCTCCCGCGTCGCTGCAAGATGTCGATGTGGGCGTCGTGCGCGGGCGTTTCGGCGTCGCGGAGACCGGGTCCGTCTGGTTCAGCGAAGACGAGTACGTCGTCAATTCGATCGGCTATCTCGTGCAGCATCTCGTGGTGCTGCTCGATCCCGCGCAACTCGTCGACGGCTTGCAGCAGGTGTATCGACGGCCCGACTTCCAGTCGGCGCGCTATGCCGTGCTGGTGACCGGTCCGTCCGCGACGGCGGATATCGAAGGCGTGCTGATTCGCGGCGCGCAGGGCGTGCGCTCGCTGACCGTCGTGTGGATTCAGTAGCGCCAGAAAATTGCGACCGCGATGCCGCCGAACAGCAGCCACTTCACGATGTAATACACGGTCCGGTTCCACGCCTTCAGCCGCTTGCCGACGAGCCGGATCGAATACAGATACTTGAACGCGCGATTCAGGCCGCCCGTGCGGTCGCCGGTTTCGTTAGGCGACGCGGCCGCGCGCATCAGAAAGCCGCCGACTGCGTTGTTCACTGCCTGCGCCCAGCGGTATTTCATCGGCCGCTCGATGTCGCAGAACAGAATGATGCGGTCTTTGTCCGTCGTGTTTTCGGCCCAGTGCAGATAGGTTTCGTCGAAGACGACTTCCTCGCCGTCGCGCCACGAGTAGCGCTCGCCGTCCACGACGATCGCGCAGCCGTCGTCGTTCGGCGTCACAAGCCCGAGGTGATAACGCAGCGACCCGGCATACGGATCGCGATGCAGCGTGAGCGTGCCGCCGGGCGGCAGCATGGCGAACATCGCGGCTTTCACGCTCGGGATGTTTTGCAGAATCGAGAGCGTCTTCGGGCAGACCCCGACCGCCGACGGATGCGGCCGGTCATACCACTTCAGATAGAAGCGCCGCCAGCCGCGCCGAAAGAACGAATTAAAGCCGATGTCGTTGTAGGCGCCGGCCGCCTGAATCTTGCTCGCTTCGTGCAAGGCGAGGGCTTCCGCGCGAATCGTCTGCCAGTGCGCCTTGATCGGGGCGAGATCCGGAAACAGGGAAGGGTGAAGATACGGCGTGGACGGCACGCGCGAGAAGAGATACACGAAGCCGTTCACCGGCGACATGAACGTCGAGTGGTCGGATAGCTGCCGGAAGAAACCGTGGCGCACCTTGCCCCGCCAGTGCGTGTACGCGGCACACGCGATAAACAGCATGAGAATCAGCCACCGCATCTGCGTTTCCCCTTGCGTCACTGTCGCCGTTAGCGTCAACAAAACGTGACGGAATTATCGAACGGAAACGCAGTGTCTGCATAAACGGCCCGCTGGGACACGAGGATGGCCACAAAACAAAAAGCCCAGTCGCATGACTGGGCTTTTTGCTTGGAGCTTTTGGCTCCCCGACCTGGGCTCGAACCAGGGACCTACGGATTAACAGTCCGGCGCTCTACCGACTGAGCTATCGGGGAACATCTACAACAGTGAAACTGACTAAAAAGCCCAGTAAGTTGACTGGGCTTTGCTGAATTTTTTGGCTCCCCGACCTGGGCTCGAACCAGGGACCTACGGATTAACAGTCCGGCGCTCTACCGACTGAGCTATCGGGGAACATCTACAGCAGAGAAGCGGAATTATAGGGAGCGTCTCTTACCCTGTCAACGCCGATTCTTCACTCGAAACACCTTTTTGCAGCGACGCGAACTCGTCCTAGAGCTGACCGCAGAAGCCGACCGCAGAAGGACGCCCGTACGCCTCAACGCTCGAGCAGATTCAGTTTGTCCTTCACGTCCTTGAATTCGTCGGCTTCGGGCAGCGGCGCCTTCGTCTTCGTGATGCTCGGCCAGTTGCGCGCGAGATCGGCGTTCAGTTCGATGAACTGCTGCTGGTCGCCGGGCACGTCTTCTTCGGCGTAAATGGCATTCACCGGGCACTCGGCCACGCACACGGCGCAGTCGATGCACTCGTCCGGATCGATCGCGAGAAAGTTGGGACCTTCACGGAAGCAATCCACCGGGCACACATCCACACAGTCGGTGTAGCGGCACTTGATGCAGCTTTCGGTCACAACGTGAGTCATTCAGGCTCCTGCATGCGGAATTCGTGGGGGCGGCGTCCGGCAGCCTGCGTGGGCCAATGCGGGTACGCGCGCCGAAACGCGTATTGTAGCGTAACGGTCAAAACGGGCGCGACCGCCGCGGGACGTGCCTTATATCGTTTTGGAATGTATGTATGCGCGGTTGCCAAAAAGGGTCGGCGAGCGTCTTGCCGGTCCGCGCATTCGGGTAACATGGCCCCAAGGCACGCCGCAGCAAGACGGCGCGCGGTCTCATCGCTCGATGTTCCAGCCAAACCATGATCATCAATTCGCTGCTCGATACCGACCTCTACAAGTTCACGATGATGCAGGTCGTGCTGCATCACTTCCCGGCTGCGCACGTGGAATATCGCTTCCGCTGCCGCACGCCGAATGTGGATCTCGTGCCGTACATCGACGAGATTCGCGACGAAGTGCGCCAGCTCTGCAATCTGCGCTTCCGTGAAGAAGAGCTCGACTATCTGCGGCGCATGCGCTTCATGAAGAGCGATTTCATCGACTTTCTCGCGCTCTTTCATCTGAACGAGAAGTCCATCCGGATTTCGCCATCGCCGAAGAACAACGGCGAGATCGACATCCTGATCGAAGGGCCGTGGCTGCATACGATCCTGTTCGAGATTCCGGTGCTCGCGATCGTCAACGAGGTCTACTTCCGCAACACGCAGCGTCGGCCGGAGTACGAAACCGGCCGCGAGCGCCTGCGCGACAAGATCAAGCTGCTCGCCACGCCGCCCGAGTACTCGGACTGCAAGATCGCCGATTACGGCACGCGCCGCCGTTTCTCGAAGCAGTGGCACGAGGAAGTGGTGCTGACGCTCAAGGAGCGGCTCGGCGAACAGTTCGCGGGCACGAGCAACGTGTTCTACGCGATGAAGCACGGCCTGCGGCCGCTCGGCACGATGGCGCACGAGTATTTGCAGGCGTGTCAGGCGCTGGGACCGCGCCTGCGCGATTCGCAGATCTTCGGCTTCGAGATGTGGGCGAAGGAATATCGCGGCGACCTCGGTATCGCGCTGTCGGACGTGTACGGCATGAAGGCGTTCCTGCGCGACTTCGACATGTACTTCTGCAAGCTCTTCGACGGCGCGCGCCACGATTCGGGCGATCCGTTCGACTGGGGCGAGCGCCTCATCCGGCATTACGAAGAAAATCGCTGCGATCCGCGCACGAAGGTGCTCGTGTTTTCGGACGCGCTCGACATTCCCAAGGTGCTGCAACTCTACGAGCGTTTCCGTGGCCGCTGCCAGCTGGCGTTCGGCGTCGGCACGAATCTCACGAACGATCTCGGTTATCAGCCGCTGCAGATCGTCATCAAGATGGTCCGCTGCAACGGCCAGCCGGTGGCGAAGCTCTCCGATTCGCCCGGCAAGAACATGTGCGACGACAAGGCGTATCTCGCTTACTTGCGTCAGGTGTTCGGCATCGAGCAGCCGGTCGAGGAAAGCTGACACCGCACGCGGCCTATGCCGTTCGGCCGAGGTCCGTACGCCCGGACCGGTCGATATAATCGGCTTCAGTCTTACGTCGCGCAGACACCGCCGCGACGTTCCCACGCACGCATCCACGAGGACGGCACCATGGACACATCGGCCGCGCGCCGCAACATTCTCGCGCGCATTCGCAGCGCGCAGGGCAGGAAAGGCGCGCCGACCGAGGCCGAGCGTGCCGCTGTGGAAGAGTATCTCGCGCGTCATCCCGCCGGTCCGCGTCCGCCGCTTCCCGCCACGCGCGACGAACTGATCGCGCGATTTCGTCTGGAGGCCGAGCGACTTTCGACGAGCGTCGCGGAAGTCGAGGCGCTTGCCGACGCTCCCGCCGAAGCCGCGCGCTATCTCGACGCGCTCGGGCTGTCGCGCCATGTCGTCGCGTGGCCGGCGCTCGCTGATCTGCCGTGGATGCAAGCGGGCATCGCCGCGTCGCTGCGCAAGCCCGTCGATGCGGACCTCGTCGGCATCACCGGCTGCTTTTGCGCGGCAGCGGAGACCGGCTCCATCGTGCTGCTGTCGGGACCGGAGACGCCCGCGTCCGGCGCGCTTCTGCCGCAGACGCATATCGCCATCGTGCCGGCGTCGCGCATCGTCGCCGCGCACGAAGACGCCTTCGCGCTGATGCGCGCCGAGCGGGGCGAGTTGCCGCGCGCCGTCAACTTCGTGTCGGGGCCGTCCCGCACCGGCGATATCGAACAGACCATCGTGCTCGGCGCGCATGGCCCGTATCGTGTCCACGCCATCATCGTGCGGGGAGCGTGAGGACAGTGCCGCGTTTCGTTTTGGGCTTTCTGCTGTCGCTATGCGCGATCTCCGACGCTTCGGCCGCCGCGCTCGACGGCGCGTCGCTGTCGGCGGCGTGGGGCGTTCCGTTCATCGGCATCCTGCTGTCCATCGCGGTGTTTCCGCTCGTCGCCGGCAAAGTGTGGCATCACCATTTCGGCAAGATCGCGGCGGCGTGGGCGCTGGCGTTCCTCGTCCCGTTCGCGTTCGCGTTCGGCATCGGCACGGCGTTCGGCGTGCTCGTCCACGCGATGCTCGAAGAGTACGTGCCGTTCATCATCTTGCTCGCCGCGCTCTATACGGTGGCGGGCGGCATCTGCGTGCGCGGCAATCTGCACGGCTCGCCGCGCGTGAACACCGCGTTGCTCGCGCTCGGCACCGCGCTCGCCAGCATCATGGGGACGACGGGCGCGGCCATGCTGCTGATCCGTCCGCTCTTGCGGGCCAACGACAATCGCAAGCATGTCGCGCATGTCGTCGTCTTCTTCATCTTTTTGGTGGCGAATGCGGGCGGTTCCCTGTCGCCGCTCGGCGACCCGCCGCTCTTTCTCGGCTTTCTGAACGGCGTCGATTTCTTCTGGACGACGCTGCATCTCGCGCTGCCGACGCTCTTCGTTTGCGGCGTGCTGCTCGCGCTCTTCTACGCGCTCGACAGCTACTTCTGGCATAGCAAAGGCGAGTCGCGGCGGCCGTTTCTCGATCCGACGCCGGACACGCCCACGCTCGGCGTCGACGGCACCATCAACTTCGCACTGCTCGCGGTCATCATCGGGCTCGTGCTGATGAGCGGCTTGTGGAAGCCGGGCGTCGCATTCGATGTATTCGGCACGCACGTCGCGTTGCAGAACGTCGTGCGCGATGCGGCGCTGGTGCTCGTGCTCCTTGCCTCGCTCGCGCTCACGCCCAAGCGCGCCCGCGCGGGCAACGCATTCAACTGGGCGCCGATGATCGAAGTCGCCAAGCTCTTCGCGGCGATTTTCGTCACCATCGCGCCGGTCATCACCATCCTCCGTGCCGGCGAGGCGGGGGCGTTCGCCGCAATCGTGCGCGCGGTATCGGATGCGAACGGCGAGCCTGCTCATCTCGCCTATTTCTGGGCGACGGGGCTGCTCTCGTCGTTCCTCGACAATGCGCCGACCTACCTCGTGTTCTTCAACCTCGCGGGCGGCGACGCAAACACGCTGATGACCACGGGCGCCACGACGCTCGCCGCCATCTCGGCGGGCGCGGTGTTCATGGGCGCGAATTCGTATATCGGCAATGCGCCGAATTTCATGGTGAAGGCGATCGCGGAATCGCGCGGCGTGCGCATGCCGGGTTTCTTCGGCTACCTCGGCTGGTCGTGCGTCGTGCTGTTGCCGCTTTTCGCCGTCACCGGCTGGCTATTTTTCTAGGAGCATGAGATGAAGAAAGTGCTTGTGGCTCGCCCTACGTTTCCTGACGTGATCGAGCGCCTGAAACAGTATTTCGAAGTCGACGTGAACCTGGGCGACGTGCTGCCGCAAGACGAATTCGCGCGCCGGCTCGCCGATAAGGACGGCGCGTTCACGGCCGGCGAGATGGTCGGCGAGAAGGAACTGGCGGGCGCCCCGAACCTGAAAGTCGTGGCCAACATGGCGGTCGGCTACAACAACTTCGACATGCAGGCGTTCGACGCGCACAAGGTGCTCGGCACTAACACGCCGCATGTGCTCAACGAAAGCACCGCCGATTTCGGCTGGGCGCTGATGATGGCGGCGGCGCGCCGCGTCACCGAGTCGGAGCACTTTCTGCGCGCGGGCAAGTGGCAGAAGTGGTCCTACGATTCGTTTCTCGGCGTCGACGTGTATGGCTCGACGCTCGGCGTGATCGGCATGGGACGCATCGGGCAGGCGCTCGCGCGGCGTGCGAGCGGCTTCGACATGCGGGTGATCTATCACAACCGCTCGCGCGTCGCGCCCGAGATCGAGGCGCAGCTCAACGCGGAATACGCGTCGAAGGAAGATCTGCTCAAGCGCGCGGACCACGTCGTGCTCGTGCTGCCGTACTCGAAGGAAAGCCACCACACGATCGGCGCGGCCGAGCTCGCGCTGATGAAGCCGACGGCCACGTTGACGAACATCGCGCGCGGCGGAATCGTCGATGACGCGGCGTTGATCGAAGCGCTGCGCGACAAGCGCATCGCGGCAGCGGGCATCGACGTGTTCGAAGGCGAACCGAATCTGAATCCCGGTTTCCTCGCGCTGGAGAACGTCGTGCTCACGCCGCATATCGCGAGCGCGACGGAGACAACGCGTCGCGCGATGGCGAATCTCGCCGCGGACAATCTGATCGCCGCGCTCGGCGAAGGCCCGCGCGCCGGCAATCCGCCGAATCCGATCAACCCCGGCGTGCTCGGCTCATGATCGAATTGCTGTACGGCGCGCTCGCGTTGCTGGCGGTCGCGCTCGTCATCGCGTTGATCGCGCTCGTCGCTGTCATGCGGCGTGGCGCGTCTGTCGATATCGACGAGGAATTCGCCGCGCTCACCGATCGCGTAAACGACATGGGCGAAGCGCATGCGCGCGCGCAGGAGCGGCTCGAACGCGGACTGCGCGGCGATATCGCGGAACATGCACGCGTCTCGCGCATGGAATCGCAGGGCGGCTTCGCGCAGTTTCATCAGACGCTCGCCACGCAATTGGCGAGCACGTCGAGCGTGCAGAACGCGCAGTTCGACGCGCTCGCCCAGCAACTCGCGCAGCAGAGCCAGCAGGCGCGCGAGGATCAGAGCAACGCGCTCAAGCGTTTCGCCGATTCCATGACGCTGCATCTCGCGCAACTTTCGGAAGCGAACGACCGGCGTCTGGCGGAAGTGCGCGCGACGCTGGAAGCGCGTCTTAAGGACATCGAAGCGAACAACGCCGCGAAGCTCGAAGAAATGCGCCGCACAGTCGACGAGAAACTGCACGCGACGCTGGAGCAGCGGCTCGGCGAATCGTTTCGGCTGGTGTCGGAAAGGCTGGAGCAGGTGCATCGCGGGCTGGGCGAGATGCAGTCGCTGGCTGCGGGCGTCGGCGATCTGAAGAAGGTGCTCACCAACGTCAAGACGCGCGGCATCTGGGGCGAAGTGCAACTTGAATCGCTGCTGGAGCAGTTGCTCACGCCCGACCAGTACGCGAAGAACGTCGCGACCGTGCCGAACAGCAACGAACGCGTCGAGTTCGCGATCAAGCTGCCGGGCCGGCACGACGCGCCGGGTATCGCCGGTTCATCGGGCGATGTCGCGACGCCCGTGTGGCTGCCCATCGACGCCAAGTTTCCGCGCGAAGACTACGAGCGTCTCATCGATGCGCAAGAGCGCGCCGATCCCGTCGCGGTGGAGGAGGCGTCGCGTGCGCTCGAAGGACGCTTGCGCGCTGAGGCCCGGGCGATCGCGCAGAAGTACGTCGCGCCGCCTTATACGACGGATTTCGCGTTGCTCTTCCTGCCGACCGAAGGCTTGTACGCGGAAGTGCTGCGTCGCCCGGGCCTGAGCGACTTCTTGCAACGCGAGTACCGCGTGAGCGTCGCTGGCCCGACGACGCTCACCGCGCTGCTCAACAGCCTGCAAATGGGATTCCGGACGCTCGCCATCGAGAAGCGGTCGAGCGAAGTGTGGCAAGTGCTCGGCGCGGTGAAGACTGAGTTCGGCAAGTTCGGCGACGTGCTCGCGCGCACCAAGGCGCAGCTGGAAACCGTCACGCGGTCGATCGAGGCGGCGCAGACGCGCACGCGTCAGATGGGCAAGCGCCTGCGCGACGTGGAGGCGCTGCCGCACGAGAAGGCGGCGGGCGTGCTCGGAGATCTGTCGTCGCCCGAGAGCGACGACGAAGTGTGAAGCGCGCTCAGGCGGCGCCGTCCGCGAGGCGATCCAGCGAATCGCCGGTAATGCGCACAACGCGCCAGTCCGGCAGCACCGTCGCGCCCATCTTCTCGTAGAAGTCGATGGCGTTCTGGTTCCAGTCGAGCACCGACCATTCGAAGCGTCCGCACTGACGCTCGACGGCGAGCGCGGCCAGTTTCTTCAGCATCATCGTGCCTACGCCGCTGCCGCGCAGCGCAGGGCGCACGTAGAGGTCTTCGAGATAGAGACCGCGCTTGCCGAGAAAGGTCGAGAAGTTGTGGAAGAAGAGGGCATAGGCGACGACTTCGCCTGCCTGCTCCGCGACGAGCGCCTCCGCTGCCGGGCGCGCGCCGAAGAGCGCGTCGCGCAAGCCGTCCTGCGTCACGATAAAGAGATGCGTGAGCTTCTCGAACTCCGCGAGTTCGAGCATCAGGCCGTAGATGGCGCCGATGTCGGCGGGCGTGGCCGGTCGAATGGACGCGGCGCTCATGCTTCTTCCGGTGCGTCGGACAGCACGATTTCGATGCCGCCGAAGCGCGACGCCACCCAGTTATACGCGTGGCAGGCAATCCACAGCAGCACGAAGCCGAGAATCGCGTTGAGGAGCAGCGCGCTCGTGACCGTGCTCACCTCGACTGAGCCGTAGCGCACGAATGCGACCACGACGCCGAGCAGCACGATCGGCACGCTGAAGGTCAGATACACGAGGATCAGCGCCTTGGCCGTCTGTCCCGGTGCGATGGATGAGATCTGCTTTTTCATGGGAGGAGAACCCCGTCTATCGATAGTTGGAATGTGGGTCGCCGCGGCTTCGCGCATGATGAGTTCGCTATTAACTGTTCGCTGTCAGATGAGGCCGTCGAACGGCACGATGTTCACTTCGTCGCCCGCGTCGACATCGGCGCGGGCGTGTTCCAGCACGATGAAGCAGTTCGCATCGCTCATCGAACTCAGCACGCCCGACCCTTGCGGGCCGGTCGTCACGACGCGCCACAGTCCGGCGGCGTCGCGCGTGGCGATGCCGCGCTGAAACTCGGTGCGGCCCGCGCGCTTGCGGAGCGGCTCGCTGCAACGCGCCCGGATCACGATCGGCGCTTGCCGCGCGGCACCGGACATTGCGATGAGCGCCTCGCGCACGATGAAGTAGAAGGTCGCCATGACCGCGACCGGATTGCCCGGCAAGCCGAAAAAGAGCGCCGACTTGCCGGTGCCCGCACGCGGACCGGACCACAAACGGCCGAACGCGAGCGGTCGTCCGGGGCGCATCGCGATTTTCCAGAACGCCACGTCGCCGAGCGAGTTCATTAGTTCGCGGGTGAAGTCGGCGTCGCCCACGGACACGCCGCCCGAGCTGATGACCACGTCCGCCGCTTCCGTCGCCTTGCGCAGCGCTTTTTCCAGCGACGCGCGATCGTCGCGGACGATGCCCAGATCGACGGTTTCGACATTCAGCCGGCGCAGCATCGCAAAAAGCGTGTAGCGATTGCTGTCGTACAGCGTGCCGGGCGTCAGCGGTTCGCCGACGGAGCGCAGTTCGTCGCCGGTCGAGAAGAACGCGACGACGAGGCGCTTTTGCACGTCAATCTCCGCGATGCCGAGCGACGCCAGCAAGCCGAGATCGGACGCGCGCACGATGCGGCCCGCGCGCAACGCCGGCTTGCCGCGCGCGAGGTCTTCGCCCGACAGACGCCGGTTCTGGCCCGCGCGGACGGCATCGGCGGGAAAGCGAATCGCGTCGCCTTCGCGGGTGACGAGTTCTTGCGGCACGACGGTATCGCAGCCCTCGGGCATCAGCGCGCCGGTCATGATGCGCACGCATTCGCTCGGCGTCGGGCGACCCGTGAACGGCCGGCCGGCGAGCGCGGCGCCCGCGACTTCGAGCGTTAAAGACTGCGTTGCCGACGCGAGCGCCGCGCCGGAGAACGCATAGCCGTCCATCGCGGAGTTGTCGAACGCCGGCACGTCGATGGGCGAGACGACGTCTGCGGCGAGCACGCGGTTCAGCGCATCGAAGAGGGCGACGCGCTCCACCTGCGCCTGCCCGCGCGGCATCGCCCATTGACGCACGATTTCCTGCGCCGCCTCGACGGGCAACGCATTCGGATCGTAGTGAGCGACGCAACCGGACAGTGGCTTCAACGTGGTCATGAACTGGCGTGAGGCGCGACGTGCGCGAGAAGCGGCAGACGCCGCGTGACGAAAGGCCGCCGGTGGGCTGGCGCAACGCTGTGCGAGCGCCGGGCGTCTCGTTACCGGCGCTCCAGCTCGGCTAGCTGGCGTAAATCATTAATATTGTAAAACGCGCGATCCTCGTGAAATGGCACTTGCACCGCCTTGTGGCGCGCGTACCACGCGCGAACTTTGCGCTCGCCGGCCGCGAGCCGGGCGTCGAGATCGTCGGCGAGCGAGGCGCGAACGAGCGCGAAGACCGGATGCGCGATGCGTTCGCCGGCTGGTTCGATCGTCGCGGCATAGGCGATGTCGGCGTTTTCGGCGTCGAGCGCTTCGCCGAGCAGAAGGCCGAGCCGTTCATCGACGAACGGCGCGTCGCACGGCGCGATCAGCGCGAACTCCGTGTGCGCCGCGCGCAAAGCCGCCGCGATGCCCGCGAGCGGGCCGGGGTAGTCGCCGAGCGTGTCCGCGATCACGCGGGCGCCGAACGGCGCGGCAAGTTTCGAATACGCGTCGATGTTCCGGTTGGCGCTGATCAGCATGGCGCTCGCTTGCGGCGCCAGGCGGCGCAGCACGTGCAGCGCGAGCGGTTCGCCGAGAAACGGCTGCATGCCCTTGTCGACGCCGCCCATGCGCGAGCCGCGCCCGCCCGCGAGCACGAGCCCGGTGATGTTCGAAGCCGAAGCGGCGCTCGCAGTCGCGATCACTTAAAAAACTCAGCCGCCGATGTACGACATTTCCACGCGCGGACCGTCTTCCCGCGAGGCCGCCGACGCGCTGCCGCGCAACTGCGAGTAGCGGTCGCCGCGCGCTTCCCAGATGCGGGAGATGGCCGTGGCCACGTCTTCATCGCTCGCGCCGCCGCGAATGAGGGCGCGCAGGTCGTTTCCTGCGGACGCGAAGAGGCACAGATACAGCTTGCCTTCGGTGGAAAGCCGGGCGCGCGTGCACGAGCCGCAGAAGGCGCGCGTCACGCTCGAGATCACGCCGATTTCGCCGCTGCCATCCCGATAACCCCAGCGCTGCGCGGTCTCGGCGGCGGTGTGCGCTTCGAGCGGCGCGAGCGGGAAGTGCGCGGCGATGCACTCGACCACCTCTGCGGACGGCAGCACTTCGCTCATGTTCCAGCCATTGGACGCGCCGACGTCCATGTATTCGATGAAGCGCAGAACCACGCCGCTGCCTCGGAAATGGCGCGCCATCGGCACGATTTCCTGGTCGTTCGTGCCGCGCTTGACGACCATGTTCACCTTGATCGGCGCAAGACCGACCGCTTGCGCCGCCGCGATGCCGTCGAGCACGTCGGCGACGGCGAAATCGGCGTCGTTCATGCGGCGAAAGAGGGCGTCGTCGAGCGCATCGAGGCTCACCGTGACGCGCGAGAGGCCCGCGTCCTTCAGCGACCGCGCCTTGCGCGCGAGCAGCGAACCGTTGGTCGTGAGCGTGATGTCGAGCGGCCGGCCCTCGGGCGTGCGCAGTTGCGCGAGCCGGCCGATCAGGAATTCGATGTTCTTGCGCAGCAGTGGCTCGCCGCCCGTCAGGCGAATTTTTTCGACGCCATGCGCGACGAACACGCGTGCGAGCCGCTCGATTTCCTCGAACGACAGCAGCGCGGAATGGGGGAGAAACGGATAGTCCTTGTCGAAGACATCGCGCGGCATGCAGTAGACGCAGCGGAAGTTGCAGCGATCCGTGACCGAAATGCGCAAGTCGCGCAGGGGACGCGCGAGCGTGTCCGTCAGCAAGCCGGATGGCGCTGCGGCGGCGCCGGCGAAATCCGGGATCGCGCTGACATCGGCTAACGGGATGATGCGTCGGGACATGGCTGCTCGGGACTTCGGTCCAAAAGGCGATCAGCCCATTTTAGCGGAAGCGGGCAAGTCCGGCCGGGCACGGCCAGGCTCGGCGGACCGGGCTTTCCACTAGTGCGGAAAGAAAAAACGCCATCGACCGGAGGCCGATGGCGTTCGCGTGCCACATCGCGCGGCCCGAGAGACGGCCGCGCGACCCGGTCAGTGCGCGCTCTTGCCGGTTTCCACCTGCTGCATCGGGGCGGTGTCGAGCGGCGGGAGCGGCTTGCGCTCGCGCGGCACGCGCACCGGCGCCGGTTCCTGCGCGGCGGCGGCATTGGCCGCGCGCAGCTTGTCGGCGTCCGTGTTCACCCAGACGAGGCCGGCGGTGTCGAGCATCGGCTTCAACGCGTCCGTTCCCGTCGACGATGCGGCGGGCGTCGGTTGCGTCGCGGCAGGCTTCACCGGCTCCGACACGACCGGAACCTGCGGCTCGATCGTCACTTCGGGCTGCGCCATCGGCGCGGCTTCCGACTGGATCGGCTCGACGGCGGTCGCAGCCGGCGTCGAAGCGATGGCGGCGGTTTTCACCGGCTCCGAGACCACGGGTGCCACGGGTGCTTCGGGCGCCGTTTCGGCGTGGCTCGCAGCTTCGACGGGCTTCGGCTCGTCCACGACCACCGGCGCGAACGGATCGACCGGCTTCGTTTCCGCGACCTTCGACGACGGCCCGAACGGGTTCTCGACGGCAGGTGCCGCTGCGGGCTTCGCGAACATATCGGGCGCAGGCTGCGAGTCCGCGTTGGCTTCTGCCTTCGCTTCTTCGCTCGCTCGCAACGGCTCGGCTTGCGTGGCCGGCGCTGCTACGGGCGCGACTTCCTGCGGCTGCGCCTGGCGGCTGTCCGCAACCGGCTCCGACTCGGCTGCAACCGGACGCGTTTCACGGCGTGCGGCGGCTTCCTGCGCGGCTTCGGCGTCGAAGACACCGGCTTGCGCCGACGTGCTTTCGGCTGCGCCTTCGGCTTCCGCGACATCGGCGGCGTGGTTCACCGTCATGCCTTCTTCATCGCGATCACGGCGACCGCCACGGCGACCCCGGCGGCGGCGACGGCGCTCTTCGCCTTCGCGCGCGGCTGCCGCCTGATCGGCGGAGAGGGCATCGATGTCTTGCGGCAAAGCGTCGGCATTGAGCGGCGCGGTGTCCGCGATCTCCGATGCTGCCGTCTCGCCTTGCGTCAATGCTTCGACGGCGGCTTCCGGCTGCGGCTTGCGGCGCTCGGCACGCTCGGGGCGCTCAGCGCGTTCGGGACGCTCGGCACGGTCCGTCCGTTCGGCGCGCTCGCCACGCTCCCCACGGTCCGGACGCTCGCGGCGTTCCTGACGCTCGGCGGCTTCCGGACGCGGTGCGCGCTCGGCGCCACGTTCCTGGCCGCGATCGCGCGGTTCGCGCGCTTCACGCGGCTCACGAGCCTCGCGCGGTTCGCGGGCCTCACGCGGTTCGCGCGTCTCGCGGGGTTCACGCGCCTCGCGCGGTTCCCGGGCTTCGCGCGGCTCGCGGACTTCGCGCAGTTCACGGCCTTCGCGTCCTTCACGCGGCTCGCGGCCTTCACGCGTGCCACGTCCTTCGCGATCTTCGCGACGCGCGGGCTGACGGCTCGCACCGTTGCCGGCTGTCGCCGCGCCATTCGCGGGCGCGCCTTCACGGCCCGCGCCGCCACGACGATTGCGATTGCGGTCGCCGCCGCCCGTGCGCTCGCCACGCTCGCCGCGTTCCGTACGCTCGCGCTGCGGGCGCGCTGCCGGCTGCGCTTCGACGGGCGCCGGCGCAGGCTTCACTTCGGGCTGAATGCCAAAGAGGTTTTTGATCCAGGCGATGAAGCCGCCGGTTGCCGGCACCGGGGTCGGCGCGGGCGCGGGCGCGGCCTCGACAGGCGCGGGCTTGACCGGCGCGCTCGGCGCCGGCTTCTCGGGCGTGATGCCCTTGACCGCCGCTTCCTGCTTCGGCTTCACTTCCTCGGCGCGCTTGCTGTAGCCGGTCTCGGATTCGAGTTCGCTCGCCGCTTCGACGGCCATCTTCCACGAGGCGCGCGGATCGTCCAGACGCGCATCGTCGTGACGCAGGCGCTCCAGCTTGTAATGCGGCGTCTCCAGATGCTTGTTCGGAATCAGAACGACGTTCACCTTGAAGCGCGACTCGATCTTGTTGATTTCCGAGCGCTTTTCGTTCAGCAGGAAGGCGGTCACCTCGACCGGCACCTGGCAATGAATTGCCGCGGTGTTTTCCTTCATCGCTTCTTCCTGGATGATCCGCAGGACTTGCAGCGCGGACGATTCGGTATCGCGGATATGGCCCGTGCCGTTGCAACGCGGGCAGGTCACGTGGCTGCCTTCCGACAGCGCCGGACGCAGCCGCTGACGCGACAGCTCCATCAAGCCGAAGCGCGAGATCTTGCCCATCTGCACGCGCGCGCGGTCGTGCTTGAGCGCGTCTTTCAGGCGCTGCTCGACTTCGCGCTGGCTCTTGGCCGACTCCATGTCGATGAAGTCGATCACGATCAGGCCGCCCAGATCGCGCAGGCGCAACTGGCGCGCGACTTCGTCGGCGGCTTCGAGATTGGTGCGCGTGGCGGTTTCCTCGATATCCGCGCCCTTGGTGGCGCGCGCCGAGTTCACGTCGATGGCGACGAGCGCCTCGGTGTGATCGATCACGATCGCGCCGCCCGAGGGCAGCGGCACCGTGCGCGAGTACGCCGTTTCGATCTGATGCTCGATCTGGAAGCGCGAGAAGAGCGGCACGTCGTCGTGATAGCGCTTCACCTTTTGCAGGTTGTCGGGCATCACGATATCCATGAAGGCGCGCGCCTGGTCATGGATTTCGGTCGTGTCGATGAGGATTTCGCCGATATCCGGCTGGAAGTAGTCGCGAATCGCGCGGATGACGAGGCTCGATTCGAGATAGATGAGCATCGGCTGGCCGGCGACGCCGCTTTGCGACGCGGCTTCGATCGCGCGCCACAGTTGCATCAGGTAGTTCAGGTCCCACTGGAGCTCTTCCGCCGAACGGCCGATGCCGGCAGTCCGCGCGATGATGCTCATGCCTTCGGGCAGTTCCAACTGCGCCATGGTTTCGCGCAGTTCCTGCCGCTCGTCGCCTTCGATTCTGCGCGACACGCCGCCGCCGCGCGGGTTGTTCGGCATCAGCACCAGATAGCGGCCGGCCAGCGAAATGAACGTGGTCAGCGCCGCGCCCTTGTTGCCGCGCTCTTCTTTTTCGACCTGAACGATGAGTTCCTGGCCTTCGCGCAGCGCGTCCTGGATGCGCGCGGAGCGCATCTCGACGCCGTCGCGGAAATACTGGCGGGCGACTTCCTTGAACGGCAGAAAACCGTGGCGGTCTTCGCCGTAGTTGACGAAGCAGGCTTCGAGCGACGGCTCGATGCGGGTGACGACTCCCTTGTAGATGTTGCCTTTGCGCTGTTCGCGCCCGGCGGTTTCGATGTCGATGTCGATGAGCTTCTGTCCATCGACGATGGCGACGCGCAGTTCTTCTTGCTGCGTCGCATTGAACAGCATGCGTTTCATTGAACGGCTCCAGAGCGGCTTTGACCCTTCCTCGTCTGGCGAATCGGCGCGGATTCGAACATCGGCGCGAAGCGGGAGGGCGGGCGTGCCACGCTTTTTGTGTTGTCACAAAAGCACGCCGGAGCGGATTTTAGGCGGGAGAATTGCCGAAAGCTGGCATCGGGCCGACGAATGCGGCGGCCGGGCCAAGGGGCACATGCGACAACGGCAGCGCGCGGAGGCGATGCGGCCCGTGGCAAGGACGAACGGCGGCGCGGGGCTTTCCGCGTCTCGAAATGGACGCACGGAAAGCCGCAGCGCTCTTTCAACAGAGCCTTTCCCTCCCGACGGCGTTCGCGAAAGGAAGAGCGGTGTCGCGCGAACCGGCGCGATGCTTCGTTACCGATCTTCGTCTTCGCGGACGTGCCGCGCCGGCAGCCGCGGGCTACGTGCTCCCGCCTGCTTGCCGTGTCTCGCCTCGTTGCGGCGTTTTTTTGCGTCTCGCGCTTCGCAGGAATCAGCGCAGCAGCGAGATGCGTCGCCGTTGTTCGCAAATCGGCGAGCCCCGATGTGCCGTCTTCGCCCCTTGCTCGATGGCAGGGCTAAATTGGGCGGGCAGCCGGTTGAACGCCCGGATGCCATCTGTTCTCGCCGATGAAATTCTTTTTGACCAAAAATCCGTTACCGATCGGCGATCGACCCGACCGAACGCGCCTGTGGGCTCCGTCCCTGCCGGTGATATCGCCGTGCGTGCAACTCGTTGCTCGATTTTCCGGGCGAGCAACCGGCCCTGGGCGCAAGTAAAATAATGGTTTATCGCTTGCACCTGTACAGTCTGATGAATCGCGCCGTAGCTCCTCATGGGTAACTGAGTCGAGTCCGGCCTTTTCAGGCTGCTCGCAAATTATATTCAGAATGAATGAGTTAGGCAAAACATCCCATAAACAAGTTGCAAGCGAGCGCACGTCGATGATCGAAGTCGATGAAACCGCTGCCGGACAGCGCATCGACAACTTCCTTTTGCGCGTCTGCAAGGGCGTGCCCAAGAGCCATATTTACCGGATTCTCCGCAGCGGCGAAGTGCGCGTGAACAAGGGCCGCATCGACGCGGCGTACCGGCTGGAGTTGGGCGATGTCGTGCGCGTGCCGCCCATTCGCATCGCTCAGGCCGACGAAGCGCCGGTGTCGTCGAATGCGCCCGCCGCCGAATTCCCGATTCTCTTCGAAGACGAGCACCTGATCGTCATCGACAAGCCGTCGGGCGTCGCGGTGCATGGCGGCAGCGGCGTCGCGTTCGGCGTCATCGAACAATTGCGCAACGCGCGGCCGCACGCGAAGTTTCTGGAGCTGGTGCATCGGCTGGACCGGGAGACGTCCGGCGTGCTCATGCTCGCTAAAAAGCGCGCGGCGCTCGTCAATCTGCACGAGCAGATTCGCGAAAATCGCGTCGACAAGCGATATTACGCGCTCGGACACGGCGACTGGCCGAGCGACTGGGGCCGGCGGCGCATCGTGAAGGCGCCGCTGCACAAATACGTGGCGGCGGACGGCGAGCGGCGCGTGCGCGTCCAGGAAAACGGGCTGGCGTCGCATACGGTGTTCAACTTGATCGAACGCTGGACGGATTACGCGTGGGTCGAGGCGGAACTCAAGACCGGCCGCACGCACCAGATTCGCGTGCATATGCAGAGCATCGGCCTGCCGATTGCGGGCGACGCGAAATACGGCGACTTCGCGCTGAACAAGGAACTTGCGCGGCCGAGCGCGATGCCTTCGCTCAAGCGCATGTTTTTGCACGCCTATCGACTGAAAATCACGCATCCCGCGACGGGCGCGCCGCTGCAGTTCGAAGCGCCGCTGCCCGCCGAGTGCAAGCGCTTCATCGAACAACTCAAAAACCGAGAGACATAAATGGCGCGGCAGCAATTCGATCTGATCGTTTTCGACTGGGACGGCACGCTCATGGATTCGACCGTCCATATCACGCGGAGCATTCAGGCGGCGTGCCGCGATCTCGGCCTGCCCGTGCCCGCCGACGAATCCGCGAGCTACGTGATCGGCCTGGGTCTCAAGGACGCGCTGCAAATCTGCGCGCCGACGCTCGACACGAAGGACTATCCGCGCCTCGCCGAGCGGTATCGCTTCCATTTCCTGACGATGGGCCAGCAAACCGAGCTCTTCGCCGGCGTGCGCGAACTGCTGCAGGAATTGCGCGACGAGGGCTATTTTCTGGCGGTGGCGACGGGCAAGAGCCGCGTCGGGCTGAACCGGGCGCTGGATCAGTCGCGCCTGACGAGCGTTTTCGACGGCACGCGCTGCGCCGACGAAACCTTCTCGAAGCCGCACCCGGCGATGCTTCAGGAACTCACGCGTGAACTCGGGCAGGATCTGTCCCGCACGCTGATGATCGGCGACACCACGCACGACCTGCAAATGGCCATCAACGCGGGCGCGGCGGGCGTGGGCGTCGCGTACGGCGCGCATCCGGCGGATTCGCTCACCGCGTTGCAGCCGCGTTTCTGCGCGGATAGCGTCGCGTCGCTGGCCGGCTGGCTGCGGGAGCACGCATGACCGAGCCGACACGAGAGGCGGTGCGCGTCTGCGCAGCGGACGAACTGGTCGATGGCGGCGCGGGCGTGCGGATGGGCGCGCAGGACGCGAGCGGCGAGGCGGTCGTTTTCTTCGTCCGCTACGACGGCAAGCCGTACGGCTACCTGAACCGCTGCGCGCACGTGCCGATGGAACTCGACTGGGCCGAGGGCCAGTTCTTCGAAAGCTCGGGCCTATACTTGATGTGCGCGACGCACGGCGCGATCTACGAGCCGGACACCGGCAAGTGCGTCGGCGGCCCGTGCCGCGGCGCGCGGCTTCGACCCGTCGCGGTCGAAGAACGCGAGACGCCGGAAGGGCGCGCAGTCTTCTGGCTGCCAGACGACGCGCTTCGCCCCGCCTGATTTCCCCTTTTTTCCTTTGACCCGGCCGTACGACCGGAAGACCACGCATGTCCGATAACCTTTCGCCCAACCCGCGCGGCAACGACAACTGGGAGCGCGACGCGCTGGAACGCGTCGCGCTCGCCGCCATTCGCGAGCAACGCGCCGCGCGCCGCTGGCGCATCTTTTTCCGCTTCGTCTTTCTCGCCGTGCTCGGGCTGATCGCGTGGGGCGTGTTCGATTTCACCGGCGATCACGTCGCCAAGTCCGGCAAGCACACGGCGCTGATCGACCTCCAGGGCGAGATCTCCGCGAACAGCGACGCGAGCGCCGACAACATCGACGGCGCGCTGCAAAGCGCGTTCGAAGACGACGGCACGGCGGGCGTGATCCTGCGAATCAATAGTCCGGGCGGCAGTCCGGTGCAGGCGGGCATCATCAATCGCGAAATTCGCCGGCTGCGCGCGAAGTATCCGAAGACGCCGCTTTACGTGGTCGTCGACGACATGTGCGCGTCGGGCGGCTATTACGTCGCGGCGGCGGCCGACCGCATCTACGTGGATCGCGCGAGCATCGTCGGGTCGATCGGCGTGCTGATGGACGGCTTTGGCTTCACGGGCCTGATGGACAAGCTCGGCATCCAGCGCCGCATGCACACGTCTGGCGCGAACAAGGGCGCGTTCGATCCGTTCTCGCCCGAAACGCCGCAAATGACCGCGCACGCTCAGGACATGCTCGACGAGATTCACACGCAGTTCATCGACGCGGTGAAAGAGGGACGCGGCAAGCGTCTGAAGGACGATCCGGACCTCTTCTCCGGCATGTTCTGGACGGGCGAGAAAAGCGTGCAACTCGGTCTCGCGGACGGCTTCGGCGACGCGAATTACGTAGCGCGCGAGATCATCAAGCAGCCGGATATCGTGGATTACACGCAGAAGGAAAGCATCAGCGAGCGCGTGGTGCGGCGCTTCGGCGCTTCCGTGGGCGATGCCGCCGTGCGCGCGCTGACGCTCGGCGGCAAGGTGCAGTTGCGCTGATTCGTAACGCGCTTACGACGCGAGCAGCAGAAAAATGGCCGGGCGCTTGTGCAGGTCCGGCGCGGCGTGCTTTTTCCAGTCGGCTGCCGTGCGCGTGACGATTTGTTCGCCGGGCAGCGTCAGGTCCACGGCCACGCAAATCAGCGTCGAAGGCGCGCAAGCCGCGACGAGCGTGTCGAGCATCGCGCGATTGCGGTACGGCGTTTCGATGAAAATCTGCGTCTGATTCGCCTTGCGCGACAACTGTTCGAGCTCGCGCAGGCGCTTGCCGCGTTCCGCTGCGTCAACCGGCAGATAGCCGTTGAACGCGAAGCTCTGGCCGTTCATGCCCGACGCCATCAGCGCGAGCAGGATCGAGCTCGGACCGACGAACGGCACCACTTTGACGCCGCGCTCGTGCGCCCGCCGCACCAGCAGCGCGCCGGGATCGGCGACGGCGGGGCAGCCGGCTTCCGAAACGAGGCCGGCGTCGGTGCCCGCGAGGATCGGCGCAAGTAGCCGGTCGATTTCGGCGCGCGGCGTGTTCACGTTCAACTCGCGTATCTCGATTTCCTGAATCGGCCGTTCGGTGCCGACTTTCTTCAGAAACGCCCGTGTCGTCTTCGCGTTTTCGCCGATGTAGTAACCGAGCGCCGCAGCCTGCGCGCGCACCGGCTCGGGAAGCACGGACGCGAGCGCGGCGGCGTCGCCTTCGCCCAGCGTGTTCGGGATCAAATAGAGGATGCCGCTCATGCCGCCCCCAGAACCGCAAAGCCGGCGGCTCGCAGCATCTTCGTCAGCGCGATGAGCGGCAGGCCGATGAGTGCTGTCGGGTCGTCGGAGTCGATCGCGTCCAGGAGCGCGATGCCCAGACCTTCGGATTTGGCGCTCCCCGCGCAGTCGTAGGGCGTTTCGGCGCGCAAGTACGCTTCGATTTCGGCGTCGGAATAATCGCGAAAGCGCACGCGCGTGACGATATCGGCGGATTGCACGTCGCCCGTGCGCGCGTCGAAGAGGGCGAGCGCGGAGTGGAATTCGACGCTGCGGCCGCGCATCGACCGAAGCTGTTCGACGGCGTTGTCGTGTGTGCCGGGCTTGCCGAGCTGACGGCCATCGAATGTCGCGACCTGATCCGAGCCGATTACGAGCGCGTCCGCCGCGTCCGTCATGCGTTCGGCAGCGGCGCGCGCCTTCGCGATCGAGAGGCGCACGGCGGTGGCTTCGGGCGATTCGCCTTCGAGCGGGGCTTCGTCGATATCGGGCGAAACGACGTCGAACGGAATGCGCAGGCGCTGCAGCAACTCGCGCCGATACGGCGAACTGGACGCCAGCACGAGGCGCGGCGCTTGAGGAATCGACATATTGAAAACCGGTGAAATGGGTGGATAAGCCACAGACCGCGTACGCAGCCTTAACTATTTGACTCGAAAGAATAAAGCCTATATGATTTTGGGCTTTTCATCGGCTGTCAGGGTATTGGCGCGGGCGGGAATGCAAATGAGTACGTGCCTGGCGTGCTCTGAGCCGGCGGGCAGTGCATACTGAGTGCATGCAAACCGATGCAAGCCGCACGAAGAAACGCTGCGTCGGCCGATGAGAGAACGAACAACCCGGCATAAGGCAGGAGCGCGCATGACTCAGAATCCTGGCAAACCTGCGAGCCTCGCTGATCTGCGCGCGCTCGACCTTTACGACTTCGCCGAGAACAAACGGCAGGCAGCGGGCGCGTTGCGTACGTCGCAAATGCCGCGCATGTTAGCCGAAGTACCGGCGGACGCGCCAGAGGACGACACGGTCTTCACCTGGCAGGGCGAGGGCTCGACCCAGCCGGAATTGCAGGACGACGGCACGGAAGCGCCGCAGCCGTATCTGCGCCTCGCGGTGCACGGTTCGGTGTGGCTCACGTGCCAGCGCTGTCTTTCGCCGTACTCGCAGCATCTCGACGTCGACGCGACGTATCGGATCGTCGCGACGGAGGAAGAAGCAGACGAGTATCCGCTCGACGAAGATGAAATCGAAGTGATCGTCGGCTCGCGCCAGTTCGATCTCATCGACTTGATCGAAGAAGAGTTGTTGCTTTCCTTGCCGCTCGTGCCGAAGCACAGCGTCTGTCCGGAAGTGCATGAAAGCCTGCTCGCAGGCAGCGCCGAGGACGAGGCCGACGAAGGCGGCGAGGAAGCCGAGAAACCGAATCCGTTTGCCGTTCTGGAAAAGCTCAAGACGAGCGGTCCGGACGACAAGAAGCATTGATGGCGCGGTGCGGCGAATCCTCGCCGCACGCAATCTCCCGCTTCTAGCGGTGGGCCGGGACGGCCGCAGTTTTCCGCGAACGCGGAGACAGGCCGCCCTGTGTTAGAATTCGCAAAATTTTTCTGGAGTAATCATGGCAGTTCAGCAAAACAAGAAGTCGCCGTCCAAGCGCGGCATGCACCGTTCCCACGACTTCCTCCCGACGGCGCCGCTGGCTGTCGAGCCGAGCACGGGCGAAGCGCATCTGCGTCACCACGTGAGCCCGAACGGCTACTATCGTGGCAAGAAAGTCGTCAAGACGAAGAACGACTAAGCGTTCGTTCTCTGCTTTGCCGCGTGCGCAACGCCGTTTTGCGGTGGCTCGCGCCTGGCACGCTGTTGACACTTTCCCGGTACGACAAGAAGGCGGCATTTCACTGCCGCTTTTTTGTGCCTGAAATTCGTCGCTTTCCATGACCGTAAAGATAACCATTGACTGCATGGGAGGCGACCACGGTCCGGCCGTGACCGTTCCCGCCGCTGTCAATTTCGTGCGCTCGCATCCCGACGCGCACCTGATGCTCGTCGGCATCGAACAGGCGATCCGCGCCCAGCTGAAAAAGTCGAAGGCGCTCGACGAGCCGCGTCTGACCGTCGTTCCAGCAACCGAAGTCGTCGCCATGGACGACCCGGTCGAAGTCGCGCTGCGCAAGAAAAAAGATTCGTCGATGCGCGTGGCGCTCAACCTCGTGAAGGAAGGCGAGGCGCAGACCTGCATTTCCGCGGGCAATACCGGCGCGCTCATGGCGGTGTCGCGCTACGTGCTCAAAACGCTCGCGGGCATCGAACGGCCGGCCATCGCCTTCGCGATGCCGAGCCAGAAGGGCTACACGACCGTGCTGGATCTCGGCGCGAACGTCGATTGCGAGCCCGAGCATCTGTTGCAGTTCGCCGAAATGGGCCACGCGCTCGTGTCCGCGATCGAAGGCCGCGAGCGGCCGACCATCGGGCTGCTCAACATCGGCGAAGAAGTCATCAAGGGCAACGAAACGATCAAGCGCGCGGGCGAGCTGCTGCGCGCGAGCACGCTCAACTTCTACGGCAACGTGGAAGGCAACGACATCTACAAAGGCACGACCGATGTCGTCGTCTGCGACGGCTTCGTCGGCAATGTGGCGCTGAAAACGTCGGAAGGGCTCGCCAAGATGCTCTCCGACATGATCAAGGAAGAATTCACGCGCTCGCTTTCGAGCAAGCTGATGGCGCTCGTCGCCATGCCCGTGCTCAAGCGGTTCAGAAAGCGCGTCGATCCGGCGCAATACAACGGCGCGGCGCTCCTCGGCCTGCGCGGGCTCGTGATCAAAAGTCACGGCTCCGCGGAAGCGTACGGCTTTGAGTGGGCGATCAAACGCGGGTATGATGCCGTCAAAAATGGCGTGCTCGAACGCCTCGTGCGCGCGATGGAGGAAAATGCGCTGTCCGCGCCGTCCGCACAAGACGCGGGCACGAGCGCGCCGGCTGCCGATGCGTCCGCCGACGCGCTCGCGCTTCAGCCGAATTCCTCGCCTAACCCCTCGCCTAACCCGCCGGACGCGTCCGGCACCGCGCAACACACGAAGGCATAATGGCTCAATCCAATCTCTACGCTCGCGTGCTCGGCACTGGCAGCTATCTGCCGTCCGAGCGCATCACGAATCAGGCATTGGCGGACCGTCTCTCGCAGCAAGGCGTCGAGACGAGCGACGAATGGATCGTCGCGCGCACGGGCATCCACGCGCGGCACTTCGCGGCTCCGGATCAGACCACGAGCGATCTCGCGCTCATCGCTTCGCAGAAGGCCATCGCGGCGGCGGGCATCGATCCGCAGTCGATCGACCTCATCATCGTCGCCACATCGACGCCCGACTTCGTGTTTCCGAGCACCGCGTGCCTGTTGCAGAACAAGCTGGGCATCAAGAACAACGGCGCCGCGTTCGACGTGCAGGCCGTGTGCTCGGGCTTCGCGTACGGCATGGCGACGGCGGACAGCTTCATTCGTAGCGGCATGCATCGCACGGCGCTCGTCGTCGGCGCGGAGACCTTCTCGCGCATTCTCGACTTCAAGGACCGCACGACCTGCGTGCTGTTCGGCGACGGCGCGGGCGCAGTGGTGCTTCAGGCGTCGGAAGAGCCGGGCGTGCTCGCCAGCGCGCTGCACGCGGACGGCAGCTACGCCGACATTCTCTGCACGCCGGGCAATGTGAACGGCGGCGTCGTGAGCGGCAGCGCGTTCCTGCACATGGACGGCCAGGCGGTGTTCAAGCTCGCCGTGAACGTGCTGGAGAAGGTCGCGATCGAAGCGCTCCAGAAAGCGCATCTCACGCCGCAGGAAATCGACTGGCTCATTCCGCATCAGGCGAACATCCGCATCATGCAGAGCACCTGCCGCAAGCTGCACTTGCCGCAGGAGCGCATGGTGGTGACGGTCGGCGACCACGGCAATACCTCGGCGGCGTCGATTCCGCTCGCGCTCGACGTCGCGGTGCGCGACGGCCGCATCAAGCGCGGACAGAACGTGCTGATCGAAGGCGTCGGCGGCGGCTTCACGTGGGGCGCGTCGGTCTTCCGCTACTGATTCTTTCATCCGTCTCCCTCCATTAATCTGCAACTGATCCGCTGTCGATGAAGCTGCGCGCCGCGCGTGCAACCGGCGACGCCGCGCGCGCCCTCGACGCACACGCGGATCCTTCCAATCCAACGAGGACGATATGAAATTTGCGTTCGTTTTCCCGGGCCAAGGCTCGCAATCGATCGGCATGCTCAACGCCTTTGCCGATCACGCCGTGGTGCGCGAGACGGTGCAGCAGGCATCGGATGCGCTCGGTCAGGATCTCGCGAAGCTGATCGCCGAAGGTCCGGCCGAAGAGCTCAATCTGACGACGAACACGCAGCCGGTCATGCTCACGGCCGCGTACGCCATCTACCGCGTGTGGGAAAAGGAAACCGGCCTCGCGCCGGCACTGGTCGCGGGTCACAGCCTCGGCGAATACACGGCACTGGTCGCGGCCGGCGCGCTCGCATTCGCGGACGCGGTGCCGCTCGTGCGCTTTCGCGCCCAGGCGATGCAAAGCGCGGTGCCGGTCGGCGAGGGCGGCATGGCGGCGATTCTCGGTCTCGACGACGACACGGTGCGCGCAGTCTGCGCCGAAAGCGCGTCGGCGGGCGTCGTGGAAGCGGTGAACTTCAATGCGCCGTCGCAAGTGGTGATCGCGGGCGCGAAGGCGGCGGTCGAAAAGGCATGCGAAGTGGCGAAGGCGAAGGGCGCGAAGCGCGCGTTGCCGCTGCCCGTGTCCGCGCCGTTCCATTCGTCGTTGCTGAAGCCGGCATCGGACAAACTGCGCGACTATCTCGCGAACGTGCGCATCGAGCCGCCGCGCATTCCGCTGATCAATAACATCGATGTTGCGAAGGTCTCGGACCCCGCCGCGATCAAGGACGCGCTCGTGCGTCAAGCCGCAGGCCCGGTGCGCTGGGTCGAGTGCGTGCAGGCGATGGCGCGTGAAGGCGTCACGCACGTGATCGAATGCGGTCCGGGCAAAGTGCTCGCGGGGCTGACGAAGCGCATCGACGGCAATCTGGTCGGCGGCGCGGTGTTCGATCCCGCCTCGCTCGAAGAAACGCGCAAACTGATCGCTGGATAAGAGGCAACCACATGAACTTGGACAATCAGGTAGCTATCGTCACGGGAGCGTCGCGCGGCATCGGGCGCGCCATCGCGCTGGAACTGGCTCGTCAGGGCGCGACGGTCATCGGCACGGCCACGAGCGAAAGCGGCGCGGCGGGCATCAGCGAAGCGCTGGCGCAGGCGGGCGGCAAGGGCCGCGGCGCGGTGCTGAACGTGAACGACGCCGCAGCGGCCGACGCGTTCATCGATGCCACCGTGAAGGAGTTCGGCGGCCTCAACGTGCTCGTGAACAACGCGGGCATCACGAAAGATCAGCTCGCCATGCGCATGAAGGACGACGAATTCGACGCCGTCATCGACACGAATCTGCGCGCGGTCTTCCGCCTGTCGCGAGCCGTCCTGCGCCCGATGATGAAGGCGCGCGGCGGGCGCATCATCAACATCACGTCGGTGGTGGGCTCGTCGGGCAATCCCGGTCAGGCGAACTACGCGGCGGCGAAGGCCGGCGTCGCGGGGATGACGCGCGCGCTAGCACGCGAGATCGGCAGCCGTGGCATCACGGTGAACTGCATCGCGCCGGGCTTCATCGACACCGACATGACGAAGGTGTTGCCGGAAGAACAGCGCACCGCGCTGACCGCGCAGATCCCGCTGGGCCGGCTCGGCAGCCCGGAAGACATCGCGCATGCGGTGGCGTTCCTCGCGTCGCCGTTCGCCGGTTACATCACGGGCACGACGCTTCACGTGAACGGCGGCATGTACATGTAATAGGCATTTCGCCGAATATCGCTTAATATCCGCGCGGCACACGGGCGCGCAAAATGCTCTCACCGGCATGCGCGCCCCGTACAGCGCGGCAGCAACGAACGATGCAGGCCAACGGCTCGCGCCTTGATGAAGCGCAGCAGGCGGCGAAGCATGGAACTGACGCGCCGTATTTTGCGGGTACAAACCTGATAAAATGCGCGCACTCGTATTTTTGAACTTTTATTCCCTCGGAGGGCTGCATGGACAACATCGAACAGCGCGTGAAGAAGATCGTCGCCGAACAACTGGGCGTGGCGGAAGCCGAAATCAAGAACGAAGCGTCGTTCGTGAACGATCTGGGCGCTGACTCGCTCGACACGGTGGAACTGGTGATGGCGCTGGAAGACGAGTTCGGCATGGAAATCCCCGATGAAGAAGCCGAGAAGATCACCACGGTTCAGCAAGCGATCGACTACGCTCGCGCCAACGTCAAGGCCTAAGGCCGGACGCGCCAGCGACCCGTCGCTCTTCGAGCTTGAAGCATCGTCGCTGCAAAGACCGATTTAACAGCCACAGGGCACACAGGGCGGTTTCCTGTGGCCGCTGTGGCTTTTGCTTTTCGTCATTCTATGGATAAGGGGTTAACGTGAGCCGTCGTCGAGTTGTTGTTACAGGCCTTGGGCTCGTTTCGCCTGTCGGCAATACCGTTGCCGACGGCTGGGCCAATCTGGTGGCGGGCAAGTCGGGCATCGCCAACATCACGAAGTTCGACGCCGCGAACTTCTCCACGCGTTTCGCGGGCGAGGTGAAGGGCTTCAACATCGAAGACTACATGCCCGCCAAGGAAGCGCGCCACATGGATACCTTTATCCATTACGGCTTCGCGGCAGGCGTTCAGGCGATGCAGGACAGCGGCCTTGCGATCACCGACGAAAACGCGGAACGCGTGGGCGTCGTGGTCGGCTCGGGCATCGGCGGGCTGCCGATGATCGAAGTCACGCAGACCGAACTGCTCAATCGCGGTCCGCGCCGCATTTCGCCGTTCTTCGTCCCGGCGTCGATCATCAACATGATCTCCGGCCATCTGTCGATCCGCTTCGGCCTCAAGGGTCCGAATCTGTCGATGGTCACGGCGTGTACCACCGGCCTGCACTGCATCGGCGAAGCGTCGCGCCTGATCGAATACGGCGACGCCGACGTAATGATCGCGGGCGGCGCGGAAGCGACCGTTTCCCCGCTCGGTATCGGCGGCTTCGCGGCGGCGCGCGCGCTCTCGCAGCGCAACGACGACCCGGCGACGGCCAGCCGCCCGTGGGATACGGACCGCGACGGCTTCGTGCTCGGCGAAGGCGCGGGCGTCATGGTGCTCGAAGAATACGAACATGCCAAAGCGCGCGGCGCGAAGATCTACGCCGAAGTGCTGGGCTACGGCATGAGCGGCGACGCTTACCACATGACGGCGCCGCCCGAAGACGGCGACGGCGGCCGCCGCGCGATGGTCAACGCGCTGAAAAACGCGAAGGTCAACGCGGACGAGGTCAACTACGTGAACGCGCACGGCACGTCCACGCCGCTCGGCGACATCGCGGAGACCATCGGCATCAAGCGCGCGCTCGGCGATCACGCGAAGAACATCGTCGTGAACTCCACGAAGTCGATGACCGGGCACCTGCTCGGTGGCGCGGGCGGGCTGGAGTCGGTGTTTACCGTGCTGGCCGTGCATCATCAGATCTCGCCGCCGACCATCAACATCTTCAATCAGGACCCGCAGTGCGACCTGGATTACTGCGCGAACACGGCGCGGGAAATGAAGATCGACGTCGCGGTGAAGAACTCGTTCGGCTTCGGCGGCACGAACGGCTCGCTCGTCTTCAAGCGTTTCTGAGCACGGCGCGCTCGTCAAGGACGGGGGACACGATGACGGGCGCGCATCTGAATCGGCCGCATGGGGAAGCGGGCACACCGCCGCGCATCCCCATGCGGCCTTCGCGTTTTCTGCTCGCAGCGCTCATCGGTTTTGTCGTGCTGGCGGACGCGGCCGTCTTCCGGGCGGTCTTCGCGCAATTTGGGCCGCTTCACGCGACCGTGGCCGCGCTAGCGTGTCTAGCGGCCCTCGCCCTGGCGGCCGTGCGCTGGACGCTGCGCCAACCGGCCGCCATCGGCCTGCACGCGGACGGCCTCACGGTGTGGAACCGCGCGGGCTGCGCGCAGTACCGGCGCATCGTCGGCTGCGCGCAATGGGGCGTGGTCGTCGCGCTCACGTTGTCATCGGAAAAAGGCAGGCCGCGCGCGCTTCTGGTGGCAGCGGATTCCATCGATTCCGACACCTTCCGCCAGCTTGTCGTGCGCGCCCGCCGCGCCGCCAGCGCCTACCTGTAACGACTGTAACGGTAGATGAGCGTCCGGGATAACGCGAAGTCCGTGACGCTACAATACCCGTCCGCGCAACAGCCCAAAGTCAAACGGATTCCCAGGTGAGCGAAAAAGAAATCGACCAAGTGCTGGTCGAACGCGTGCAGAAGGGCGACAAAGCCGCGTTCGAACTGTTGGTCGCCAAATACCACCGCAAGATCATTCGACTGATCTCGCGCCTCGTGCGCGATCCCGCCGAAGTCGAGGACGTCGCCCAGGACGCCTTCATCAAGGCCTACCGCGCGCTGCCGCAGTTTCGCGGCGAATCGGCGTTCTACACCTGGCTGTACCGCATTGCCGTCAACACGGCGAAAAACTACCTCGCGACGCAGGGACGCCGCGCTCCCACTTCTACCGAAGCAGATGCGGAAGAAGCGGAAACTTTCTCCGACGCCGACCAACTAAGGGATATCAACACGCCCGAGTCGATGTTGATGAGCAAGCAGATCGCTCAAACGGTCAATGCTGCGATGGCGCTGCTGCCCGAGGAATTGCGCACCGCCATCACGCTCCGGGAAATCGAAGGATTGAGTTACGAGGAAATCGCGGAGATGATGGACTGCCCGATCGGCACCGTCAGATCGAGAATTTTCCGTGCTCGGGAAGCCATTGCGGCAAAATTGCGTCCGTTGTTGGACACACCCGAAGGCAAACGCTGGTAAGACGGCTGGAAACTTCGGGACAGGGACGCGATATCTGGGTTAGGTGGTGTCACTACGGCTGGTTTCGAAGGATTGGGGAGCATCATGGGGTCGGTCTCGATGCAGGCGCAGGGAAATTCGCAGGCAAGCTCGCGCGGGGAGCGCATGTCGGCGTTCGTCGACGGTGAATCGCTCGGCGAAATCGGAAACATCGGTCAGTTCCTGGCGGAACTGACGAGCGAGGACCGCGCGGCGTGGTCCGACTATCATCTCATCGGCGACGCGCTGCGTTCCGACGATCTCGCCGAAAGCCCGGCGCGCAGCCACGCGTTCATGGCGTCGTTCGCGGCGCGCTTCGAGGCCGAAGCGCACGTGCTGGCGCCTGCGGCCCTGCCTGCGGCATCGGCTTCGGCGCAAAAGGCGCGCAGTGGCATGCTGCGTCGGCGCGTGATGCCGGCGTTCGCGGTCGCGGCCGCCGCGGCCACGCTCACGTGGATCGTCGTGCCGCAAATGCAGGGAGTCGGCGTCCGCTCGGGCGCGCAAGTGGCGAGCGTCGCGCAGCCGGATTCGGTGCAGCGTGTCGCGCTCGCGTCGGTGCCGGCCGTGACCACCGCCGCGCCGGTCGTCGAGGCGAACATCATCCGCGACGCGAATCTCGATCAGTACCTCGAAGCGCATCAGCAGTTCTCGCAGCAGCCTGCGATGCCCGGCGCCATGCCACTGATTCGCGCGGCGGTGACAACGCAGAGCCAATAACTGAAGGCAGGTGTGCGGTTGAATAAAACTAGATATTGGGGGCGGCTGCCGGCATTCATGTTGTGCGCAGCCGCGTTGTTGTGCGCGGCATCCGCATCGTTCGCTGACAGCGGCAACGCGCCGGATCGCAAAACCGCCGCCAACCTGCTCAACCGCATTCAGGAAGCGGCCCAGCAGCAGAATTACGAGGGCACCTTCCTTTATCAGCGCGGCGCGACGGTGCAGTCGTCGCGCATCACGCACGTCGCCACCCACGGCGACGGAGACTACGAATCGCTCGAAAGTCTCGACGGCGCGCCGCGGCGGATGCTGCGCCACGACGACGACATGCTCACGTTCGTGCCGGAGCGGCATCTGCTCGTCATGGAGCATCGGCAGAGCAAGGATTCGTTTCCGTCGCTGCTCGCCACGAGCGGCGATCAGGTACTCGCGGTGTACGAGCCGAAGCTGCTCGGCACCGACCGCGTCGCGGGCATCGAGAGTCAGGTGATCGAGCTCGACCCGAAAGACGCCTATCGTTTCGCCTACAAGCTGTGGGCGGACGCGAAGACCGGTCTCTTGCTGCGCGCGCAGACGCTCGATCCGGACGGCCAGGTGCTCGAACAGCTTTCGTTCTCGCAGGTGCGTATCGGCGGGGCAATCGATAAAGCCTCGATCGCGAACGGCATGCGCGCCACGGCGGGCTGGAACGTCGTGCGCCCGCCGGTGCAGCCGGTCGACTTGCAGGCGCAGGGCTGGCAGATCAGGCCGACCATTCCCGGCTTCAGGCTGATCCGCGAACTGCGCCGGCCGATGGCGTCGAGCGAGCAGGGCCAGCCGCCGATTCCCGTCGATCAGGCAGTGTTCTCGGACGGCCTCGCTGCCATTTCCGTGTTCGTCGAGCCGGTCGAGAAGAATTCCCGCAAGGAAGGCGCGGGCAATAACGGCGCAACGCATGTGCTCGTGAAGCGTCGCGGCGATTTCTGGATTACTTTGCTGGGCGAAGTGCCGCAAGCCACGTTGCAGCAATTTGCTTCTACCATAGAATACAAGCCTTCCAAGTAATCGAATCCCTCGGCCTTCCATCCATGAGCAACTACTCGCTGCGCAAGTTAATCGCGGCCGCGGCGCTCGCCGTGTGCCTGCCGTTCCTCTCGAACGCGGCGGCGGCAGCGCCCACGGTGAATCTGCCGGACTTCACCTCGCTCGTCGACAAGGTCGGGCCTTCGGTCGTGAACATCCGCACGACCTCGCGCGTCGGCTCGTCGGGCGAGATGCGCGGCTTGCCGCCGGGCCTCGACGAAGGCGACATGTCGGAGTTCTTCCGGCGCTTCTTCGGCATTCCGATGCCGGGGCAGCCGGGCTCGCCGCGCGGCAACGGTGGCGGCGGCGGTGGTGGCGGCGGCGGAGGCGATCAGGGCAAGGGCGGCAGCCGCAGCCTTCCGCCCGATGACAGTCAGGACAACTCGGAGCAGAGCAGCGGCGTCGGCTCGGGCTTCATCCTCTCGACGGACGGCTACGTGATGACCAACGCGCACGTCGTCGACGACGCGGACACCATCTACGTCACGCTCACCGACAAGCGCGAGTTCAAGGCGCGGCTCGTCGGCGTCGATGAGCGCACGGACGTCGCGGTCGTGAAGATCAGCGCGTCGAATCTGCCGGCCATCACCATCGGCGATTCGAACAAGGTGCGCGTCGGCGAATGGGTGCTCGCCATCGGCTCGCCGTTCGGTCTCGACAATACGGTGACGGCCGGCATCGTCAGCGCCAAGGGCCGCGACACGGGCGACTACCTGCCGTTCATCCAGACCGATGTCGCGGTGAATCCCGGCAACTCGGGCGGGCCGCTCATCAACATGGCGGGCGAAGTCATCGGCATCAATTCGCAGATTTATAGCCGCACCGGCGGCTTCATGGGCATCTCGTTCGCGATTCCGATCGACGAGGCGATGCGCGTGGCGGATCAGCTGAAGACGTCGGGCAGGGTCACGCGCGGGCGCATTGCGGTCGCGATCGGCGAGGTGACGAAGGACGTGGCCGATTCGCTCGGCTTGCCGAAGGCGCAGGGCGCGCTCGTCAGCAGCGTCGAGGCGGGCGGTCCGGCCGACAAGGCGGGCATCCAGCCGGGCGACATCATCCTCAAGTTCAACGGCGTGAACGTGGAAACGGCGACCGACCTGCCCCGCATGGTCGGCGACAGCAAGCCGGGCATGAAAGCGACGATCACCATCTGGCGCAAGGGCCAGTCGCGCGATCTGCCGATCACCATCGCGGAAATGCAGCCGGATAAGGTCGCGAAGACCGAGCAGCGCCGCGCGCCGCAGCCGAAGGAGCGCGCGAGCAATTCGCTCGGCCTCGCGGTGAGCGACATTCCGGCCGAGCAGAAGAAGGCGCTCAAGCTCAACGGCGGCGTGCAGGTAGATGCCGTCGAAGGACCGGCGGCGCGCGCGGGCTTCCAGAAGGGCGACATCATCATGCGGATCGGCGACACGGACGTCACGAGCGCGAAGCAGTTCGAGTCCATCGCGCAGGGGCTCGATGCCAGCAAGATGGTCGCGATTCTCGTGCGCCGTGGCGACAACACGCAGTTCGTGCCGCTGCGCCCGCGCGTGCCGGCGCAGAAGTAACGCCGCGCGATGAGGGCGGACCACGCCGCGCATTTCGTGCTGTACGGGCGCGCGTGGTGCCATCTGTGTGAAGACATGCGCGCGGAGCTCGAGCCGATCGCGCAACGCTTCGGCGTGGCGATCGAGTGGATCGATATCGACGACGATCCGCTGCTCGAGACGCGCTACAACGAGCGCGTGCCGGTGCTGATGCTGGACGGCGTCGAGGTGTGCGAGCACCGGCTCGACGTGGATGCCGTCCTGGCGGCGCTCGCCTCGCGCCGCTCATAGGGCCGCCGAACGCCGAAACGCCTGTCCACCCCCTTTTCGGCTAAAATGCAGAAGTTTTCCCCCAATTTTTCAAGGCGTGCTCCGCATGTGTGAGGGCGCGCCTTTTTCGCTTGATCGGCACTGAATGAATCATATTCGTAACTTTTCGATCATTGCGCACATCGATCACGGCAAGTCCACGCTCGCGGACCGCATCATCCAGTTGTGCGGCGGGCTGTCCGATCGTGAGATGGAAGCGCAGGTGCTCGATTCGATGGACCTGGAACGCGAGCGCGGCATCACCATCAAGGCGCAAACGGCGGCGCTCACCTACAAGGCGCGCGACGGCCAGGTCTACAACCTCAATCTGATCGATACCCCCGGACACGTCGACTTCTCGTACGAAGTCAGCCGTTCGCTTTCCGCTTGCGAAGGCGCGCTGCTCGTCGTCGACGCGAGTCAGGGCGTCGAGGCGCAGACCGTGGCGAATTGCTACACGGCAATCGAACTGGGCGTCGAAGTCGTGCCGGTGCTGAACAAGATCGACTTGCCGGCCGCGAATCCGGAAAACGCGATCGCCGAGATCGAAGACGTGATCGGCATCGACGCGACGGACGCCGTGCATTGCAGCGCGAAGACCGGCCTCGGCGTGGAAGATGTGCTCGAATCGCTGATCGCGAAAGTGCCGCCGCCGCAGGGCGATCCGGACGCGCCGCTGCAGGCGCTCATCATCGACTCGTGGTTCGACAATTACGTCGGCGTCGTGATGCTCGTGCGCATCTTCAACGGCACGTTGAAGCCGAAGGACAAGATCAAGATGATGGCGACCGGCGCTCAATATCCGGTCGAGCATCTCGGCGTGTTCGCGCCCAAGTCGACGAACCTGTCGCAATTGTCGGCGGGGCAGGTCGGCTTCGTGATCGCGGGCATCAAGGAACTGACGGCCGCGAAGGTCGGCGACACCGTGACGGTCGCGAATCGTCCGGCCGCCGAGCCGCTGCCGGGCTTCAAGGAGGTGAAGCCGCAGGTTTTCGCGGGGCTGTATCCGGTCGAAGCGAATCAATACGACTCGCTGCGCGAATCGCTCGAAAAGCTGAAGCTCAACGACGCCTCGCTGCAATTCGAGCCGGAAGTGTCGCAGGCGCTGGGCTTCGGCTTCCGCTGCGGCTTCCTCGGCCTTCTGCACATGGAGATCGTGCAGGAACGGCTGGAGCGCGAATTCGACATGGACCTGATCACCACCGCGCCGACGGTGGTGTACGAAGTCGTCCAGCGCGACGGCAGCACTATTCAGGTCGAGAATCCGGCGAAGATGCCGGAGCCGTCGAAGATCGAGGAAGTGCGCGAGCCGATCGTCACGGTGAATCTGTACATGCCGCAGGAGTATGTCGGCTCCGTCATCACGCTGTGCACGAACAAGCGTGGCCAGCAGATCAACATGCAGTACCACGGCCGTCAGGTGCAGTTGACCTATGAAATCCCGATGGCGGAAATCGTGCTCGACTTCTTCGACCGCCTGAAGTCGACGTCGCGCGGCTATGCGTCGATGGACTACGAGTTCAAGGAATACCGCGCGGCGGATGTCGTGAAGGTCGACATGCTGATCAACGGCGATAAGGTCGATGCCTTGTCCGTCATCGTTCACCGCTCGCAAAGCCAGAGCCGCGGCCGCGAAGTCGCGTCGAAGATGCGCGAGCTGATCCCGCGCCAGATGTACGACGTGGCGATTCAGGCGACCATCGGCTCGAACATCATCGCGCGCGAAAACATCAAGGCGCTGCGCAAGAACGTGCTCGCGAAGTGCTACGGCGGCGACATCACGCGCAAGAAGAAGCTGCTCGAAAAGCAGAAGGCGGGCAAGAAGCGCATGAAGCAGGTCGGCTCTGTCGAGATTCCGCAAGAGGCTTTCCTCGCCATCCTACGCGTGGACGAGTGACGTTCGCGCGCCGCCGGGCGCAGAACAACAACCGACGATAACAACCGGAAGCGATTGATGAATTTCGCATTGATTCTCTTGATCCTCGTCGTGGTGACGGGTATTGCATGGGTGCTGGACAAACTGGTGTTCGTCAAACAGCGCCGCCGCGCGGCGGACGCTGCTGTGGCCGAGTTCGACCGCCAGCAGGAACGCGTCGGCGAGCGGTTTGCCGATGAAAACGCCGATCAAACGCGCGCGCGCCTGCGCAACGAGGCGCTGCGCCAGCCATGGTGGCTCGAATACACGGCGAGCTTCTTTCCGGTGATTCTCGCGGTGTTCGTGGTGCGCTCGTTCATCGTCGAGCCGTTCAAGATTCCGTCCGGGTCGATGGTGCCGACGCTGCTCGTCGGCGACTTCATTCTGGTGAACAAATACGAGTACGGCCTGCGCCTGCCGATCAGCAACACGAAGCTGACGCAAGGCAAGCCGCTCACGCGCGGCGATGTGGTCGTGTTCCGCTATCCGAAAGACGAATCGGTCGACTACATCAAGCGCGTGATCGGCCTGCCGGGCGATACCGTCGCGTACGAAAACAAGCAGCTCACGATCAACGGCAAGCCGGTTCCCGAAACCCCGCAGCCGGACTACTTCGACGACGAGCGCATCGGCTACGCGAAGCAATTCATCGAAGATCTCGACGGCCGCAAAAACGCCATCCTGAATAATCCGCAAGTGCCGCCGTTCGTCGTCGGCGCGGACGACTTTCCGTACCGCGACAACTGCGTCTACAACGCGCAAGGCGTGACGTGCAAGGTGCCGCCGGGCCATTACTTCATGATGGGCGACAACCGCGACAACAGCGCCGACAGCCGCTACTGGGGCTTCGTGCCGGACAACAATATCGTCGGCCGCGCGTTCTTCATCTGGATGAACTTCAGCAACCTGAAGCGCATCGGCTCATTCGAGTGATCCATCGCGGTGCCGTCGCGCGCGCGTCGGCGCTGCTTCGAAACGGCGTGAAGAAGCGCGGCTAAGACCGTCTCGCCACGCGTTTTCCCGGCTCGCCGGGCGGAATCGGCCGCCCGCGCGGGCGCGTTATACTCTGTCCATGCCATCTTCTCCGTTGGAAAGCCGGCTGCAGTATGAATTTCGCAATGCGGAATTGCTGCGCCAGGCGATGACCCACCGCAGTCACAGCGCCACGCACAACGAACGGCTCGAATTTCTCGGCGACTCCGTTCTCAATTGCGTGGTGGCGGCGCTTTTGTTCCAACGTTTCAGCAAGCTCGACGAAGGCGACCTCTCGCGCGTGCGGGCGAACCTCGTCAAACAGCAATCGCTTTACGAAATCGCGCAGGCGCTCAATGTGTCCGAAGGCTTGCGTCTGGGCGAAGGCGAACTGCGCAGCGGCGGCTTCCGGCGTCCTTCGATTTTGGCGGACACGCTCGAAGCCATCTTCGGCGCGATTTTTCTCGACGGCGGCTTCGACGCCGCGTTTGCCGTCATCAAGCGACTCTACACGCCGGTGCTGGATCACATCGATCCGCGCACCATCGGCAAGGACGCGAAGACGCTGCTTCAGGAATATTTGCAGGGCCACAAGATCGCGCTGCCGACTTACACCGTGGTCGCCACTCACGGCGCCGCGCACAACCAGCAGTTCGAAGTCGAATGCTCGGTGCCCAAGCTCGACGTGAAAGTGTCCGGCTCCGGCGCGAGCCGGCGCGCGGCGGAACAGGCGGCGGCCAAGAAGGCGCTCGATGAAGTCATGGCCGCGGCGCCCACGCTCGGCGTGAAGCCCAAGCGCAAGGGCGCGCGCGCGGCCAAGCTCGCGCAGGTGGAAGTGGTGCCGGGCGTGACCGGCGTGCAGGCCGCGCTCGACTTGCGCTCGCCGGAGCGCCGCGAGCGCGATCGTCAGCGCAACCATTCCGCCGATGCGGGCGCGTCCGCCGAGCAGACGCCCGCCGCGCCGCTTGCGGTCATTCGCGCAACGCACGTCGAGCCATCCGCTGCGTCGTACGCGGCCGCCGAGAAGCCAGAGCGGCACGTCATTCATCGCCCGGAGAAGGCGGTGAAGAGCGAAGCGGCGCAAACGCCGGATGCGAGCGCCGACAACGCGCCGCCCACCGACGACGCGCGCAGCACCGCCGGCGACGACGCCCCGGCCAGCCGCGTCGTGCGCGCCGCCGACGCCGGCCACTGACGCGCATTCAGCCGCACATGCGCCATCGCGCCCTCGCAACATCGCGCTCAACGAACCTTCGCCGCACATCACTATGAACGCTCCCACATCATCCGGTTTCCGCTGCGGCATGGTCGCCATCGTCGGCCGGCCCAACGTCGGCAAGTCGACGCTCATGAACGCGCTCGTCGGCCAGAAGGTGAGCATCACGTCGCGCAAGGCGCAGACGACGCGCCATCGCATCACCGGCATCAACACGGTCGACGACGCGCAGTACATCTTCGTCGACACGCCCGGCTTCCAGACGCGCCACAGCGGGGCGCTCAACCGCTCGCTGAATCGCGCGGTGACGTCCACGCTGACGTCGGTGGATGCGATCCTGTTCGTGATCGAAGCCGGTCGCTTCGGTCCCGACGACGAGAAAGTGCTCGACCTGATTCCGGCCGGCACGCCGACGCTTCTGATCGCGAACAAGCTCGACCGCGTCGGCGACAAGGATTCGCTCTTTCCGTTCATGCAGCAGATGTCCGCGCGGCGCGACTTCCGCGAAATCGTGCCGCTCTCGGCGAAGAATCCGGACGACATCAAGCGGCTCATGTCGGTCGTGAAGCCGTATCTGCCTGAAGGCGAGCCGATTTACGGCGAGGACGATCTGACCGACCGCAGCGAGCGCTTCCTCGCTGCCGAGATTCTGCGCGAGAAAGTGTTCCGCTGGACTGGCGATGAACTGCCGTACACCAGCACCGTGCTTATCGACAAGTTCGAGACCGAAGGGCGCCTGCGCCGCGTGTTCGCGACCATTCTCGTGGAGCGCGACGGCCACAAGGCGATGATCATCGGCCAGAAGGGCGCGAAGCTGAAGCAGATCAGCACCGAGGCGCGGCTCGACATGGAAAAGCTCTTCGACGGTCCCGTGTATCTGGAAACCTTCGTCAAGGTGAAAAGCGGCTGGGCCGACAACGAAGCAGGCCTGCGCGCGTACGGCTACGAGTGAGGCCCGGACGACGCTCATGGACGCCGGCTCGAACGACGCGTGGATGACCCCGCCCGCCGACGATCGTCCCGAGGACGACATCGGCGCGAGCGAACGACCGTCGCCGAAGCGGCGGCGCGCATCGTCGTCCACAGCCGCCGCTGGCACGAACGCGCAACGCCCGCGCCCGCGCTCCGACTTTCGCGTCAGCGAGCAGCCGGGCTTCGTGCTGCATAGCTATCCGTATCGCGAGACGAGTCTCATCATTGACGTGTTCTCGCGCGATCACGGGCGCATTGCGCTCGTCGCGAAGGGCGCGAAGCGGCCGCATTCCGCGCTGCGCGGCGTGCTGCAAACTTTTCAGCCGCTCGGCCTTTCGTGGACCGGCAAGGGCGAGGTCCGCACGCTGACCACCGCCGAATGGGTCGGCGGCATGCTGCCGCTGCGAGGCGACGCGCTCCTGTGCGGCTTCTACGTCAACGAACTGCTCGTCAAGTTCTGCGCGCGCGAAGACCCGCATCCCGCGCTCTTCAATCATTACGTGCTCACGCTGTCGCGGCTCGCGCACGACGAGCCCGCCATTCAGGTGCTGCGCTCGTTCGAACGCGTGCTGTTGCGCGAAACCGGCTACGCGATGGCGCTCACGCGCACGGTCGCGCGTTCCGCCGTGCTGCCCGAAGGCCGCTACACGTTCGATCCCGAGCGCGGCGTGCGCGAAGCCTCCGACGACCTTCCCGCGCAATGGCCGGTCATCGCGGGCCAGACGCTGATCGACATGGAGCGCGACGACTACAGCAGCCCGCAAACCGGCGCGCAGAGCAAGACGCTGATGCGCTTTCTGCTCAACTACCATCTGGGCGGCGCGCCGCTCGCCACCCGTCAGATTCTGATCGACCTGCAAAACCTATGAGCTTCTTTCTCTCATCGCCCGCAAGCGTGATCGATCTCGGCGTGAACATCGATCACGTCGCCACGCTGCGCAACGCACGCGGGACGTCGTATCCCGATCCTATCCGCGCCGCGCTCGCCGCCGAAGAAGCGGGCGCGGACGCCATCACGCTGCATTTGCGCGAGGATCGCCGTCATATCGTCGATGCCGACGTGCGCACGCTGCGGCCGCTTTTGAAAACGCGCATGAATCTGGAATGCGCCGTCACGCGCGAAATGCTCGATATTGCGTGCGAAATCAAGCCGCACGATGTCTGCCTCGTGCCGGAAAAGCGCCAGGAATTGACGACCGAAGGCGGACTCGACGTCGCCGGCCAGTTCGAAGCGGTGAAGGCCGCGTGCGCGCAGCTCGCGGGGGCGGGCAGCCGCGTGTCGCTGTTCATCGATCCCGACGAGACGCAGATTCGCGCGGCGAAGGAAGCCGGCGCGCCCGTCATCGAGCTGCATACGGGCCGCTACGCCGAAGCGCACGACGAAGCCGAGCAGCAGCGCGAGTTCGAGCGCGTTGCGAGAAGCGTGGAGTTCGGCAATTCGCTCGGCCTGAAAGTGAACGCGGGCCACGGACTGCATTACACCAACGTGCAGCCGATCGCCGCGCTTGATGGCATCGTCGAATTGAACATCGGGCACGCGATCGTCGCGCACGCGATCTTCGCGGGCTGGGACCACGCGGTGCGCGAGATGAAGGCGATCATGGTCGCCTCGCGTCTCGCCGCGCAAACGAAGCGTTAAGCACAGCCATGGCGATCTACGGAATCGGCACGGACCTCGTGCAAGTCAGCCGCGTCGCGGGCGTCATGGAGCGCACCAACGGGCGCTTCGCCGAGAAAGTGCTCGGCCCCGACGAACTGCGCATCTATCACGCGCGGCGCGCGCGCTCCGAAGTGCGCGGCCTCGCGTTTCTCGCCACGCGCTTTTCCGCGAAGGAAGCGTTCTCGAAGGCCATCGGCCTCGGCATGCGCTGGCCGATGACCTGGCGCGCGCTGCAAACGCTCAACGAGCCGAGCGGCAAGCCGGTGATCGCGGCATCGGGCGAACTGGCCGAATGGCTCGCGCAACGCGGCATCACGGCGCAAGTGACGCTCAGCGACGAGCGCGACTACGCGGTGACGTTCGTTATCGCGGAAATTGCGGACAAGGCGTGATCGCGCCGAATCATCACACTTACATCACAACAAGAAGCCAATTGAATCCGATGAAACGCATTCCCGGCCCCGTCATGTTCGACGTCGCCGGCACGACGCTCAACGACGCGGATATCGAGCGCCTTTCGCATCCTATGACGGGCGGCATCATTCTCTTCGCGCGGCATTTTCAGGACCGCGCGCAACTGGTGGCGCTCACCGACGCGATCCGCGCGGTGCGCGACGACATTCTGATCGCGGTCGATCACGAAGGCGGGCGCGTGCAGCGTTTTCGCACCGACGGCTTCACGGTGCTGCCCGCGCCGGGCAAGCTCGGCGCGTTGTGGGACCGCGATGTTCTGGCCGCGAGCAAGGCGGCCACCGCGTTCGGCTACGTGCTCGCGTCGGAATTGCGCGCGTGCGGCATCGACATGAGCTTCACGCCGGTGCTCGATCTGAACTACGGACAATCGCAGGTGATCGGCGACCGCGCGCTGCATAGCGATCCGCGCGTGGTGACGATGCTCGCGAAGAGCCTGAATCACGGTCTTGCGCTCGCGGGCATGGCGAACTGCGGCAAGCATTTTCCGGGGCATGGTTTCGCGGCGGCGGACTCGCACGTCGCCTTGCCGACGGATGATCGCCCGCTCGACGAGATTCTCGCCGCCGACGTGCGGCCGTACGACTGGCTCGGGTTGTCGCTCGCGTCGGTGATTCCGGCGCACGTCATTTACACAAAGGTCGACGACAAGCCCGCCGGTTTTTCGCGCATCTGGCTGCAAGACATTCTGCGCGGCAAGCTGGGCTTCAACGGCGCCATCTTCAGCGACGACCTCTCGATGGAAGCCGCCCGCGCCGGCGGCACGCTCACCGAAGCCGCGACGGCCGCGCTCACGGCGGGTTGCGACATGGTGCTGATCTGCAATCAGCCGGACGAGGCGGGCAAGGTGCTGGAGCAATTGCGCTTCACGCCGACGAAAGCGTCGCAGCAGCGCATCAAGCAGATGCGTCCGCGCGGCAAGGCGCTGCGCTGGAGCAAGCTGCAAAGCCAGCCGGAATATCAGGCGGCGCGCCAGCTCGTGAAAACCGCCTTGGGCTGAACGGCTCGCCCGAATGACAAAACGCCACGGCAGTTGCTTGCCGTGGCGTTTTTATTTGGCGAATCGCGCCGCTTTACGACGATTCCAGCTTCATGCGCTGGAGCTTGTTGTAGAGCGTCTTGGGACTGATGCCGAGCAGCGTCGCCGCCCGATGCCGCGTGCCGCCGACCGCTTCGAGCGTCGCGCGGATCAGCATGTCCTCGACATCGGCGAGCGCCGTGCCCACCGTCACTTGCACGCTGCTGCCATTGAGCCCGCGCCCGCCGATTCCGCCCGGCTCGTCGACGCGCAAGGTGTCGATGGTCTCGCCCGATGCGTGATACGCGCGGCGCACGCGCTCGCGCATTTCGCGCACGTTGCCCGGCCATTCGTTCGCGAGACACTCGCGCAGGAAAGCCGGGCTGATGCGCTTCGGCGACCCGCTCGTGATGCCGGCGATGTGGTTCTCGCGGTTCAACTCGTCGACGAACTGCTCGGCCATGAGCGCGATGTCGTCGTCGCGTTCGCGCAGCGGCGGCAAGACGATCGACGAGGCCGACAGGCGCTGGAACAGGTCTTCGCGCAGGGCGCCGCTCGACACGGCATCGCGGGCCGGCGCGCGCAGCGCGGCGATCAGGCGGAAGTCCGTCATGATGCGATTGCTGCCGCCCACGCGCATGAACGTCTGCGAGTCCAGCGCGCGCAACAACGCTTCCTGTTGCGCGGCGGGCAGCGAGTCGATCTGATCGAGGAACAGCGTGCCGCCGCCCGCTTGTTCGAGCAGGCCCGGCTCGCGGTTTTCCGCGCCGGCGAACGCGTTCCGCTCGTGGCCGAAAAGAACGCTGTCCATCGAGCGGTGCGCGCCTTCTTCGCGGATCGTCGAGCAATCGAAGCTGATGAACGGCCCCTTGCGACGGCGGCTCAGCTGATGGATCGTGTGCGCCGCGAGCTTCTTGCCGGTGCCCGGCTCGCCGCTGATGAGCACGGCGGCTTCCGTGGGCGCGGTGTGCTCGATCTGATCGTAGACGTGCTGCATCGGCACGCTGCGTCCGAGCATGTCGCCGAAATGGCCGAGTTCGCGCAGCGTCGAGCGCAGCGCCTGCACTTCTTCCGTCAGCTCGTAAGGACGCGGAATGCGCGCGAGCAGGCTGCGCAGACGCGGAATGTTGACGGGCTTCAGCAAGTAATCCCAAATACCGTGGCGCAGACCTTCGATCGCGCTCTCGACCGTCGCATTGCCCGTCATCACGATAACGGGGAGCGCGCCGTCGGGCGGTTGCGAGGGCAGGCTCGGCAGGAGGTCGAGGCCGCTGCCGTCGGGCAGGTTCAGGTCGATCAGCACGACGTCCGGAATGAAGCGCGTCAAGGCGGAACGAGCTTCGGCGAGCGTCGTCGCGGTGTCGACCGAGAAGCCGTCGGCGGACAAAATCGCGGACAGGCCGGAAAGGCTGTTGGGATCGTCTTCGACAATCAGAGCGTGTGGCATGGCAGACACAACGTATCAAAATGGACTGTAATTGCCGTTGCCGCATGCGTCGCCAGGCGAGGGCGGCGCTTGAAACTCGGGCGCTCGTGGGCGGGCTGCGGCGTCTCGTCCCGGTCGAACATTGGATCGGCGTGGCATCCCGCTGCGGTTTTCTTTTTGTCCTGCGATTGGATGGGGCTAGTGCGTCATTGCGGCTTCACGTGCAGATCGTTGTTGACGGATTGCACCCCCGACACGCTGCGAGTTACTGCGACGGCCTTCCGAATCTGTTCCTCCGAGTTCACGGTTCCGGACAGCACCACGACGCCGCGATACGTCGACACGCTTACCGCGAGCGACTTCAATCCCGGGTCGGCCAAGAGGGCCGTTTTCACGCGCGCGGTCACCGAGGCATCCGACGCGTAATCTCCGGCGGACTCCGTGGTCGGTGCAGACGCGCATGCCGCCAGGAAGAAGGCGGGCAAAGCGAGCGTCGCGACGATCAGCAGTCGGCCACAGAGAGACGGCGAGTTGCGCATGTCGTGTTGTTTAGTCCGTATCAAACGAACCGAGCAGGAATTGTGCCAAGCGATTATTGACGAACTGCCGTCCACCCCGGTGCCTGATTTCTCGGGGAAAAGGGGAGCGAAGGACAGCCGTTCGGAACGCGCAACACCACGACATTGCAACAATGACCGGTAAAGTTTGCCTGAAATTGTCAAAAACTTCATGCAAAAGAAAAAGCGCCCGCGATGGGGCGCGTTTTTGTGACAGCGGCGGGAGGCGGTTTCGGAACCGCCGGCCCGCGTGCGGCGTAAGAGCGTAATGGTTACGTCTTACGCCCGGCTGCGGTACTCGTTCGTGCGCGTGTCGATTTCGATCTTGTCGCCGATGTTGCAGAAGAGCGGCACTTGCAGTTCGAAGCCGGTGTGGAGCTTGGCGGTCTTCAGCACCTTGCCCGACGACGTATCGCCCTTGACGGCCGGTTCCGTGTAGACGATTTCGCGAACCAGCGTGGTCGGCAGTTCGACCGAGATGGCCTTCTCGTTGTAGAACACGACTTCGCACGCCATGCCGTCTTCGAGGTAGTTGAGCGCGTCGCCCATCATTTCGGCTTCGACTTCGTACTGGTTGTAGTCGGCGTCCATGAACACGTACATCGGGTCGGCGAAGTACGAGTACGTCACTTCCTTGCGGTCCAGCACGACGACGTCGAACTTGTCGTCCGCCTTATAGACGGTTTCCATGCCCGCGTTGGTCAGCAGGTTCTTGAACTTCATTTTCACGACCGCTGCGTTACGGCCGGACTTGTTGTATTCGGCGCGCTGCACGACCATGGCATCGTTGCCGATCATGACGACGTTGCCGACGCGGAGTTCTTGTGCGGTCTTCATAAAACTGGATCCTTACGAATGAATATGGCCAGACTTGGCTAATTAATGTTGATAGTGGCTGATCGGACTCGCGGCGCTGTCAGAACGTTTTCGTCATGGGCCGCGACAGATTCGCGCGACAGAAAGCGGCTTGCTCATCGGATAACCGCTTATTTTAACTGAGTTTTTGCTTATTTGGCGAGCCGGGCCGGCACCGCGCGCGGTTTCATGCGATACGGACGACGGCGCGTTCGCCTCCGTCACGCCGCCATGCGGGCAGTCACATGAGTGACCAGATTGCCGGCCAAATCGCCGACGCTCGCCAGTTCATCCGCCCAGGACGAGGCCCGCGACTCCAATTCGCTTCGATGCCGCCAGAAGTCCGCCCAGTCCGGCGTGCCCGCGCCGTTCCATGCGTGCCAGAAGCGGCTGATCGACTGTTCCGCCGCTGGCGACAGGCCGCGCGTGAGGTGCGCGAGCGCGGCGTCGAGTTTCGGCAGATGCGCGTCGTCGGCCTGCGGATAGATGTGCCAGACGAAAGGCTTTCGCGCCCACTGCGCGCGCACGAACGAGTCTTCGCCACGCACGAAGTTGATATCGGACGCCCACAGCAGTTCGTCGAAACGCGGTTGCTCGACGAATCCGAGCGCGTGCGCCTGAAGCGCGCCCGCCCGCGCCGACGTGCCCGCCGCGAACTTGGGCAGCCCGAAGAAGCGCGCGACCGCGCCGGAAATGCGGCCCTCGGGCACAAGAAGAACGATAGGCGCCGCGCCGTCGCGCCATTGCGCGAGCAGCGCATCGACGGCGGGATTCTCGTACGCGAAGAGGGAAACGACCGTCGAGCCGTCGTCCGGACGCGCGATGCCCACGCGTTCTCGCCACCACGCCGCTGCATCGAAGCGCATGCGCGCGCTGTCGAGATCGCGCTCCTTCAACACGCCGCCCGTGCCCGCGCCGAGGCCGGGAAAAAAGAAGGTCTTGTCGAGCGGATAGCGCGGATGCGGCGAGGGCCGCAGATGGAAGTCCGCGACCCAGTCCTCGCCGCTCAGATATTCGAGATTGATCCAAACCGGCTTGCGCTCGCGCCGGGCCATCGCCGCGATGTACGCGTGCGGCAGTTCGCAGGCGAAGGCTTCGACGACGACATCCGCGATCTGGATGATGTCGCCGGCGTGCGCGGGCTCGCGCCAGTGCTCGATGACGACGCCTGCCGCCTCCTGCCGCGCGAGCGACGCATCGACGGCGGGGCAGAGCGCGTGGAAAACCGCGAGGTCGTCGACGAAAAGCCGCACGCGCCAGCCATGTTCCGCGCGCAGTTGACGCGCGAGCCGCCAGCACACGCCGATATCGCCGAAGTTGTCGACGACCGCGCAGAAGATGTCGCAGGCGAGTTCCGCGGGGGACGATGTGGTGGAGGCGGTGGACATGGCGAGAGGGCGGCCGGCGGGACCGCGCCGTAATGATCTAAACTGGCGATTCTAGTGCGACACGCACGCTCGTGTCCGTGGGCCTCGCGTTAAGAGGCATCGACTAGAGGGATATCGCCTGAGACTTCGGTTTCGGTCGCTCTACCCTCCGCAGGCGGCCCCCTTGTGGGCCGCGCCCTTGTAGTAGGGGTGGTTTCGGCCACTTCCTGGATGGAACGAACCGCGGTGCAGCTTGGCCGTGGAACGTGTTGCATTAGTCTGGTTATCACCAGATTCCGCCCAGTCAGCGGCTTCACTTCCGCTGACAAAGCGGAGTGTTGTTTGCAGCGTTCGCCGCCTAGTGTGGTGAACCCGCTACACGATACGAGCGAAAGCTCGGGATGTCATTGTTCGGCCCGACCTGCAGTTCGGGGGAGGGCAGTGAACCTGCTGTACGACCAGCAGTAGCCTACGAGGACATGCGTCACTGGCAACGGTGGGGTGTGAAGCTCCTCGGACAATGTAGCCCCCGGAGGTATCGGGCGGACCGTTCCCGTGAGGGGATTGTTCGGAGACTCCCAGCAGCGAGGGGGTTGAGGAGCTAGGCTGGCTGATAAGGTTAATGTAAGTGAACTGCTGATAAACCTCGTTACCAGTGAGGAGCCAAAGCTGCTTGAAACATCGGGCTCTAACCAAAACGGTACGTGGTCGGATAGCCCACTTAGAATTTGGGCTACGTCGTTACAGCACCACCGGGGGATAGGCAGAACCTACGTCAGTCGTGTGACATGCCGGGAACGTGGTAAGCCCGTATGGTCGCCAGCGCTGTACGGCTGGCAGACGGACCGTAAGGAACGTTGTTGATCATGCGGGTATGGGAGGACGGAAAAAGCGAATGCCGGGTTGTAATGGCACGGATAGGGGTTGAGACATTATCCCACGCGAAAGCGGGCAGACTTCCGTCTGGTCTACCGTCGCAAGGCGGCTGACTACCCTCTGTAACTTGGTCAGGTACAGGTGCATGCGCCCGTACTGAGGTGTTTGTCCGAGATAGGGGCGCACGCGCTCCTATTGAGGTGTCTGTTGTTCCCTAGAGGGGTGTGTCTGCCCCTCTGGGGAGATGCGCCTTCTGCCTGGGGACTTTTTCCAAGTAGGAGAGCAGCATGAAAGTATCTGGTCGAAAGACCGGATCTGCGCTTTCCCACGCGCCTGTCAACTGGAATGCCGTCAATTGGCGGAAAGTTGAGCGGAACGTGCGAGGGATGCAGATTCGAATTGCGAAGGCGACGCGGGAAGGTGATTGGCGCAGGGTGAAAGCCCTGCAACGGATGCTGACTCGCACGTTGTCCGCGAAGCTGTATGCGATACGACGTGTTACGCAGAACCAGGGTGCGCGAACGGCTGGAGTCGATTGCGAACTGTGGGACTCGCCTGAGAGCCGGTGGGAAGCCATCGGCAGGTTGAAGCGGCGCGGATATAACCCTTTGCCATTACGGAGAGTTTTTATCCCCAAGGCCAATGGAAAGGAGCGTCCTTTGGGCATTCCGACCATGCGGGACAGGGCGATGCAAGCCTTGTATCTGCTGGCCTTGGAGCCGGTAGCAGAGTCGACGAGCGACCCGAACTCGTATGGGTTCCGGATCAATCGCTCAACGGCTGACGCTATGGGTCAGGTACGAGCTTGCACGTCCCGGAGGAATTCGTCCCGATGGGTACTGGAAGCGGATATCAAAGGCTGCTTTGACCACATCAACCACGATTGGCTGGAAAACCATGTCCCCATGGACAGGGAAATTCTCCGGAAGTGGTTGAAGGCTGGCCTGATTTACAAGGGGCAGCTACAGGCGACTGAGGCCGGTACGCCGCAGGGAGGCATCATCTCCCCGACGCTGGCAAACGTGACGCTGAACGGGCTGGAGCGTGAACTGATTGCGCACCTCGGTGCGAAATTCGGGATCGCAAAGGCAAAGAAGCTGAAAGTGAATGTGGTGCGATACGCGGATGACTTCGTGATCACCGGCGACTCCAAAGAGATTCTGGAAAACGAGGTCAGGCCTTGGGTGGAAGCATTCCTTGCTGTTCGAGGCCTGCAACTGTCAGAGGCAAAAACGCGGATCACCCACATTGATGAAGGCTTCGATTTCCTTGGGTGGAATTTCCGGAAGTACTCGGGAAAGCTGCTCATCAAGCCGAGCAAGAAAAACGCGCAAGCGTTTTATCGCAAGGTGGCGGAAACGATCAGCGGCAACAAAACGGTAAAGCAGGAGGTTCTGGTCCAACTGCTGAACCCGATGTTGCGCGGATGGGCGCAGTATCACCGTCCGGTCTCGGCCAAGCAGACGTACAGCCGGATGGAGCATCTGATTTTTCGGAAGCTCTGGCGGTGGTCGAAGCGGAGGCATCCGCAGAAGAGCGCTGTATGGGTGAAGCAGAAGTACTTTCACTCTGTTGGTGCCCGGAATTGGATGTTTGCCGTCCGCACGGAGCGCGAGGACGGCAGTTGGGGGCTGAATGAGCTGTACCAGCTTAGCGGTACAGCTATCAAACGGCACACGAGGATCAAGGGCGAGTTCAATCCTTTTGATCCGAAGTGGGAGCAGTATGGCGAGACATTGCGGCAAGGGCGCATGTGGGAACAGATGCGTTACCGGAAGCAATGGGCCGCGCTATACCTGTCACAAAGCGGGCTATGCGCGCATTGTGGCTGTGCCTTGACGGACGAAACGGGTTGGCACGACCATCATCTGGAATATCGGATGCATGGTGGCACCGACGCCTTGTCCAACCGGGCGCTGCTTCACCCGCACTGCCACCGGCAAGTGCATGCTGGAAAACTAGTTGTAACTAAGCCGGTTCTGTCGTAGACAGAACTTTGTTTGTAGATTTGAGCCGTATGCGGGGAAACTCGCACGTACGGTTCTCGGGGGGCCCGGCTTTCGCGAGAAAGTCGGGCTACCCGACAGATACCGTCCGCCCCACGGCTTGCCGCCGCCCTTGTCCCTTCGCGCTTCGTCGCGATATTCGCTGCATGACTCAGACCGACGCCCCCGAATCCCATTTCGACCCGAAGAAGACGCTCGCGCAACTGCCGCATCTGCCGGGCGTGTACCGCTATTACGACGGCGACGGCAATGTGCTCTACGTCGGCAAGGCGCGCAATCTGAAGAAGCGCGTATCGAGCTACTTCACGAAGACGCTGCATTCGCCGCGCATCGCGATGATGGTCACGCGCATCCGCAAGATCGAGACGACGGTGACGCGCTCGGAAGCCGAAGCGTTGCTGCTCGAGAACAATCTGATCAAGGCGCTCGCGCCGCGCTACAACATCCTGTTTCGCGACGACAAGTCGTATCCGTTTCTCAAGCTTACCGGGCATCAGTTTCCGCGCATGGCGTACTACCGTGGCGCGGTGGACAAGAAGAACCAGTATTTCGGGCCGTTTCCGAGCGCGTGGGCCGTGCGCGAGAGCATCCAGATCCTGCAGCGCGTGTTCCAGTTGCGCACGTGCGAGGATTCGGTGTTCAGCAACCGCACGCGTCCGTGTCTGCTGCATCAGATCGGGCGATGCACCGCGCCGTGCACCGGCCTCATCACCGAGGAGGATTACGCCCGCGACGTGGCGAACGCGTCGCGCTTTCTGCTCGGGCGGCAGGGCGAGGTGATGAAGGAACTGGAGCAGAAGATGCACGCGTTCGCCGCCGACCTCAAGTTCGAGCAGGCAGCGGCCGTGCGCAACCAGATGAGTTCGCTCTCGACGGTGCTGCATCAGCAGGCGATCGAAGTCGGCAGCGACAGCGACGTGGATATCCTCGCGGTCGTCGCGCTGGGCGGCAAGGTGTGCGTGAATCTCGCGATGGTGCGCGGTGGGCGGCATCTGGGCGACAAGGCGTATTTCCCGGCGCATGTGGAAAGCGCGGTGGCGCTCGGCGGTGACGAAGACGACATCGAGGATGGCGAGCCGGGGGAAATCGCGGTCGAGGGCGACGTTGGCGCGGATGTGGACGTGTCCTCAGGCTTGGAAGCGAACGCGAACTTTGACGTGAACGACGAAGCCGACGCCACAGCCAATGCCAACGCCGAATCGGAGATCGAAGCCGAAGCGCCACCCGATGCCGCCGCAGACACCAAAGCCACTCCCGAACCCCGCGAAGGCACCCTCGAATCCGAAGTGCTCGAAGCCTTCATGGCGCAGCACTACATCGGCAATCGCGTGCCGCCGGTGCTGATCGTGACGCATGCGCCGAGCCGCGAACTCGTCGATCTGCTCATCGAACAGGCCGGGCACAAGGTCGCGCTGCTGCGTCAGCCGCAGGGCCAGAAGCGCGTATGGCTTTCGATGGCCGAGCAAAACGCGAAGCTCGCGCTCGCACGCCTCTTGTCGGAGCAGGGCTCGCAGCAGGCGCGCACCCGCTCGCTAGCGGAAACGCTCGGGCTCGACATGGACGATCTCGCGCTCATGCGCATCGAATGTTTCGACATCAGCCATACGATGGGCGAGGCGACGCAGGCGTCGTGCGTCGTGTATCACCATCACAAGATGCAGACGGGCGAATACCGCCGCTACAACATCAACGGCATCACGCCCGGCGACGACTACGCCGCGATGCGCCAGGTGCTCACGCGCCGCTACGAGAAGATGGTCGCGCAGGCGGCCGCCAACGCGAACGAGGAAGCGGCTGCGCTGCAACCCGAAGACGCCGCCGATCCCAACGTCACGCCCGATGCGGCACCCGCGGTCGCGGCGGGCGGCACGCTGCCGAACATCGTGCTGATCGACGGCGGGAAGGGGCAGGTCGAGATCGCGCGGCAGGTGTTCTCTGAACTCGGGCTGGATCACGGCATGCTCGTCGGCGTGGCGAAGGGCGAAGGGCGCAAGGTCGGCCTGGAGACCTTGATCTTCGCGGACGGGCGGCCGGCGCTCGAGCTCGGCAAGGAAAGCGCCGCGCTGATGCTCGTCGCGCAGATTCGCGACGAAGCGCACCGCTTCGCGATCACCGGCATGCGGGCGAAGCGCGCGAAAGCGCGCCAGACGTCGCGTCTGGAGGAGCTGGAAGGCGTTGGCGCGAAACGGCGTCAGCGGCTGCTGTCGCGCTTCGGCGGATTGCGCGGCGTGCAGGCGGCGAGCGTCGAAGACCTGGCGAGCGTCGAAGGCATTTCGCTTGCGCTCGCGCAGCAGATTTACCGGCAGTTGCATTGACGAGCCTCGCCGCGCGGCCCGCTGCGAGCCGCGCCGCGCGGGGCGCGCGCCTTGTGAGCGGCAGAGCGACACGGCACAATGGCGGCTCCCTTACATGTCCTTCACTCGCTGATCGCCCATGCCGTTCAACTTACCGATCTTTCTGACGTGGTTGCGAATCGTGCTGATTCCGCTCGTCGTGGGCGTGTTCTATCTGCCGGACATGATGTTGAGCCCGGAGCATCGCAATCTGCTCGCGATGATCATCTTCGTGCTCGCCGCGCTCACCGATTGGTTCGACGGCTTTCTCGCGCGCAAGCTCAATCAAACCTCCGCGTTCGGCGCGTTCCTCGATCCGGTCGCCGACAAGCTGATGGTGACGGCCGCGCTCCTCGTGCTCGTGCAGCTTTCGCGTCTGAACGCGGTGATCGCGCTCGTGATCGTCGGCCGGGAGATCACCATTTCGGCGCTGCGCGAATGGATGGCGCAGATCGGCGCATCGAAGAGCGTGGCGGTGAATTCGCTCGGCAAGTTCAAGACCGTCTGCCAGATGGTCGCCATTCCGATGCTGCTGTTCTACGGCCCGCTGCGCATCGCGGGCACGCAGTGGGTCATGGATACGCGCGTGTGGGGCTTGTGGCTCATCGACGTCGCGGCTTTTCTCACCGTCTGGTCGATGCTGTACTACATGAAGCTCGCGTGGCCGCAAATTCGGGAGCGCGGCGGCATGTTGTGAGCCGATGTCGGCGCAGTGCAAAAAATTGCGTCGAATGCGAATAAACCGCACGAGAGACAGTTGACAGGCGGCTTTTCCTTCTACATAATCTCGTTTCTCTGATGCGCGACGCAAAGCAGCAAGTGAGATAAGCGAAGCGCTCAAGCAAGAAGTGAAATGCGGGAGTAGCTCAGTTGGTAGAGCGCAACCTTGCCAAGGTTGAGGTCGCGAGTTCGAGACTCGTCTCCCGCTCCAGTCAAAGGGGAAGCAACGCTTCCCTTTTTGTTTGGTGAGTCAGCCGGCGTCGTTCGACCGGCGCGCACCACACCGCTTTCGGCGCGATAGCAAAGCGGTTATGCAGCGGCCTGCAAAGCCGTTTAGACCGGTTCGACTCCGGTTCGCGCCTCCACTTGAAAAGCCCTGACCCGTCAGGGCTTTTTCTTTATCCGCGCTTCATTCGGCACCGATTCAACCGGCCGCGCGGCATAATCGCAGAACGCCCGTGCGATCCGATACTTATTCCCATGACCGACCGACTCTCCGACATTCAATGGCGCTGGAAGCCCTTCGACGACCTGACGCCCGCTGAAGTTTACGACATGCTGGCCGCCCGCAGCGCGGTGTTCGTCGTCGAGCAGAATTGCGTGTATGGCGATATCGACGGGCTCGATACCAACGCGTGGCATCTTCTCGCGTACGGGGAAGGGGACAAGCGTCCGCGCCTCGCAGGCTATCTGCGCGTACTGCTGCCGGGCAATCCGGACGCGAGCGAGAAAGACGTGCGCATCGGCCGCGTGCTGACGACCGCCGGCTTTCGCGGCATGAAGCTCGGCAACGCCATGCTCGAACGCGCGCTGAAGCATATCCTCGAACAATGGCCGGACGAGCCCATCAGCCTGCACGCGCAGGCGCACTTGCAGCGGTTCTATGGCGCATTCGGTTTCGTCGCGTCCTCGGGCGTGCACGACGAGGACGGCATTCCGCACGTCTGGATGCGCCGTCCCGGCTTCGGCTCATGATTTGGCTCATGACGCGGTCGCGCGCACCGGCTCGATGCGCGTCGCGCGCTCCTGACGCAGCCGCGAGCGCGCCGACAGCCGCAGCCAGTGGCGCAGCGCGATCAACGCGCCGATTACGCTCATCATCGAGCCGGGAATCCACAGCAACAGACCGCCGATCTGCTGATCGCGCATCGGCGTGATCCAGGTGAACGCGCGGCCGCAGATCGAATAGATCGGATACAGCTCGTGCGGCGTGAAAAAGATAAAGGCGCCGAGAATGATCTGCGGCGGAATGGCGGCGATCACGACGAGAATGCGGCGTCCCGGCGCGAGCCGCGCGGGCGGCGCGGGCCGAGGGTCCAGCACGAGCCACCAGAACAGCAGCCCGTCGATCACCATGCTCCAGTTCATCACGCGATAGAGCCGGGCATCGAGCATCGCCTTGAAGTGGATCGGCGAGAGCAGCCAGAAGTAGATCAAGCCGACGAATAGCAGCACGGCGACGGCCGGATTGAACACGATATCGAAGAACATGCGCGCCGCTCGCGTCTCGGTGAGCGGGCGCAGCCAGCGTTGCCGCCACGCGAACGGCACCCCGGCGCGCAGCGCCGCGCCGGGATACGACAGCGCGATCAAAAACGGCCCGAGGTGATGCAGCACGAGATGTTGCAGCCGATGCATGAAGAACTCGTGCTCGAAGAAGTAATCGAGCCGCGTGTGCAGCGCCACGTAGAGCGCGCCCAGGCCCAGCCAGAACGCAATGTGCCGCGAGATGGACACCCGCGCATGCCGCGCGCCGCGCGCGAACAGCACGGCGGCGACGAGCACCGCGATCACGACCGTCGGCGACGGCTCCCACGGGTCGAGCCAATAGAGGAGCGTGCTCATCACGCGTCCTTCGAATGAATGATGCGGCGCAGATCGGCCGCAATCGCGTCGATGGAATCGCGGTCCGTCGCGAGCAGGCGCGCGTGGCCTTCGCGATCGAAGATATAGACGCCTGAGCTGTGCGAGACCTCGTAGGCGCCGCGCGGATCGCGCTTTTCCATCTGATACGCGATGCGATAGCGCTGCGCGACCGCTTCGATGGCCCGGTCGCTGCCGGTCAGCCCGACGGCATGCTTTTCGTCGAACGCGCGGACGTACGCGCGCAAGAGCGGCGGCGTGTCGCGCGCGGGATCGACGGAGACGAACAGGATGCGCGCATTGTCCGCGTCCGGTCCGACGCGCTGTAAAACCTGCATCAGCCGCGCCATCGTTTCGGGGCACACATCAGGACAGTGCGTGTAGCCGAAGTACACGAGCGTCGTGTGACCCTCGAACGAGCGTCCGGTCACGGGCGCGCCGCTGTCGTCGGTGAGCGAGAAGTTCAGGTCGGGCAAGTGTCCCGAAACGTCCGTCAGATGCCACGGCTCGCCCGGCCGCGAGCACGCGGCGAGCGCGAGAAAAGCAAGCGGAGCGGCAAACCGGCGCCAGCGCGCGGCCGGCGTTAGAGGCGAAGCGGGGAACGAAGTGTGCATCGGGAGGATCGGGCCGCGGTAGGCGGCGGGCTTTGACGGCAGGAACATCTGTCGCAAAATACACGCCTTTGCGGACCGAGGTGGCGCATCATCTACGTTGCGGACCATTTTTGAGACGATTTGCCGCACAATCCCGGCGTGCCGAAAGCTCCGTCGAAGATGAACGGAAGGCTCGCCGAATGCGTCCGTCAGTCACGCGGCTTTCCAGACCGAAAGCTGGCGCACGTAAGATGCGCAACACTTCGCGCGCCGCGCGCCGTCAAAGGGAAACCACAGGCCAACGACCGATGCAAATTCTTCCCGATTCCTTGTCTCTCGCCGAGACCGCATTTTTCTTCGATTTCGACGGCACGCTCGTCGAACTCGCTTCCACGCCGGACGGCATTTTCGTGCCGCGATCGGTGCCCGACATTCTCGCTGCGTTAAGACGCGCGACCAACAACGCGGTCGCGGTCGTGTCGGGGCGCGGTATCGACAATATCGACTCGTTTTTGCAGATTCCGGATCTGCCCGTCGCGGGCATGCACGGCGCCGAGCGGCGCGACGCGAATGGCGATGTCCAGCGCATCGGCTTCAACGATGAGCGGCTCTTGCGCATGGAGCACGTGCTGGAGGGCGTGGTCAGCGCCAATCCCGGCATGCTGCTGGAGATCAAGGGCGCGGCGCTCGCGCTGCACTACCGCAACGCGCCCGACCGCGAGCCGGCCGCGCGCGCGGCGACCGAGCGGCTCGTGAACGATTACGCCGATGCCTACGTGCTCCAGCCCGGCAAGATGGTGTACGAGATCAAGCCGAAGGACGTGGACAAGGGCCGCGCGTTGCGCGCCTTCATGGCCGAGCCGCCTTTCACGGGCCGTAAGCCTGTGTTCATCGGCGACGACCTGACCGACGAAAAAGGCTTCGCGGTCGTCAACGAGTTCGATGGTCTGTCCATCAAGGTCGGTCCGGGCGAGACCGTGGCGCGCTCGCGCATCGAATCGGTGGAACTGCTGCTCGACTGGCTGCAAGTGATCGCGGGAACGGCGGGGAAGCACGCGTGAGCCGTCTCATCATCGTTTCGAACCGGGTCGCGCCGATTTCCGAGGGCGGTCCGGCAGCGGGCGGGCTGGCGGTCGGCGTCTACGACGCGCTCAAGGAAACCGGCGGCGTCTGGTTCGGCTGGAGCGGCGAAGTGCTCTCCACGCCGCCCGACGGCATCACGCTGGAGGAGCACGGACCGGTGACGTTCGCGACCATCGGGCTCGTGCGGCGCGACTACGACCAGTATTACCGCGGCTTTTCTAACGCGACGCTGTGGCCCGCGTTCCACTATCGTCCGGACCTGATCGAGTTCGATCGCCACGAATACGAAGGCTACTGCCGCGTGAATCACTGGCTCGCCGCGCGGCTCGCGCCGCTGCTTCGGCCCGACGACGTCATCTGGGTCCACGACTATCACCTGATTCCGTTCGCGCAGGCATTGCGCGCGCTGGGCGTCGAGAATCGCATCGGCTTCTTTCTGCACATTCCGTTTCCGGCGTCGCAGATTCTGTTGAGCGTGCCGCGTCACCGCGAACTGGTCGAGGCGCTTTGCGCGTTCGATCTGCTTGGCTTTCAGACGGAGCCGGACGTGCGCGCGTTCTGCGATTACATCGAAAGCGAGGCGGGCGGGGCGCTCACGCGGCAGGCGGACCAGCCTGTCGAGATTCGCGCGTTCGGCCAGACGCTGAAGGCGGCGGCGTATCCGATCGGCGTCTACCCGGACGAAGTGCGCGCGCTCGCGAAGGACGGCGAGGGCGGTCGGGACGTGCAGATCGTCAAGGAGACGCTGCATCAGCGCAAGCTCGTGATGAGCGTCGACCGGCTGGATTACTCGAAGGGCCTCGTCGAGCGTTTCCGCGCGTTCGAGCGTCTGTTCGAGCACGATCCGCAGCAGCGCAACAACGTGTCGTTGCTCCAGATCGCGCCGCCGACGCGCACGGACGTCGACGCTTACCGTGACATCCGCCAGCAGCTCGAAGCCGAATCGGGGCGCATCAACGGGCGCTATGCGGAACTGGACTGGACGCCGATCCGCTATATCCATCGCCAGTACGAGCGGCCGGTGCTCGCCGCGCTCTTTCGCGAGGCGCATGTCGGCCTTGTGACGCCGCTGCGCGACGGCATGAATCTGGTCGCGAAGGAATACGTGTCCGCGCAGAATCCGGACGATCCCGGCGTGCTCGTGCTTTCACAATTCGCGGGCGCGGCGCGTGAACTGACGGCGGCGCTGATCGTGAATCCACTGGACATCGACGGCATGGCGGATGCGCTCGCCACCGCGCTCGCGATGCCGCTCGACGAGCGCCGGGCCCGGCATCAGGAGATGTATGCGCTATTGCGCGACAACAACGTGTCCGTGTGGCGCGACAACTTCCTGCGGGATCTGAAAGCGCAATAGACGTAAAAAAGCCGCGTTTCCCCAATCAGGAAACGCGGCTTTCTCGGCACTCGCTTGTCAGGTCAGGCCGGCTGCTTGTGCGGCGTCGCGACGATGGAAGGCAGCTTGCCGTGTTGCTTCGCGAGCAACTCGCGATACAGCCCCGGCCGCTCGCGCAGCTCTTGCGGCGAGCCGTCGTCGATCACGCGGCCCGCGCTCATCACGATGATCCGGTCGAAGTTCTGCAGCGTCGAGAGCCGGTGCGCGATGGCGATGACCGTGCGGCCGATCATCAGCCGGTCGAGCGCCTGCTGAATCGCTTCTTCCGACGCGCTGTCGAGCGCGGACGTGGCTTCGTCGAGCAGCAGGATCGGCGCGTTCTTCAGAATGGCTCGCGCGATCGCAATGCGCTGGCGCTGGCCGCCCGACAGCTTCACGCCGCGATCGCCGACGATCGTATCGAAACCTTCCGGCATCGCCTCGATGAAGTCCGTGCAGCGCGCCTCGCGGGCGGCGGCGAGCACTTCCTCGCGGCTCGCATCCGGACGCCCGTACGCGATGTTCTCGAACACCGTGCGATGGAACAGCGAGATATCCTGCGGCACGAGCGCGATGGCGTGACGCAAGCTGTCCTGCGTGATCGAGGCGATGTCCTGGCCGTCGATCTTGATGCTGCCTTTCTGCGTCTCGTAGAAGCGTTGCAGCAGGGCGAGCACCGTGGACTTGCCCGCGCCCGACTTGCCGATCAGGCCGACGCGCTGGCCTGGCTCGATATGCAGATGGAAGTTGTCGAGAATCGGACGGCGGCGCGGATACGCGAACGTCACGCCTTCGAAGTCGACGCGTCCGCCTTGCGGCACGAGCTCCGTCGCGTCCGACCGGTCCGGCATGCCGTGCGGCTCCAGCAGCGTCTGAACGGCTTCGGCGAGACGCGCGACGTGCTGCGTCACATCGACGAGCGCGACGGCGAGATCGCGCGTGCCGTGCAGAATGGTGAAGCCGAGCGAGCTGACGAGCACGATATCGCCCGAGGTCGCGCGGCCTTGCGACCACAGCCACAGCGCCCAGCCGAGCAAGCCAGCGGAAAGAATCGCGGTGACGACCGCGTGGAAGAGGCGCAGCTTCTCGAGGTAGAGCAGGCTTTGCTGGCGCGCGACCATTTCGGCCTTCACCGTCGAGCCGAAGCGTTTCTGCTCGCGGAACGTCATGCCGAACGCGCGCACGAGCGCCATGTTGCCGATCACGTCGACGAGCTCGCCATCCACCGACGCCGCCTTCGACGCAAAGCTGTGATGCCGCGCCGAGCCGCGCTTCGCGAGCCGGTAGAGCACGAGCGCGAGAATGATGGAGGCGGCCATGAGGCCCGCCGCCATCAACGGATTGACCGCGACGATCATCACGATCGCGCCCAGCACCGCGATGCACGGCGGCAACACGTTCCACGCCATCACGTTTTCGGATGTGTAGATGGCGTTCGAGGTCGCGGTAATGCGGCTCGCCAACATGCCGGGCTGCTTCTCGGAGAAGTACGTCGGCGAATGGCCGGAGAGGTACGAGAACAGGTCTTTGCGCAGATCGCCCGTGACGATCACGAACACATGCGCGCCGACCCAGCCGCCTACCCGCCACAGCAGGTTGTCGGCGGCGATCAGGCCGACCAGGATCATGAACGCGCCCCAGAGCGGGCCGGGGTGGCCGCGCCCTTGACCGAGCACGTCGATCAGATGCTTGATCGCATATTGCGACGCCAGCGCGCACCCGACGGCCGCGAACACGCTCGCGAGCACGATGGCATGGGCGATCGGATGCCGGCGGATGTAGCGCATCAGGAACGCGAGCGGGCGGTGCGCATAGCTCGCGAGCTTGGCGTTGTGCGCGTTACGCTGGGAGACGGTGAGTTGGTCCAATGGTCTTTTTGGGTCGTAAAGCGGTTGAGCGTGTGTTGCGCCTTCGGGCGATGCCATGCGGATGCACTGCCTGTCCGATGCGTCGGCGTGGCCGGCGCGATTGACATCGAAACCGAGGCGGCGCGGCGCCGTCTCCATCGCTGAATTGTAGCCAGTAACCGGCCGTGCGAACGTCGTTCAGGCAAATGATGCACGGCGGATGTTGTCGTCCGTACATCGACTGTGCGCTTCGCGTCATAACCGCGAGCACGTCTTTTCGGCTTGGGCGCGCATTGTAAGCACATCGCGCGCATTTTTGCGATGAAGCGACGGCTGGCGCGGCCCGCCGCGCGTGCTCCTGTCCGGGAGCTTCCCGCGCGGCAGCGTCGATATAAGCATGGGATGCGCCAGCATCCCGTTCGGCGTGCCTCGTAACGGCAGAGAGCGAGTCGCCGCCCGTGCATCGCCGCGGCACGTGCTCCAATGTAGAACAACCTTAATAAACAGGGGTTTGTTAAATGTTTCCCCGGTGTAACAAGGTAAATAAGTTGAAATGACTCCCTGTCGCCGGTGTAAAAGGCTCCATAATGCGCTCCGGGTTTTCACTTAGACTTTTTGACAGCTTTCTGTAGGAAGTCGTCAACCGCCCGAGGCCGAGCGCGTTTATTGCTGGGCGCGGCGGTTTTTGAGATATGGCTCCGAAGTTGCTTGTGGCAACGCCCGCGTGGAGCCGGTGATCAGCGACCCGCTTTTTCACTCGAGCACCAGCCGCTGCCGAGGCCGACGCGCCGCGAAAAGCTCTCGCCCGAGCCGAGCGATTCGCTCCCGATGTCAAACATGACAGCAGTACCTTGCCTGACCTTTTATTAGGAGTTTCACGATCATGCGAATCGCTCAAATCGCGCCCCTCCACGAGGCTGTTCCGCCGAAGCTCTACGGCGGCACGGAACGCGTGGTGTCTTATCTGACCGAGGCTCTTGTCGAGGCTGGACACGACGTCACGCTCTTCGCGAGCGGTGATTCGCAGACGTCCGCGAAGCTCGAAGCCTTCTGGCCGCAAGCGCTGCGCCTCGACCCGACCATCCGCGACACGATGGCGCCGCACATGCTGCTGCTCGAAGAAGTCCGCCGCCGCGCCGACGAGTTCGACGTGCTGCACTTCCATATCGACTATTACCCGTTCTCGCTGTTCGCGCGCCAGCCGGTGCCGTTCCTGACGACGATGCACGGCCGTCTCGATCTGCCGGAACTGCAGCCGATCTTCAATACGTTCAAGGACGTGCCGGTAGTGTCGATTTCGGACAATCAGCGCCAGCCGCTGCCGCAAGCCAACTGGCTTTCGACGGTGTACCACGGCCTGCCGGAAAACCTGCTGAAGCCGATTCCGAACGTGAAGCCCGGCTATCTGGCGTTCCTCGGCCGCATCTCGCCGGAGAAGCGCGTGGACCGCGCCATCCGCATCGCGCAGGCCGCGGGCATGAAGATCAAGATCGCCGCGAAGCTGGACAAGGCCGACCGCGCTTATTACGAAGAAGAGATCAAGCCGCTCTTCGCGCTGCCGCACGTCGAGTACATCGGCGAGATCAGCGAGGCCGAGAAGACCGAATTCCTCGGCAACGCGCATGCGCTGCTGTTCCCGATCGACTGGCCGGAGCCCTTCGGCCTCGTGATGATCGAGGCGATGGCCTGCGGCACGCCGGTGATCGCGTTCAATCGCGGCTCGGTGCCGGAAGTGATCGAGAACGGCGTGTCGGGCTTCGTCGTGGAAGACGAACTCTCGGCGATCGCCGCGGTGAAGCGCCTCGACTCGCTGTCGCGCGCGAAGGTCCGCGAGACGTTCGAGACGCGCTTCTCGTCGAAGGTGATGGCGGCGCGCTACGTGCAGAACTATGAGGAACTGCTGCGCCAGAAGCGCCGCACCGTTCTGCGCGAAGTGAACGCCTGATAGCTGCGAACTGTCCGTGGCCGCAGCGATGCGGCCCGGAGAACGCCCCGCCCGCCGAAAGGTGCGCGGGGCGTTGTCGTAATGGCACAGTCCAGACGTAATTCGAGCGCCGCGCCGCATGCGCGAAGCGAAACCGATGACGCCCTCCGTAATCTCCCTATAATGTCCGAGCTTTGCGCTGCGCAAAGCGCAGTGGCCGCCCGCTCGCACAGACAGCGGCGGCAGGCAACGTTCGTGGACAGGAGCGCACCCTTTGGCGAGAACCAAGCAAACCAGCGCGAGCCCGGCACCAGGCGCAGGGACTCTGTTCGCGCTGCGGGCCATCGGCGTGATTCTCGCGGCGCGATGGGCGCTCTCGATGTCGCAGATGGGCTATCTCTCCTCGGTGCGCGCGATGACTTCGTCGCCGTGGGCTTGCCTCAATCTCGTCCTCATCTTCCTTCTGATCGTGCTGCCGGGCGCGAAGCCGCGCATGGAGCGTCCGCTGCATCCGTTGCCGCAGTGGCTTCGGCAAGCGCTGAGGCTGCTCGCGCTGCTGACCTTCGGCTTCGCGATTTTCTCGATCGGCGCGTTCGTCTGGACGTCGGGCTGGCGGCGCTTCGTGCACACGCTCGCTGAAACGAACGGCTGGCTGGCGGTCGCGCCGGCGCTCTATGCGGTGGTGATGTGGATTTGCCGGCCCCGCGCGCTGTGGCGCACGAACATCGCGGCGCGGCGCTTCGCTATCGGCCGCTATGCCATTTCGCTCGATCCCGTCACGCGCACGGCGATTGTCTGGGCCGAGAGCCGCAAGCTCGGCCAGTACGACGCACGAGAACTGTCGGTGAAATGGCCGGTCCTGACGGCATCGGCGCAGCCGGCCGCAGCGCCAGTGGCATCGAATGGCATCGCGCGGCGAAGCTGGTTCTCGCGGCGTCCGAAAGTGGAACTGCTGTGGGATTCGCCCGCTGCAGCCGGTCACAATCGCACGACGGTTTTCCGCGCGCCGCTTTCCACCGAGAGCGACCGCAGCGCCGCACGCGCGCTCGACGCCACGCTGAGCCAGGTCTAAGCTGCGTCGGGCCGAGCCGTACCGGTCTTTCTTGTCGATAGTGGGAGGAAAGGATGCTGATACGTTGGTTGCTCGCCGCGCTTCATCTGCTCGCCTTCGGCTTCGCGCTCGGTTCGGTGCTCGCGCGTGCGCGCGCATTGCGCCGGCTGGACGCGGCGGAATCGGTGCAAGCGAACGCATTGCGTCTGCGTGACGTGTTCCGGTCGGACGCGGTGTGGGGCATCGCGGCTGTCGTCCTGATCGTCACCGGCCTGACGCGCGCGTTCGGCGGGTTCGAGAAGGGCGGTGCGTACTATCTGCACGAGCCGCTTTTTCACCTGAAGATGACCGCGCTCGTGGTCATTCTGCTGATCGAAGTCTCGCCGATGCTCGCGTTGATCCGCTGGCGCGCGGCGCTGGCGCAGGGCGGGGCGATCGACTTGACGCGGGCGCGGCGCTTCGCGTGGATGAGCGATCTCGAGGCGGCGCTCGTCATCGTGATGGTGATTGCGGCGACCGGGATGGCGCGGGGCGTTTGGGCGAGGTGAAGTGCCGGGTTTGCGGGCGGAAAATGAAAAAGGCCCAAGTCGCTAGACTTGGGCCTTTTAATCTTCGGTGTCTTGGCGTTACCAGCACCAGAATTCTGGTGGGTAGTACTGGGATCGAACCAGTGACCCCTGCCGTGTGAAGGCAGTGCTCTACCGCTGAGCTAACCACCCGAAGAGATTGAGATTATGTCAGGACTATCTCGTCTCGTAAAGCGATTCTTTAAGCAATTTCGAAAAATTATGCGGCGACCGCATCCGGCTCGGTCTGCGGCGCTTCCGTCCGCCACACGCTCGTGCCCTTGAGCGCCTTGTCCAGATCGTTGAGCACCGCTTCGTGCGCGGCGAGTTCTTCGCCGCTCGCGGCGATCACCGGCAGATCCAGGTCGTCCAGCGCGATGCGCGGCGCAGCCGTCGCGCCTTCCGTTTCCGCGTCGCCCAGCATGTCGATGACGAGGCTCTCCTGGCCGCGCGTCATCGCCAGATAGACCTCGGTGAGCAATTCGGAGTCGAGCAGCGCGCCGTGCAGCGTGCGGTGCGCGTTGCTGATGCCGAAGCGGTCGCACAGCGCGTCGAGCGAATTGCGCTTGCCGGGGAACATCTGCTTCGCGTGCGCGAGCGAGTCGATCACGCCGGCGCAGATCTCGGACACCTTCGGCAGCCCGAGCAGCGCGAACTCCATGTCGAGAAAGCCGATATCGAAGGGCGCGTTGTGGATGATCAGCTCCGCGCCCGCGATGAAATCGCGCAGCTGCGCGGCGATCTCCGCGAACTTGGGCTTGTCGCTCAGGAATTCGGTGGTGAGGCCGTGCACCGCCAGCGCGCCGGGGTCGCTGTCGCGTTCAGGGTTGACGTAGATGTGCAGGTTGTTGCCCGTCAGCCGGCGATTGATCAGCTCGACGCAGCCGATTTCGATGATCCTGTCGCCCGTGCGAGCGTTCAGGCCGGTGGTTTCGGTGTCCAGTATCAGTTGGCGCATGAGATTCGGTGTAGTGCTGCGTTCAGCTTTCGGCAAGCGATGTCACGCCGCGATTGGCGAGCGCATCGGCGCGTTCGTTTTCGGGATGCCCGGCGTGACCCTTGACCCAGCGCCATTCGATCTCGTGCTGCGCGACGAGCGCGTCGAGGCGCTTCCACAAGTCGGCGTTCTTCACGGGGGTCTTGGCGGCCGTCATCCAGTTCTTTTTCTTCCAGCCGTGAATCCACTCGCTGATCCCTTTCTGCACATATTGCGAGTCGGTGTGAATCACGGCGTGGCACGGCCGCTTCAACGCCTCGAGGGCGGCGATCACGGCCATCAACTCCATGCGGTTGTTCGTGGTTGCGGCTTCGCCGCCGAACAGTTCCTTCTCGAGCGCGCCGAAACGCAGAAGGGCGCCCCAGCCGCCCGGACCGGGATTGCCTTTGCAGGCGCCGTCAGTATAGATGTCGATTACTTTGGCCGATGCGGATTCGTCAGTCATCAATGCTCGTTGCGAGTGTGCGGGGCCGCGACCGGAGCGAGTCCGGGCGCGAGCGCGGTTTTTATCAGCTTGCGTGGACCGATGAGCCGCATGCCGCGCACGCGCTTCACCGCGGTGATCATGTACGCAGCGCCGAAGATGGGCCACCAGCGGTCGCCGGCGGGCTCCATGAATTCATAGCGCTGCAGCCATTTGTCCGTCAGCAGCGGCGGACGATAGCAGCCGAAGCGCCCGCGTTCAAGGTCGAAGCCGAGCAGCTTGATCCAGTCCTTGATGCGCGTGAACGCGATCATGTCGTGCGCTTCCGGCACGAACGGGCGTCCCGCCACCTTGCCGAGCGATTGCCGCGCGCCCCACAAACTGAGCGAATTGAACCCCAGGATGATCAACTGGCCTTCGGGCACGAGCACGCGCTCGGCTTCGCGCAACAGTCGATGCGGGTCACGCGAGAATTCCAGCGTATGCGGCAGCACGAGCAAATCGACGCTCTGCGCTTCGAACGGCAGATCCAGGAATTCGCACCAGACGGTGCTGCGTCCTTCCGGCGCGCTCGTGCCTCTTGCGGACGTGCGCGGCAGCGTGTACGGCGCGCTCGCGCCGCTATCGGCGTCGAGCACGAGGGCGCGCCCGGTCATGCGATTCTCGCGCAAGGCATCCAGTTGTGGCATGCCGAGCTGAAGCGCGTGATAGCCGAAGATGTCGCAGACCACGCGGTCGAGCTGCGCCTGCTCCCACTCCAGCACGTAGCGTCCGGGCGCGGAGTTCGTCCAGGCGGGCCAGTCTATAATCGCTCGGTCAGACATGTTCGGATGCCGCGTAGATGATCGCCATGGATTCGTTTGCTGAAGATTCGTCCAAACGCGCGCCCAGGCGCGAACTCGAGTACGTGCCGGTCCCGGCCTTCGAAGACAACTACATCTGGCTCGTGTCGGATTCGCGCGATGCCGTCGTGATCGACCCGGGCGACGCCGCACCCGTCGAGGCCTATCTCGCCGAACGCGGCTGGCGGCTGACCGCTATTTTACTCACGCACCATCATCGCGACCATGTCGGCGGCGTGAAAGCATTGCTCGATAGCCGATCGGACGAGGGCATTCCGGTGTATGGACCGGCCGGCGAGCGCATCGAGCATCTGACCGAGCGGCTTGCGGGCGGCGACACGGCACGCATCGCGCAGCCCGCGCTCAGCTTCACGGTCATGGATGTGCCCGGCCATACGGCCGGCCATATCGCTTACTTCCAGGAAGACGACGGCAGCGGCACGCCGCATGTCTTTTGCGGCGACACGCTGTTCGCGAGCGGCTGCGGGCGTCTTTTCGAAGGCACGCCGCAGCAAATGCTCACGTCGCTCGACGCACTCGCCGCGCTCCCGGACGCGACGCTCGTGCACTGCGCGCACGAGTACACGCTGTCGAACATTCGCTTCGCGCGGGCCTGCGAGCCGGACAGCGCGGCGCTCTCGCGCTGGAGCGATGAAGCACAGGCGCTGCGCGCTGCCGGCAAGCCGACGCTGCCCACGACCATCGGTCATGAAAAAGCGGTAAATCCGTTCTTGCGCGTCGATCAGCCGGCAATTCGAGCGGCGCTTGTCGCACAGTTCGAGGAGCCGGTCGCCGACCGGACGGAGGCGTTCCGCATGCTGCGCGGATGGAAGGATAACTTCCGCTGATCGCAGGGAACTTAATCCAATACTTTAGGAACGGCGATAGATGCAAGATTTTGCAGGGGTTTTACGTGCATTCTTATTGACGTTCTAGGTTCGGTTCCGTACCATCGGCTCCAAATTTCCAAGCATATCTTTTGGAAGCCGAGACGTTCATGCGACTAACATTAAGTGCGCTATCCGTCCTGACGCTGGCCGCGTGCGCCAGCCAGGGGCCGACAGCGCCCGCCTCCGATCCTACTTCCGCCACTCCTACCGCCGCCTCGCAGCAACAAGTCGCGGACACGATTCGCCGCACCGCAGCCGCCAAGGAAACCATCAACGTCGACAAGACGCCTGTCACTTCGCTCGCCGGTTCGGCGGACTTGTGGAGCCGCATTCGCAATGGCTTCCAGATTCCCGACCTGCAAAGCGATCTCGTCGACATGCAGGTGAACTGGTACGCGCAGCGTCCGGATTACGTCGAGCGCATGACCACGCGCTCGCAGAAGTACCTGTATCACATCGTCGAGGAACTGGAGCAGCGCCATATGCCGACGGAACTGGCGCTTCTGCCGTTCATCGAGTCGGCGTACAACCCGCAGGCGCTGTCGGTCGCGAAGGCGGCCGGCATGTGGCAGTTCGTGCCGGGCACCGGCCGCGACTACAACCTCAAGCAGAACATGTGGCAGGACGAGCGCCGCGACGTGCTTGCGTCGACGAGCGCCGCGCTGGACTATCTCTCGCGTCTGCATGACATGTTCGGCGACTGGCACCTGGCGCTCGCCGCATACAACTGGGGCGAGGGCAACGTGCAGCGGGCAATCGCGCGCAACGAAGCGGCCGGCTTGCCGACCGACTACGAAAGCCTGCGCATGCCCAACGAGACGCGTAACTACGTGCCGAAGCTGCAGGCCGTCAAGAACATCGTGACGAATCCGCAGCAGTACGGTCTCGCGCTGCCGGACATTCCGAATCACCCATACTTCGTCACGGTCACGACCGCGCGCGATATCGACGTGACCATGGCCGCGAAGCTCGCCGGCATGAGCGTCGAGGAATTCCGCTCGCTGAATCCGTCGTTCTCGAAGCCGGTCATTCTCGGCGCGACGAATCCGCAAATCCTGCTGCCGTTCGACAACGCCGCCACGTTCCAGCGCAATCTCGGTTCGTACACGGGCGCGTTGTCGTCGTGGACCACATATACAGTGACGGAGCGGGCGCGGCCCGCGGCCATCGCGGAGAAGATCGGCGTCGACGCGGACACGCTGATGTCGGTCAACCGCATTCCGGCGGGCATGCGTCTGAAGCCGGGTTCGACCATCGTTGTGCCGCGCACGGACGACGACGACGAAGACATCAGCGCGGACGTCGCCGCCAACGCGATGCTCGCGGTCGAGCGCGACGTGCCCGACACGCGCAAGATGGCCATTCGCGTGCGCCGCAAGCAGTCCATCGCGACGCTGGCGGACCGCTACAACGTATCAGTGGCGCAGGTGCGCGCCTGGAACCATACGCATCGCGATATGTTCATGCCGGGGCAAGTGGTCGTGCTGCACGTTCCTTACGGTCGCGCCGTGCCGGCCGAGCCGGGCCCGGTGCGAGTCGAGACGGTGGCGGCGTCGAGCCGTTCGTCGGGCGGCGTCAGCCGAATCGGCACGCATGTCACCGCGAAAACGCCGCACGGCAAGGCGCCGGGACATACGCTCACGCGCGTGTCGACTACGATCTCGCCGAAGACGGGTGCTTCCGCCAAGTCCGCTGCCTCGGCCAGGACGGAGAAGCACGCCGCAGTGCATTCGGGCGGTTCCAAGGCCAAGAAGAAATAAGGCCAGCGCGGCGCGCGCTCCCGCTTATTCCACGCCGTCACCAAGGTGACGGCGTTTTCATTTGGCGGCGCAGTTAAACTGGCGTTTCAAAAGAACAACTGTCCAGCGCATGCCGTCCTCCGTTCGTCTCCGGGTGTTCTTCCTCTTCGCCGCCGGGTATTTCGTCTCGTACGTGTTTCGCGGCGTCAACCTCGGCTTTGCGCCGCTCATCACGCATGATCTCGGTCTGTCCGCCGCCGATCTCGGCTTGCTGACGTCGCTCTATTTCATCGGCTTCGCCATCGCGCAGATTCCGGTCGGCGTGCTGCTCGATCACTACGGGCCGCGCCGCGTCACCGCCGGCATGTTGGTGTTCGCGGCGGCCGGCATCTGGACGTTCGGGGCGTCGCACGGGCTGGGCGGATTGATGGTGGGGCGCTTGCTGATCGGCGTAGGCGTTTCCGTCTGTCTGAGCGCGGCGTTCAAGGCGTCCGCGCAGCATTTTCCGGTCGCGCGCCTGCCGCTCGTCAACGGCTTCACGATGGCGGTCGGCGGGCTCGGCGGGGTGGTCGTCGGCTCGCCGCTCGCATCGCTGTTGCAGACGACGACATGGCGGCAGGTGTCGATCGGCCTCGGCGTGTTCACGCTCGTCGTCGCGGCAGCCATCGCGCTCTTCGCGCCGCGCAACGCCGACTCGCATCATCAGGCCGACGTCATCAGCCAGTTCAAGGGCACCTGGCACATCCTCAAAAGCGGCGCGTTCTGGAAGATCGCGTCGTTCTCCGTCGTCACGCAGGGCGTGTTCTACGCGATGCAATCGCTGTGGATCCGCCCCTATCTGCTCGACGTGATGAACCTGACGCCCGCGCACGCCGCCGCGCTCGTCTCGGTGCTCGGCTTCGCGATGATGCTCGGTTGCGTCGGCTTCGGCGCGGCGGCGCGCGGCATGGAGCGGCGCGGCGTGTCCGTCTACGCGTTCTGCGGCGTGGGAATGGCGCTCTACGTTCTCGTGCAGGTGCTGATGGTGCTGCGCGTGCCGCTGCCGCCCGCGACGCTGCTTGCCGCGTACGGCGTGTTCGGCGGCACGGGCATTTTGAGCTACGCGGTAATGGCGGAGTACTTCCCCTCGCACATGATCGGCCGGGCGACGACGACGCTTACGCTCGTGATCTTCCTGCTGATCTTCGGGTTCCAGGTCGGCGTGGGCGCGGTGCTTTCGCGCTGGACGCCGGAAGGCGGTCACTATCCGGCAGCGGCGCATGTGACGGTGTGGAGCATTCTGATCGCGTTGCAATTGGCGAGCGCGGTCTGGTACGTGTTGCCGAGCCGCGTGCTGCACAAGGCTGGGCGGACTGCATCGTAGATGGATAGCGAGAAGGTGCGGCGGGATAACCAACGCGAATTTCGCTCGGGTCACTTCCTGCCGGCGCGCACGTGCCGGTCTAAGGCGTGCTGATCGCATGGAAGCTCTCGAGCGCGGTCTGGTACGTGTTGCCGAGCCGCGTGCTACACAAGGCCGACCGGACTGCATCGTAGAGGTGTCGCAGGAAACCGGGCCGCGGCAAGCGGAGACTTCCGAAATTTGGCGAAACGTCTGATTTCACGCTATAATTCGAAGGTTTGAGCATATCAACCCGCACCCTAGCGCCTACCTCCCATACACCGTCGTTCGCTGCGCCTGGCAGCGCGCGCTGCACGCAATCGTCCGCTCCGCAACCTCGTTCGCTTAGTGCGAGCAAGCTGGTCCGAGCCGCGATTCCCGGGTTTCCCGCGTGTAAGCCGCCGCCCTCGCGCAAGGATGCCCGCGCTCGCTTCGTGCCGCGGCCCCACGCCTGAATTTCGGACAGACAGGTCGGTAACAGGGTGTTCCCCCAAGGAGCTTCCCGTGTTGCCGTCATTCTCCCCAGCACTTCTCGCACTTGCCGACGGCACGGTCTTTCGTGGTCAATCGATCGGCGCCGAAGGTTCGACGATCGGCGAAGTGGTGTTCAACACCGCGATCACCGGCTATCAGGAAATCCTGACCGATCCGAGCTACGCCCGCCAGATCGTCACCCTGACGTATCCGCATATCGGCAACGTCGGCGTCAACGCCGAAGATGTCGAAGCCAGCCGAGTCCATGCCGCCGGCCTCATCATCCGTGATCTGCCGGTGCTCGCTTCGAATTTCCGTTCCGAGCAAACCCTCTCCGACTATCTGAAGGCGCAAGGCATCCCCGCCATTGCGGGCATCGACACGCGCAAGCTCACGCGCATTTTGCGCGACAAGGGCGCGCAGAACGGCTGCATTCTCGCCGGCAGCGACGACGAAGCGAAGGCTCTCGAACTCGCGCGTTCGTTCCCCGGACTCGCCGGCATGGACCTCGCGAAGGTCGTGTCGACGAAAGAGCGCTACGAGTGGACCCAGCGCGAATGGCGCCTCGGCAGCGGCTACGGAACGCAGGACGCGCCCAAATTCCGCGTCGTCGCGTTCGATTACGGCGTGAAGTACAACATTCTGCGCATGCTGGCCGAGCGCGGCTGCCACGTGACCGTGCTTCCCGCCGAAGCGACCGCCGCCGACGCGCTGGCGCTCAACCCGGATGGCATCTTCCTGTCGAACGGCCCCGGCGACCCGGAACCGTGCGACTACGCGATCGCCGCCACGCGCGAATTCATCGAGCGCGGCATTCCCACGTTTGGCATCTGCCTCGGGCATCAGATCATGGGGCTCGCCGTCGGCGCCAAGACCACGAAGATGAAGACCGGCCACCACGGCGCGAATCATCCGGTGAAGGACATGGAAGACGGCCGCGTCGTGATCACGTCGCAGAACCACGGCTTCGCGGTCGATGCCGCGACGCTCCCCGCGAACGCCAAGGTCACGCACGTCTCGCTTTTCGACGGCACGCTGCAAGGCTTCGCGCTGACCGACAAGCCCGCGTTCTGCTTCCAGGGCCACCCGGAAGCGTCGCCGGGCCCGCACGACATCGCGTATCTGTTCGACCGCTTCATCAAGCTGATGGAGACGGCGAAGGTCGCCGCATAAAGAACACCACTGAGCACAGTTATGCCGAAGCGCACAGACATCAAGAGCATTCTCATCATCGGCGCGGGCCCGATCATCATCGGTCAGGCGTGCGAGTTCGACTATTCCGGCGCGCAGGCGTGCAAGGCGCTGCGCGAGGAAGGCTACAAGGTCATTCTCGTCAACAGCAATCCCGCGACGATCATGACCGATCCGAACACGGCGGACGTCACCTACATCGAGCCGATCTCGTGGGAAGTGGTCGAGCGCATCATCGCGAAGGAGCGCCCGGACGCGATCCTGCCGACCATGGGCGGGCAGACCGCGCTCAATTGCGCGCTCGACCTGTTCCATCACGGCGTGCTCGACAAGTACAACGTCGAGCTGATCGGCGCGTCGCCGGAAGCGATCGACAAGGCGGAAGACCGCCAGAAGTTCAAGGACGCGATGACCAAGATCGGCCTCGGTTCGGCCAAGTCGGGTATCGCGCATTCGATGGAAGAGGCGCTCGCCGTGCAGGCGCAGATCGCCGAAGCGACCGGCAGCGGCGGTTATCCGACCGTGATCCGGCCGTCGTTCACGCTGGGTGGATCAGGCGGCGGCATCGCGTACAACAAGGAAGAGTTCGAAGAAATCTGCCGCCGCGGTCTCGATCTATCGCCGACGCGCGAGCTCTTGATCGAAGAATCGCTGCTCGGCTGGAAAGAGTACGAGATGGAAGTGGTCCGCGATAAAAAGGACAACTGCATCATCGTGTGCTCGATCGAAAACCTCGATCCGATGGGCGTGCACACCGGCGACTCCATCACCGTCGCGCCCGCGCAGACGCTCACCGACAAGGAGTATCAGGTGCTGCGTAACGCGTCGCTCGCGGTGCTGCGCGAGATCGGCGTGGACACGGGCGGCTCGAACGTGCAGTTCGCGATCAACCCGAAGGACGGCCGCATGGTCGTCATCGAGATGAATCCGCGTGTGTCGCGCTCATCCGCTCTGGCATCGAAGGCGACGGGCTTCCCGATCGCCAAGGTCGCCGCGAAGCTCGCGTGCGGCTACACGCTCGACGAGCTCAAGAACGAGATCACCGGCGGACAGACGCCGGCATCGTTCGAGCCGACCATCGACTATGTCGTGACGAAGGTGCCGCGTTTCGCGTTCGAGAAATTCCGCGAGGCCGATTCGCGTCTCACGACGCAGATGAAGTCGGTCGGCGAAGTGATGGCCATTGGCCGCACGTTCCAGGAGTCGTTCCAGAAGGCGTTGCGCGGTCTGGAAGTCGGCGTGGACGGTCTCGACGAAAAGACCACGAGCCGCGACGAAGTGATCCGCGAGATCGGCGAGCCGGGCCCGGACCGCATCTGGTATCTCGGCGACGCGTTCCGCCTCGGCCTCACGCCCGAGGAAATTTTCGAGGAAACGTCGATCGATCCGTGGTTCCTCGCGCAGATCGAACAGATCGTGCTGAAGGAAAAGGCGCTGCAAGGCCGCACCCTCGAGAGCCTCACGCGTGACGAACTGCTGTATCTGAAAAAGAGCGGCTTCTCGGATCGGCGTCTCGCGAAGCTGACGGGCTCGACGCAAGCCGACGTGCGCAAGAAGCGCCATGAACTGAAGGTGCGTCCGGTGTACAAGCGCGTCGACACGTGCGCGGCCGAATTCGCGACGAAGACCGCCTACATGTACTCGACGTACGAGGACGAGTGCGAAGCGAATCCGACGGACAAGAAAAAGATCATGGTGCTCGGCGGCGGGCCGAACCGGATCGGGCAGGGCATCGAGTTCGACTACTGCTGCGTTCACGCCGCGCTTGCCATGCGCGAAGACGGCTATGAAACCATCATGGTCAACTGCAATCCGGAGACCGTGTCCACGGACTACGACACCTCCGACCGCCTTTACTTCGAATCGCTGACGCTCGAAGACGTGCTCGAAGTCGTCGATCTGGAAAAGCCGGTCGGCGTGATCGTGCAGTACGGCGGCCAGACGCCGCTCAAGCTCGCGCTGGACCTCGAGGCGAACGGCGTGCCGATCATCGGTACGTCGCCGGACATGATCGACGCCGCCGAAGACCGCGAACGCTTCCAGAAGCTGCTGAAGGATCTCGACTTGCGTCAGCCGCCGAACCGCACGGCGCGCACCGAAGACGAAGCGCTGAAGCTCGCCGAAGAGATCGGTTATCCGCTCGTCGTGCGTCCTTCGTACGTGCTGGGCGGCCGCGCGATGGAAATCGTGCACGAGCCGCGCGACCTCGAACGCTACATGCGCGAGGCCGTGAAGGTGTCGAACGATTCGCCGGTGCTGCTCGACCGCTTCCTGAACGACGCGATTGAATGCGACGTCGACTGCATCTCGGACGGCGAAGCCGTGTTCATCGGCGGCGTGATGGAGCACATCGAGCAGGCGGGCGTGCACTCGGGCGATTCGGCCTGTTCGCTGCCGCCGTATTCGCTGTCGGATGCGACCGTCGACGAGCTGAAGCGTCAAACGGCGGCGATGGCCAAGGCGCTGAACGTCGTCGGCCTGATGAACGTGCAGTTCGCCATCCAGCAGGTTCCGCAGGAAGACGGCACGAAGAAGGACGTCATCTACGTGCTGGAAGTGAACCCGCGCGCATCGCGCACGGTGCCGTATGTGTCGAAGGCGACGAGCCTGCCGCTCGCGAAGATCGCCGCGCGCGCGATGGTCGGTCAGACGCTCGCGCAGCAGGGCGTGACGAAGGAAATCGTGCCGCCGTACTTCAGCGTGAAGGAAGCGGTGTTCCCGTTCGTCAAGTTCCCGACGGTCGATCCGGTTCTCGGACCGGAAATGCGTTCGACCGGCGAAGTGATGGGCGTGGGCCGCACGTTCGGCGAGGCGCTCTTCAAGTCTCAACTCGCGGCCGGTTCGCGCTTGCCGGAATCGGGCACGGTGCTCTTGACGGTGATGGACGCGGACAAGCCGAAGGCGGTCGAAGTGGCGAGCATGCTGCACGAGCTCGGCTATCCGATCGTCGCGACCAAGGGCACGGCTGCGGCCATCGCGGCGGCGGGCGTGCCGGTGAAGGTCGTCAACAAGGTGAAGGACGGCCGGCCGCATATCGTCGACATGATCAAGAACGGCGAGATCGCGCTCGTCTTCACGACGGTCGATGAAACCCGCGCGGCGATTGCCGATTCGCGCTCCATCCGCATGAGCGCGCAGGCCAACAAGGTCACGTACTACACGACGATGTCGGGCGCGCGTGCCGCCGTGGAAGGCCTGCGTTATCTGCGCGATTTGGAAGTCTATGATTTACAAGGCTTGCATGCTCGCCTAAACTAAGGCTTCGACGACTGGTCTAAGTAACACGAGCCGCGGTTGAGCGGTATCTCCTCATACGGGAGATGCGCTAACCGCGGTAATTTTTTTACGGCTGTTTTTTGCTTTGGGTTGTCTATGAGCACGATTCCCTTGACCAAGCGCGGCGCGGAGTTGCTGCGCGACGAATTGCAACGCCTGAAGGCTGTCGAGCGTCCGGCGGTCATCAACGCGATCGCGGAAGCGCGCGCGCAGGGCGATCTGTCTGAAAACGCAGAATACGATGCCGCGAAGGAGAAGCAGGGCTTCATCGAGGGCCGGATCGCCGAACTTGAATCGAAGCTGGCGGCGGCGCAAGTGATCGACCCGACCACCGTGGATGCCGACGGCCGCGTGGTGTTCGGCGCGACGGTCGAACTGGAAGACCTGGAATCCGGCGACACCGTGACCTACCAGATCGTCGGCGACGACGAAGCGGATATCGATCACGGCCTGATCTCGGTGAGCTCGCCGATTGCGCGCGCGCTCATTTCGAAGTCGGAAGGCGACGTCGCGTCGGTGCAGGCGCCGGGCGGCGCGCGCGAGTACGAAATCATCGCTGTCCGTTACGTCTGATGGCCATCGCGCACCGCGTTTTTCGCATCGTTAGCATGCTCTGGGTCGGCAGCCTGCTGACGCTCGGCCTCGTTGCCACGCCCGTTCTCTTTTCGATGCTGGACTCCGCCATGGCCGGATCGGTGGCCGCGCAGTACTTCAGGATCGAGGCGTTCGTGGGCGTCGTCAGCGCGCTGCTTTTGATTCTGATCGGCAATCGCTTCGTGAAAAGCGGTATCGCGGACTATAAGCGCGTGCGGTGGATTGTCGCGGTCATGCTGGTGTGCGTGCTCGCCGGTTACTTCGCGTTGCAGCCGTTCATGAACTCGCTGCGCATGGCGGCGCAGGCAGCCGGCACCGATCTCGCCAGTTCGCCGTATGCGCGGCAGTTCGGCATTCTGCACGGCATATCGAGCGCCATCTATCTGATCGAATGTCTTTTCGGCATCGCGCTCGTGTGGCGCTTGCCGGGCAGTGCGCCTAGCGCCATCGTGCCGAAGAACAAATCGGCGAAGATGGCGGCCAAGCGCGCGCGGAGCTAATCCGCGCCGTGGCCGCATGCGGCGCGGACGTTCTCGCGCCGCGCTGCTTACTTCGCGGCCTGATGCTGGCGCTTCGTGCTCGTCTGACGCTTCTTCGCGCGCTTGACGTTGCCGCCCGCGGTCACGCGCTCGTTGCCGAGCACTTTGAGCGTCTGCTTCTTCGGCTTTTTGAACGCAGGCGCATCGCGGGAGATTTTCACGGCCTTGACGATGCGCGGCGCGCGGCCCTTCGAAGGGCGCTCGATGGCTTCGGCCGCGCTCGGCGGCATGGTGCTGCGCGTGCGCGTGTTGCGGCTCTTGGCCGGCGCGGCGCCTTCCGGCCGCCAAATGACGAGCAGCTTGCCGATATGCTGGATAGGCGCTGCGTTCAGGCGGTCGCAGATTTCGTCGTAAATGGCGATGCGCGCTTCGCGGTCGTCGCCGAACACGCGAATCTTGATGAGTTGGTGCGCTTCGAGGTGCACGCCGATTTCGTTCAGCACGGCATCCGTCAAACCCTCCGCGCCGACGAGCACGACGGGCTTGAGCGCATGGGCCTGGGAGCGCAGGTCGGAGCGTTGGGCAGGAGAGAGTTCGAGAGCTGGCATGAGAAATTGGGGAGTCGACTAAAATAGGGCGGCGCGGGCCTGACGGCGTGCCAAACGCGTAATGCGAAGTGCGAAGAAGCCGGCAAGATGGCCGGGTTCGGCCGGTCGAGGTGGACCGCCGCCAAAAACAAAATAGGCCGGAGACGCGATTGCCGGGCGCATTCGGGCGCCCGCGGAAACGTTCCGGCCGACAAGACGCGTATTATCCGCTAAAAGCGCCGCATGTTGCTGCAAGATTTCGCGCACGCAATCCCGAGACCACGCATCGGCGCGGACTGCTCGCGCCACCGAAACACCTTCCACGCCGCACGAATGCGGCATGAGTTCAGCTTGAATGGCAAAGAATCGCTTCAATCATTCGTGGTTGCATGACCACATCAACGATCCGTACGTGAAGATGGCGCAGCGCGAGGGCTATCGGGCCCGCGCGGCGTACAAGCTCAAGGAGATCGACGAGCAGGACAAGCTCATCAGGCCGGGGCAGGTCATCGTCGATCTGGGTTCGACGCCCGGAAGCTGGAGCCAGTATGCGCGCAACAAGCTCGCGCAGGGTTCGAAGCGCGACGCGCAGCGCGAGGGCGGCATCGACGGCACGATCATCGCGCTCGATATCCTGCCGATGGAGCCGATCGCGGACGTCACGTTCATCCAGGGCGACTTCCGCGAAGACTCGGTGCTCGCGCAACTGGACGAAATCGTCGGTGAGCGGCAAGTCGACCTTGTAATCTCCGACATGGCCCCCAACCTCTCCGGAGTAGCAAGTGCGGATGCGGCGCGGATCGAGCATCTTTGCGACCTGGCGCTGGAATTCGCTCAAAACCATCTGAAACCGGAGGGTGCGCTGCTAGTCAAATGTTTTCATGGCAGCGGCTACAGCCAGATCGTCGAGAAGTTCAAGCACCAGTTCAAAGTCGTCGCGCCGCGCAAGCCCAAGGCGTCTCGGGATAAATCGTCCGAGACTTTCATCCTCGGGCGGCGGCTCAAAAATCCGGCTGCCGGACCCGCTTAAACGATGTCGGCGAATTTCAGCGATATTTTCGCGGATTATGCCGAAAAAAGACCATCTAACGCTATTTAGGCGGTAGTGAAACCTTATGGCAGGGGTTAGCGGTCTGGATTAGAATGCTTTGGTGGCGCCGCAAGGTTTATGTAGGCGCCCGTCTATGAGTGAGGAGTGGTGCTTTGAACAACAATATGTTCTCTAAAGCGGCAGTGTGGCTCGTGATCGCACTGGTGCTGTTTACGGTGTTCAAGCAGTTCGATAAGCCCCGCGTCCAGGAAGGCGTGTCGTATTCGCAGTTCATGGACGACGCGAAGAACGGCAAGGTCAAGAACGTCACGGTTCAGGGGCGCAATCTCACGGTCACTCCGACAGACGGCCAGAAGTACCAGATCGTGTCGCCCGGCGACATCTGGATGGTCGGCGATCTGATGAAATATGGCGTTCAGGTCAGCGGCAAGGCTGACGATGAACCGAATGCGCTCGTCTCCGCGCTGTACTACCTCGGGCCGACGATCCTGATCATCGGTTTCTGGTTCTACATGATGCGGCAGATGCAGGGAGGCGGCAAAGGCGGGGCCTTCTCGTTCGGCAAGTCGCGAGCGCGGCTGATCGACGAAAACAACAACGCGATCAACTTCACGGACGTGGCCGGCTGCGACGAAGCCAAGGAAGAAGTGTCGGAATTGGTGGACTTCCTGCGCGATCCGCAGAAGTTCCAGAAGCTCGGCGGGCGCATTCCGCGCGGCGTGCTGCTGGTCGGCCCTCCGGGTACCGGTAAGACGCTTCTGGCGCGCGCCATCGCGGGCGAAGCCAAGGTGCCGTTCTTCAGCATCTCGGGTTCGGACTTCGTGGAAATGTTCGTCGGCGTGGGCGCGGCCCGCGTGCGCGACATGTTCGAGCAGGCGAAGAAGCATGCGCCGTGTATCGTGTTCATCGACGAAATCGACGCGGTCGGTCGTCATCGCGGCGCGGGCATGGGCGGCGGCAACGACGAGCGCGAGCAGACGCTGAACCAGATGCTCGTCGAAATGGACGGCTTCGAGGCGAATTCCGGCGTCATCGTGATCGCAGCGACGAACCGTTCAGACGTGCTGGACAAGGCGCTCTTGCGTCCGGGTCGTTTCGACCGTCAGGTGTACGTCGGTTTGCCGGATATCCGCGGCCGCGAGCACATCATGAAGGTGCATCTGCGCAAGGTGCCGATTGCGAACGACGTGGACGCATCGGTGATCGCGCGCGGCACGCCGGGCTTCTCCGGTGCGGATCTCGCGAACCTCGTGAACGAAGCGGCGCTCTTTGCGGCGCGTCGCGGCAAGCGGATTGTCGAAATGCAGGATTTCGAGGACGCGAAGGACAAGATCTTCATGGGTCCGGAGCGCAAGTCGGCGGTCATGCGCGAAGAGGAACGCCGCAACACGGCGTACCACGAGTCGGGCCACGCGGTGGTCGCCAAGCTGTTGCCGCATGCGGACCCGGTTCACAAGGTCACGATCATGCCGCGCGGCTGGGCGCTGGGCGTCACGTGGCAGTTGCCGGAGCATGATCGCGTGAACCTGTATCGCGACAAGATGCTGGAAGAAATCGCGATCCTGTTCGGCGGTCGCGCAGCGGAAGAAGTGTTCCTCAACTCGATGTCGACCGGTGCTTCGAATGACTTCGAGCGCGCAACGAAGATGGCGCGCGACATGGTGACGCGTTACGGCATGTCCGACGTGCTCGGCACGATGGTGTACGTCGACACGGAACCGGACGGCATGTTCGGCAAGCTCGCGTCGAAGACGGTTTCGGAAGCGACGCTGCAAAAGGTCGATGCTGAAATCCGCCGCATTCTCGACGAGCAGTACGCGCTTGCGCGCAAGCTGCTGGAAGACAACCGCGAGAAGGTCGAAGCCATGACCAAGGCGCTGCTCGAATGGGAAACCATCGACGCGGACCAGATCAGCGACATCATGGCCGGCCGTCCGCCGCGTCCGCCGAAGAACATGCCGCCGCCGTCGGGCGACTCGCCCTCGAGCGGCAATAGCGGCACCGAAGTGAAGCCGGGTAGCGCAACCGCGCCGGCCTAAGCTTCCCGAGTCGTATCATGGGCCGGCGTGCAGTACACGCCGGCCCATTTTTATTTTCAGGCCCGGGTTCTACCGGGTCGAACGCCCAGTCACTCGCTCTCGCCCATTCGCTTGACCACGCTCACTTCCTCCCCCGCACTCGCTGAGCCGCTGCAATGCGGCCGTTTCACGCTGACGTTCGAGCGACCGCTCGTCATGGGTATCCTTAACGTCACGCCGGACTCCTTTTCTGACGGCGGCCGCTTCCTTTCCCGCGACGCGGCGCTGGCGCGCGCCGAGCAGATGCTTGCCGATGGCGCGGACATGATCGACATCGGCGGGGAATCGACGCGTCCCGGTGCGCCGCCCGTGCCGCTCGATGAAGAGCTCGAACGCGTCGTCCCGATTGTCGAAGCATTGCGCGGCGTGCAGGTTCCGCTTTCGGTGGATACCTACAAGCCCGCCGTGATGCGCGCCGCGCTCGAGGCCGGTGCGGACATGATCAACGACATCTGGGGGCTGCGTCAGGACGGCGCGCTCGATGCGGTCAAGGACAGCAACTGCGGACTGTGCGTGATGCACATGCTCGGCGAGCCCCGCACGATGCAACTGCACGAACCGGTCTATGAAGACGTGGTCGCCTCGGTGCGAGACTTCTTTGCCGAGCGGCTCGCCGCGCTCACGGCGGCGGGCATTGCGGCGAATCGCATCACATTCGATCCCGGCTACGGCTTCGGCAAAACCGTCGGGCATAATTACACGCTACTTGCCGAACTCGCGGCAACGCTGCCAGTCGGCACGCGTCGCGTGCTACTGGCCGGCATGTCGCGCAAATCGATGCTCGGCGCCGTCACGGGTCGCAGCGCGAGCGAGCGCGTGTTCGCAAGCATCGCGGCGGCGGTGTGCGCTGCCGAACGCGGCGCGGCCATCATCCGTGTGCACGACGTGGCCGAGACCGTAGACGCACTAAAGGTTTGGCAAGCCACCAGGCAGGCGGCGCATCGCGCGCACGATTGACGCGCTGGCGTCGTAGCACTGCGGCGAAGGCGCTCGCGCTCGCAGCTTTCAACGAACAACGCGGATCAAAACAGGCGCCGTAATCCGCGAGGAGGGTCAGGCAACAATGGCAAGACGATATTTCGGAACGGACGGCATTCGCGGACGCGTCGGCGCGGCCCCGATCACGCCGGACTTCGTGCTCAGGCTCGGCTACGCGGCCGGCAAGGTGCTCGCCGGCGGCGACCGGTCGCTACAGAAGGGCAACCGGCCGACGGTGCTCATCGGCAAGGACACGCGCGTGTCCGGCTACATGTTGGAAGCCGCGCTGGAGTCCGGCTTCTCGGCAGCCGGCGTCGACGTGATGCTCGCCGGCCCGATGCCCACGCCCGGCGTCGCCTATCTGACGCGCGCGCTGCGGCTGTCGGCGGGCGTCGTCATCAGCGCGTCCCACAATCCCTACGAGGACAACGGCATCAAGTTCTTCTCCGCCGATGGCAACAAGCTGCCCGACGAAGTCGAACATCAGATTGAGGCGCAACTCGAACAGCCGATGGACTGCGCGCCGTCCGAACGGCTCGGCAAGGCGCGCCGTCTCGATGACGCGGGCGGCCGTTACATCGAATTCTGCAAGAGCACGTTCCCCGCGAGCTTCGACTTGCGTGGCCTGAAGCTGGTGGTCGACTGCGCGCACGGCGCGGCGTACGACGTCGCGCCGCACGTGTTCCACGAACTCGGCGCGGAAGTGGTGCCGATCGGCGTGTCGCCGAACGGCTTTAATATCAATGATGGCGTCGGCGCGACGGCCCCCGATGCGCTCGTGCGCGCGGTGAAGGAACATGGCGCGGATATCGGCATTGCGCTGGATGGCGATGCGGACCGCCTGCAGATCGTCGATTCGGCCGGGCGCCTCTATAACGGCGACGAGTTGCTTTACGTGCTGGTGAAGGACCGCATCGCGACGCACGGCAACGTGGAAGGCGCGGTCGGCACGCTGATGACCAACATGGCGGTCGAAGTCGCGCTGAAGGAGGCTGGCGTGCAGTTCGTCCGCGCTGCGGTCGGCGACCGCTACGTGCTCGAAAAGCTGCGCGAGCACGGCTGGCAACTCGGCGCGGAAGGCTCGGGCCACATTCTGTCGCTGGATCGTCACTCGACGGGCGACGGCATCGTCTCGGCGCTCCTCGTGCTCGCGGCGCTCAAGCGCAGCGGCAAGACGCTCGCCGAACTGCTGGACGGCGTGAGCCTGTTTCCGCAGAAGCTGATCAACGTGCGCATGAAAGCGGGCGCGGACTGGAAAAACAGCGACGCCATCCGCCGCGCCGTCGAGCAAGCCGAGCATTCCCTCGAATCGCGCGGCCGGGTCTTGATTCGCGCGTCGGGAACGGAACCGGTGTTGCGCGTGATGGTGGAAGCCGCCGCGCAGGCGGACGCCGTCCGGCACGCGGAAACGATTGCGCAGGTCGTGAAGGACGTCACGTCGTAAGCGTTCGCGGAAAAGCGCGCATTTGCGAAAAGCGGGCTTCGGCCCGCTTTTTTATTGCACGTTCGCAGCCTGACGAATGAACGCACGATCGACTTTCCGTTTGAAAGTCGCCTGTCACATGTCCTTAACCGAGAGTCACATTACTGTCACAGAGACTGCCTATATTTCGCGTGTCGTCCCACACGCTATTCAACCCTGGAGGTCTCATGAAATTGATGCACACCGCGCTCGCTGGCGTAATTGGCGCAATGCTGGCCATCTCTGCGCAAGCGGCCGATATCACCGGCGCGGGCAGTACCTTCGCAGCTCCGATCTACACCAAGTGGGCAGATGCCTATCAAAAAAGCGGCGGCGGCAAGGTCAACTATCAGGGCATCGGCTCGTCGGGCGGCATCAAACAAATCATCGCGAAGACGGTCGATTTCGCGGGCTCGGACGCTCCGCTGAAAGATGACGAACTCGCGAAAGACGGCCTCTTCCAGTTTCCGACGGTGGTCGGCGGCGTGGTGCCGGTCATCAACGTGCCGGGCGTGAAGGCGGGCGAACTGACGCTGTCGGGCCAGGTGCTCGGCGACATCTATCTCGGCAAGATCAAGAAGTGGAACGACCCGGCTATCGCCGCGCTGAACCCGAAGGTCAAGCTGCCGGATACCGACATCGCCGTGGTGCGCCGCGCCGACGGCTCGGGCACGAGCTTCATCTGGACGAACTATCTGTCGAAGGTCAACGCCGACTGGAAGTCGAAGGTGGGCGAGGGTTCGACGGTCAATTGGCCGACGGGCACGGGCGGCAAGGGCAACGACGGCGTCGCGGCATTCGTGCAGCGTCTGCCGGGCGCGATCGGCTACGTGGAGTGGGCGTACGCGAAGCAGAACCACATGACCTACGTCGGCCTGAAGAATTCGGCGGGCACGGTGGTGGAGCCGAAGACGGAGACGTTCAAGGCGGCGGCCGCGGGCGCGGACTGGTCGAAGTCGTTCTATCAGATCCTGACGAACGAGCCGGGCAAGGACGCATGGCCGATCGTCGGCGCGACCTTCGTGCTGCTGCATTCGACGCAGGAGAAGGCGGCGCAAGGCACCGAGACGCTCAAGTTCTTCGACTGGGCGTTCAAGAACGGCGGCCAGGCTGCGAACGACCTCGACTACATCTCGCTGCCGGAGTCGGTCGTGTCGGAAATCCGCACGCAGTGGAAGGCGAAGGTCAAGGACAGCGCGGGCAAGCCGGTCGCTGAGTAATGGCAAAGAAGTATCGCAGTCGCACAAGCTGAAACTGTCCTAAGCTGGAGCGGCGGACAGTCGAAGCAGAGGAAGCAGCGAAGAAGCAGTAAAGAAGCAGCAACGAAGCAGCAACAAGCCGCGCGGCGATCGAAAGGTTGCCGCGCGTCTGACACGTAGCGTAACCAAGGCTCCCATGTCGGACATCAACTTAGCGTCGGCACCGCCGGCGGCGCAATCGCAGCGCGCGCCGAGCCGTATCGGCGACATCATTTTCGGCGGCATCACCCGGCTGGCAGCCGTCGTGACGCTGCTCCTGCTTGGCGGCATCATCGTCTCGCTCATCATTGCGTCGATGCCGACCATCGAGAAATTCGGCCTCAGCTTTCTCTGGCGCGCGGAGTGGGATCCGCCCAGCGAGAGCTTCGGCGCGCTCGTGCCCATCTACGGCACCATCGCCACCTCGATCATCGCGCTGATCATCGCGGTGCCGGTGAGCTTCGGCATCGCGCTCTTTCTGACGGAACTGTCGCCGACGTGGCTGCGCCGTCCGCTCGGCGTCGCCATCGAACTGCTCGCGGCGATTCCGTCGATCGTCTACGGCATGTGGGGCCTGCTCGTGTTCGCGCCGATCTTCGCGACGTACTTCGAAAAGCCGCTCGGCGCGCTGCTCGGCGGCGTGCCGCTCATCGGCGCGTTGTTTCAGGGACCGCCCATCGGAATCGGCATTCTGTGCGCAGGCGTCATTCTCGCGATCATGATCATTCCGTACATCGCGTCCGTGATGCGCGACGTGTTCGAAGTCACGCCGGTGCTGCTGAAGGAATCGGCGTACGGCATCGGCTGCACGACGTGGGAAGTGATGTGGAAGATCGTGCTGCCGTACACGCGCGCCGGCGTGATCGGCGGCGTCATGCTCGGTCTCGGCCGCGCGCTCGGGGAGACCATGGCGGTGACTTTCGTGATCGGCAACACCAATCTGCTCGACAACGTGTCGCTCTTTTCTCCGGGCAACAGCATCACCTCGGCGCTCGCGAACGAATTCGCGGAAGCGAGCCCCGGCCTGCACACATCCGCGCTGATGGAGCTCGGTTTGATTCTGTTCGTCATCACGTTCATCGTGCTCGCGCTGTCGAAGCTGCTCTTGATGCGCATGCAGCGCGCGGAGGGTGCAAAGTGAGCCGTCCCGCAACGTTCAATCAGGATCACGAGCGCACGGTCGCCACGCGCATGAAGCTGCAACGCCGCCGCCGCGGCACCAACGCGATCGCGCTGACGCTTTCGCTCGCGGCCATGGCGTTCGGCCTCGTGTGGCTCGTGTGGATTCTCTTCACGACGCTGAAGCTCGGCGTCTCCGGCCTTTCGGTCGAACTGTTCACGCAGTCGACGCCTCCGCCGAACACCGATGGCGGCGGTCTCGCCAACGCGATCGTCGGCAGTCTCATGCTCGTCGTGCTCGCAACGTGCATCGGCACGCCGCTCGGCATTCTCGCGGGCGTCTATCTCGCGGAATACGGGCAGAAGCGCTGGCTCGCGAACGTGACGCGCTTCATCAACGACATTCTGTTGTCCGCGCCGTCCATCGTCGTCGGTCTCTTCGTGTACGCGCTCGTCGTCGCGAAGATGGGGCGTTTCTCGGGCTGGGCCGGCGTGATCGCTCTGGGACTCTTGCAGATTCCCATCGTCATCCGCACGACGGAGAACATGCTGAACCTCGTGCCCAACGCGCTGCGCGAGGCGGCCTTCGCGCTCGGCACGCCGAAGTGGAAGATGGTGATGTCGATCACGCTGAAGGCGTCGGTCGGCGGCATCGTGACGGGCGTGCTGCTGGCGGTTGCGCGCATTGCGGGCGAGACCGCGCCGCTGCTCTTCACGGCGCTGTCGAACCAGTTCTTCACGCTCGACATGAATCAGCCGGTGGCGAACTTGCCGGTGACGATCTACAAGTTCGCGATGAGCCCGTTCCCGCAATGGCAAACGCTCGCGTGGGCCGGCGTGTTCCTGATTACGCTCGGCGTGCTGGGTCTGAATATCCTGGCGCGCGCGATTTTCTCGAAGAAATAAGGGTGGAGTGATTCCATGAACATGGTCGAAAGTGGTGTCAGCCACCTGAATTCGAAGACTGAAGACAAGCCGGTGGAGCGCGGTCCCGCGCCGGGCAGCGTACGTCCGACGCATGGTTCGCAGCCGGCGGATTCCATCAAGCCGAAGATCGAGGTGAACAACCTCAACTTCTTCTACAACAAGTATCACGCGCTGAAGAACATCAACTTGCGCATTCCGGAGAAGAAAGTGACCGCGTTCATCGGTCCGTCGGGATGCGGCAAGTCCACGCTCTTGCGCACGTTCAACAAGATGTACGCGCTCTATCCGGAGCAGCGCGCGGAAGGCGAGATTCTGATGGACGGCGCCAATCTGCTCGACACGACGAAGGACATTTCGCTCTTGCGCGCGCGCGTCGGCATGGTGTTCCAGAAGCCGACGCCGTTCCCGATGTCGATCTACGACAACATCGCGTTCGGCGTGAAGATGTTCGAGCAACTGTCGCGCTCGGAGATGGACGACCGCGTGGAATGGGCGCTGACCAAAGCCGCGCTCTGGACCGAAGTGAAGGACAAACTCACGCAAAGCGGCTACGGGCTCTCGGGCGGCCAGCAGCAGCGTCTGTGCATCGCGCGGGGCATCGCCATCCGGCCGGAAGTGCTGCTGCTCGACGAACCGTGCTCGGCGCTCGATCCGATTTCCACAGGCCGCATCGAAGAACTGATCGCGGAGCTGAAGAGCGACTACACGGTCGTGATCGTCACGCACAACATGCAGCAGGCCGCGCGCTGCTCGGACTACACTGCTTATATGTACCTCGGTGAATTGATCGAATTCGGCGACACGGAAAAGATCTTCATCAAGCCGGCCCGCAAGGAAACGGAAGACTACATCACGGGCCGCTTTGGCTGATCGGCCGGTCAGCGAACGAACAAAGGACTACAGGAGCAGAACATGTCCGATAAACATCTGTCGAGCCAGTTCGACGCCGATCTGAACGCGGTGTCCTCGAAAGTGCTGGAAATGGGCGGTCTCGTCGAGTCGCAGATCACCGCGGCTATGCAGGCGCTGAACGAATTCGACGTGCAGATCGCCGATCAGGTGATCACGGCGGAAGCGCGCCTGAACACGATGGAAGTCGAGATCGACGAGGAGTGCAGCAACATCATCGCGCGCCGTCAGCCGGCCGCGCGTGACTTGCGTCTGCTCATGGCGATCTCGAAGACCATCACGAATCTCGAACGCGCCGGCGACGAAGCCGAGAAGATCGCGAAGCGCGTGAAGCGCATCAACGAAGACGGCGCGGGCCGCACGGTGAACATCGCGGAAATCAAGCTCTCGGGCGAGATGGCCGTGTCGATCTTGCGCCGCGCGCTCGATGCGTTCGCGCGTCTCGATACGGTCGCCGCCGCGCAGATCGTGCGCGACGATAAAGCCATCGACGAGGAATTCCGCGCCTTCGTGCGCAAGCTCGTGACGTACATGATGGAAGACCCGCGCACCATTTCGGCGGGGCTCGATTATCTGTTCATCGCGAAAGCGGTGGAGCGCATCGGCGATCACGCGAAGAACATCGCCGAGTTCATCATCTACATCGTGAAGGGCACGGACGTGCGCCACATCTCGCGCGACCAGCTCGAACGCGAGGCGCTCAGTTAATCCAACGATTCACTTCAAGCAAAAAGGTCAAGAGGTGCCGATGCCCAGCAGTATCCTCGTCGTCGAAGACGAACCCGCGATCTCCGAACTGATCTCGGTGAATCTGCAACATGCGGGACATTGCCCGATTCGCGCCTATAACGCGGAGCAGGCGCAAAACCTGATCAGCGACGTGCTGCCCGACCTCGTGCTGCTCGACTGGATGCTGCCCGCGAAGTCCGGCATCGCGTTCGCGCGCGAGCTGCGCAACAACGAGCGCACGAAGCATATTCCGATCATCATGCTCACCGCGCGCGGCGACGAGCAGGACAAGGTGCTCGGACTCGAAATCGGCGCGGACGATTATGTGACCAAGCCGTTCTCCCCAAAAGAACTGATGGCGCGCATCAAGGCCGTGCTGCGCCGGCGCGCGCCGCAGTTGACGGAAGACGTCGTCGCGATCAACGGCCTGCGGCTCGATCCGGCGACGCATCGCGTGGCGGCGAATCATTCGGGCAACGACATCAAGCTCGATCTCGGGCCCACGGAATTCCGCCTGCTGCATTTCTTCATGACGCATCCGGAGCGCGTGCACAGCCGCACGCAGCTGCTCGATCAGGTCTGGGGGGATCACGTGTTCGTCGAGGAGCGCACGGTCGATGTGCATATCAAGCGTCTGCGCGCCGCGCTCAAGCCCGCGGGCTGCGATGCTATGATCGAAACGGTACGCGGCAGCGGCTACCGGCTCGCGAAGGGCGCGTGAGCCCGCGCGCATCTTCGCCTTCTTCGATCTCCCGACAACATGAACATCATCTGGACGCGTTCCATCGTGTCCCTCGCGCTCCTCGCGGTGCTGTGCGCCGCGATCGGCGCATTCGCGGGCGTGCGCGCGGCGCTCGCGGTCGCCGTCGTCATGCTGGTCGTGCAGAGCTTCGTGAGCACGTATCACACGCAGCGGCTGTGGCGTCTCCTGGACGCGCCGGTGTACGGCCAGGTGCCGAGCGCGCTCGGCATCTGGGGCGAGATCTATTACCGCCTGCACAAGCTCGCCAAACGCTGGCACGCGCAGGTGCGTCAGGTCGAGCAGCAGCATTCGCGCTTCATCCAGGCGATTCAGGCATCGCCGAACGGCGTGGCGATGCTGGACGATCACGACCAGATCGAATGGTGCAACGCCATCGCGGAGAAGCACTTCGGGCTGGACGCCAAGCGCGATCTGCGACAGCACATCACGCATCTCGTGCGTCATCCGGATTTCATCCGCTATCTGAATTCGCACCGTTACGAAGAGATGCTCATCATGCGGGGCATGGGCGCGAACCGGCAGCGGACTGTCTCGGTGCAGGTGTTCCCGTACGGCGAGAATCGCAAGCTGATTCTCACGCAAGACATTACCGAACTCGAGCGCACCGACTCCATGCGCCGCGATTTCGTCGCGAATGTCTCGCATGAACTGAAGACGCCACTCACCGTGCTCTCGGGCTTTCTCGAAACGATGCGCGAGTTGCCGCTCGACGAAGCCGACCGCGCGCGTTATCTCGACATGATGAACCAGCAGGCCATGCGCATGCAGAACATCGTGCGCGATCTGCTCGTGCTGGCGAATCTGGAAGGCGATGTCCATCCGCCCGGCGACGAGTTGCTCGACATGCGCGCGGTGCTGCGTCATCTGGAAGACGACGCCAACAGTCTTTCGGGCGGGCGTCATCGCATCCATTTTCATAACGACGACGCGCTGACCGTGGCCGGCGCGGAAACCGAACTGGTCAGCGCGCTCGGCAATCTCGTGACCAACGCGGTGCGCTACACGCCCGATGGCGGCAGCATCGACGTCTCATGGGAGCGCGTGGACGATCGCGCGGTCTTTACCGTGCGCGACAGCGGCCTCGGCATTCCGGCGGAGCACATTCCGCGCTTGACGGAGCGTTTCTATCGCGTGGATCGAAGCCGTTCGCGCGATACGGGCGGCACGGGTCTCGGGCTTGCCATCGTCAAGCATGTGCTGCAACGACATCATGCCGATCTCGACGTGAAAAGCGAAGTGGGGCGGGGCAGCACGTTCACGGTGCGCTTTCCTGCGTCGCGCACGGCGTTGCGCAAGTCAGTGGCGGCTTGAGTCTGCACGGCGCGCTGCGCTGTTGCGCGCCGTTCCTTCATGAATCACGAACAGAACTTCGCGAGCAGTCCCAACTGTGCGTTGCGCAGCGCCTTGCCCGAACGGCGCTTGCGATAGTGCCCGTCGCTTTGCATGACCCACGCCGATTGATTGTCGCCGAGACACACGGACAAGCCTTCGGCAATTACGCGGCGCTTCAGACGCCGGTCGCGGATCGGGAACGCCACTTCGACGCGGCGAAAGAAGTTGCGATCCATCCAGTCGGCGCTCGACAGATACACGTCTTCCTTGCCGTTCGCATAGAAATAGAAGATGCGGTGATGTTCGAGGAAACGCCCGACGATCGAGCGCACCGTGATGTTCTCCGACAGATCTTCGACGCCCGGCTTCAGCGAACACACGCCGCGCACGATCAGGTCGATCTTCACGCCCGCATGCGATGCCTCGTAGAGCGCCGCGATCACGGTCGGCTCCAGCAGCGCGTTCATCTTCGCGACGATGCGCGCCCGCCGGCCCGCGCGCGCATGTTCGGCTTCGGCGCGAATCGCTTCGATCAGCTTGGCGTGCAGCGTGAACGGCGACTGCCATAGCTGATGCAGCGCAAGCTCGCCGCCGATGCCCGTCAACTGCTGGAAGACGTGATGCACGTCTTCGCACATCTGCTGATCGGCGGTCATGAGGCCGAAGTCGGTATAAAGACGCGCCGTGCGCGGATGATAGTTGCCGGTGCCCAGATGCGCGTAACGCTTGAGCACGGTCTTGCCGCCTTGCGACACGCGCCGCACGATCAGCATCATCTTCGCGTGACACTTGTGGCCGACGACGCCGTAGACGACATGCGCGCCCACCGCTTCGAGTTGCGACGCCCAGTTGATGTTCGTTTCTTCGTCGAAGCGCGCGAGCAGTTCGACGACCACCGTCACTTCCTTGCCGTTGCGCGCGGCCTGCATGAGCGCGTCCATCAGCGGCGAATCGGTGCCGGTGCGGTAGATGGTCTGCTTGATCGCCACCACTTGCGGATCTTTGGCCGCTTGAAGCAGCAGTTCCAGCACGGGCTGAAAGCTCTCGTACGGATGATGCAGCAGGATATCGCCCTGATCGATGGCATCGAAGAGATTGGTCGTGTTCGCAATCGACTTCGGCACCGACGGAATATGCGGCACGAACTTGAGGTCCGGCCGGTCGACCATTTCGGGCAACTGCATGAGCCGCACGAGATTGACGGGCCCGTTCACGCGATAGCAGTCGCGCGGATTGAGCTGGCTTTCGTCGAGCAGGCGACGAATGAGATGCGGCGGCGTTTCCGCGGATACTTCGAGCCGCACCGCATTGCCGAGATGCCGCGCGGGCAGTTCGCCCTGCAACGCGACGCGCAGGTTCGTGATTTCGTCTTCGTCGACGAAAAGCTCGCTATTGCGCGTAATGCGAAACTGATTGCAGTTGCGCACCGTCAGATGCGGAAACAGTTCGCTCACGAAGTGCTGCATGAAAGAACTCAGCAGCACGAAACCATGCGGATAACCCGAAAGCGCCTCCGGCATGCGCACGAGGCGCGGCAACGCGCGCGGCGCCTGCACGATGCCCATCATCGCCTGGCGGCCGAACGCGTCGGTGCCTTCCAGTTCGACGACGAAGTTCAGGCTCTTGTTCAGCACGCGCGGAAAAGGATGCGCAGGATCGAGCCCGATCGGCGTCAGCACCGGCAGCAGTTCGTTCTGGAAGTATTCGCGCGCCCACGCGGTCTGCTGTTCGGTCCAGGTCTCCGCGCCATGAAAATAAATTCCTTCCATTTCGAGCGCGGGCAGTACCGTCTCGTGCAGCATCGCGTATTGTTGATGCACGAGGCGTTGCGCGCGTTCGGAGACGAGATCGTAGACGTGTTGCAGCGACATGCCGTCCGGCGAGAGCGTGCCGGGGTTGTCGCGCATCTGCTCCTGAAGCCCGGCCATGCGGACTTCGAAAAATTCGTCGAGATTGCTGCTCGTAATGCAGATAAAGCGCAGACGTTCGAGCAGCGGCACCGATGTGTCGGCGGCTTGCGCCAGTACCCGCTCGTTGAAACCTAAGATGCCTAGTTCACGGTTGAAGAGCGGATAACGTATGGACATCGGCTGGGCGTAAGGTGTCTCGATCGGAAGGGCAGAAAAGCGTTCGGATGATCTCACACTAGGATGTCTTTATTGTGACAGAACGATTTTCACAAATTCTACTCACATTGCGGATAGCGTCGCTAGCGGGCGCGCGCGTTCCCGGTTCCGGTTCGCGCTTCCGTTCGGTTTCCGATCTTCGCGCCTGCATGAAATAAAATCCGTGTCTCTCGGCAGCGTGTCTCTGGCACGCGGTTGCGCTTCCTTACTTCGCGATTTCTGGATATCCGATGGTCACACATCCTCATCTTCTCGCCGCCGTCGACCTCGGATCGAACAGTTTCCGGCTGATCGTCGGCCGGGTCGAGGAAACGCCCGCGGGCAGCCAGATCTATCAGGTCGATGCGTTGCGCGAGCCGGTGCGTCTCGCGGCCGGTCTTTCGAAGGACAAGATGCTCGATCGCGCGTCGCAGTTGCGCGGCTGGGATGCGCTGAAGCGTTTCGGCGAGCGTCTGCGCGACTTCCACCCGGATCAGGTGCGCGCGGTCGCCACCAACACGCTGCGCGTCGCAAAAAACGCGCACGACTTTCTGATCGAAGCCGAAATCGCGCTCGGTTTTCCGATCGAAGTGATCGCGGGCCGCGAGGAAGCGCGCCTCATCTACGCGGGCGCGGCGCATTCGGTGCCGGCGAGCGCGGGCAAGCGGCTCGTCGTGGATATCGGCGGCGGATCGACGGAATTCATCATCGGCGCGCATTACACGCCGATTCACATGGAAAGCCTCTATATCGGCTGCGTGAGCCACAGCCGCCAGTTTTTCCCGGCCGGCAACGTGGACGAATACACGATGCGGCAGGCCGAGCTCGCCGCCAAGCGCGAGATTCAGATCATCTCGCGCGAATACAAGCAGACCGGCTGGGATCAGGCGATCGGCTCGTCGGGCACGGCGCGGGCGCTCGCCGAACTGGTCGAGGCGAACGGCTTCAACGATCCCGAATACACGCACGGCATTTCGCGCGGCGGGCTGGAACGGCTGAAGCGCGCGCTCATCAAGGCGGAGAACGTGAACCGGCTGAAGCTCGTCGCGCTGAAGCCGGACCGCATTCCGGTGCTCGCGGGCGGGCTTTCCATCATGCTCGGCGTGTTCGAGGAACTGGGGATCGAATACGTCGATACGACCGACGCCGCGCTGCGCCTCGGCGTGCTGTACGACCTGCTCGGCCGCTCGCAACATCAGGACATGCGCACGGTGACGGTCGAAGGCTTCAAGCGCCGTTACGGCGTCGATGCCGCGCAGGCGGAGCGCATCGGCAATCTGGCGATCAGCTTCTACGACCAGCTCGGCGAGCCGGACGGCGAGCGCAGCGTGGAGAACCGCATGTTTCTCGCGTGGGCGGCGTCGCTGCACGAGATCGGCTTGTCGATCGCGCACAGCGCCTATCACAAGCATTCGGCGTATATCGCGAGCAATGCCGACATGCCCGGCTTCTCGCGCACGGATCAAGCGCGGCTCGCGGCGCTCGTGCTCGGTCACGCGGGCAAGCTCGGAAAGCTCGCGCAGGCGCGCGGCGTCGACTGGACGCTGCTGTTCTGCCTGCGACTCGCCGCGCTTCTGTCGCGCCGCCGCACGGATGTCGGCCTGCCCGGCATCGAAGTCAAAGCCGCGGGCGGCGGCTTCGAAGTGCGTCTGCCGAGCGAGTGGGTGACGAACAATCCGCTGACCGACTACAGCCTCGCGCAGGAAGCGATGGAATGGGAAAAGATCGGGCGGCCGTATCGCGTGATTTACACCGACTAACCGCCCGCCCGATGCTCAGCGTCCCGCATCGCCCATGAAGTGCCGCGCGTAACGCGCGTTGATGTCGGAGAGGCGGAATAGCGTCAGAAAATCCGCCGTGTTGAAGTCCGGGTCCCACGCCGGCGCGCCGCAAATCTTCGCGCCGAGGCGCAGATAGCCTTTGACGAGCGGCGGCGGGCTCACCGCGACGCCCGTGCGCAGTTCCTCGACCGGCAGCGGCGTATGCGCGAACGCGCGGTACTCATGCGCGGCGAGCGCGTCGGCGGGCAGCGAAGCGTACAGATTCGCGGCGTAATGACCGCCGTCGTTCATGCCGACGCTCGCGCAGCCGAGCATCGTCTCGTAGCCGTTCTGCATCATGTACGTGGCGAGCCCGCCCCACAGCGACATGATGACCGCGCCGTTGCGATAGTCCGGATGCACGCACGAGCGGCCCACTTCGACGAGCTTCGGCCGCAGATGCGTGAGACGCGACACGTCGAATTCGCTTTCCGCATAGAGACGGCCGATGCGCGCGGCCTGATGCGGCGGCAACACGCGATACGTGCCGACCACCTTCAGCGTATCGAGATCGCGCACGAGCAGGTGATCGCAATAGGCGTCGAAGGCGTCGACGTCGAGGCCGGCGGGGCCCGTCAGACGCGCGCCCATTCCCTCGGCGAACACGCGGTAGCGCAGACGTTGCGCTTCGCGCAGCGCGTCGTCGGAGCGCGCCCACGCGACCTGCAAGCGGTGCTGGCCCGTGACGGTTTCGGCCGTGCGCGGAAGGTGGCGGCGCAAATCGAGCGAGAGCGATGACGCTCCGAAGGGCAGGAAAGGCGTCGGCAGATCGTGCATTGGCATTCCTCGGCGGAAAGGTGACTAACTTTCCGCCAATGTAAGGATGCCGGGTGACGCTCGCATGGCTTGGCAGTGACGTTTCGATGAAACGACATATGCCTCGACGCCCCGCGATTTAGACGCTCAGAGCAGGTCCGGACACATCACCGCGCGCACCACGACTTGCCCGTCGCCGCTGCGCGCGCGGCCCTGAAACCACCAGATGCCGCTTTTCTTGATGGACCAGTCCGCTTCGTGTCCGGTCAGAAGCAACGCGGCCACGCGCCCGAGCGTCGGCTGATGCCCGATCACCACGACGGTCTGTCCGACGCCATCCGGCCAGCCGGCGGCGTCGAGCACGTGCTGCGCGGTCTTGCCGGGCGCGAGATCGTCCACCACGCGATAGCGGTCGCCGAACGCTTCGGCCGTCTGGATCGTGCGCGTGGCGGGACTGGCGAGAAACAGAGCGTCGTCGTCGATGCGCGCTCGTAGCCACTTCGCCATGCCTTGCGCCTGCTTGCGTCCGCGCGAGGTGAGCTGACGCGCGAGGTCGCTCGACGCCTGGTCTTCCGCTTCGGCGTGACGCCAGAGAATGAGGTTCATCGATCGTCTCCAGAATGGATGGCTTCTGCGAAAGGCTTAGAACGTTGCGTGCCCGCTCGTCGCGTCAATGCGCGGACGCATTTGCGGATATGGGGCATCGACGCTACAATACGCGGCTCGTCGGAGCGTAGCGCAGCCTGGTAGCGCATCTGATTTGGGATCAGAGGGTCGAAGGTTCGAATCCTTTCGCTCCGACCACGATACAACGAAGGGGTTACAAGTCTCGGCTTGTAACCCCTTCGTCTTTTCCAGGAAACCTCATGCCGCGTATCGCTTTGTCGTTCGCATGCTCCGCCGTCTTCGCGCTCGCGCTATCCGCGTGCGCCGATTCCTCCAGCCAGAAACATGCTCCGCAAGATCCGCCCGACTATCACGGCGTGCCGACCGACACGCGTCCGCCGTCGATGTTGATCGCGCCTACTCAGCCGCAGTGATGGCGACGCGAATCGGTCATAACGACTGAGTAAGAGACTCTAACGCAGACCGAGGCGAAATTTTTGCGGCACGGTTATGATGGGGCAACTCGTCGCAACTGAGTTTTGCCATGAATCTGTTGTGGGTTTTCGCTGCGGTCGCGCCTCTCGCGCTTGCTTCGCTTTTCGGGTTCGCCGCCCGCATCGATCCGGCGTCGGGTCGCTGGCGCGCGCGAACGAGTGCGCGAAAAGACACGCCTTCGGACGCTTGAATGCGCGAGCCTACTGCTTGCAGCGGATCACCATCGAACGGTTCTTGATGTTCGCGCCGAAGATGCCCGCCACCGATCCGCCGGAAGTCGCGCCGTTGTCGGCGTCTTTCGAAATCACGTCGTAGCCGTACGCGCCGCACACTTCTCCCGCTTGCTTGTAGCACGCCGCCCAGCTCGTGCTCGCGTCGCTGCCGCTGCAGTTGATGGCGAAGCCGGTGTCGCCCGAGGGCAGGTAGGTCATCGTGGCGGTGTGCGCGCAGCCGGTCAGCGCGCCGCTCAAGGCCGCCGCCGCGAACAACGCGGCCGCGGTCATCGTGTTTGCGAATCTCATTGTCTTCCTCGTAACGGCCGCGCGCCTCTTAGCGCGGCGGCAAATAGCGCGACGGGTCCGTCGAGCGGCCCATGTAGCGCACCTCGAAGTGCAGCATCGTGCGATCGCTGTCGGTGTCGCCCATTTCGGCGATCTGCTGCCCCTGCTGCACCGTCTGGCCTTCCTTCACCAGCAGCGTGCGATTGTGGGCGTAGGCGGTCAGATAGTCGTCGTTATGCTTGACGATCAGCATGTTGCCGTAGCCGCGCAGGCCGTTGCCCGCATAGACGACACTGCCTGTCGCCGCCGCCACGACCGGCGTGCCCGCCGAGTTCGCGATGTCGATGCCTTTCGAATTCTTGCCGTCGAAGCCGCGAATCACGCTGCCTTGCGCCGGCCATACCAGCGAGACGCCCGGACCCGGTTTCGCCGGCGCATCGGCCTTTGCTTCGCTCTTTGCGCTGGTGCCTGCGCCGGCCGAGGCCGCGCCGGACGCGCTCGCGCTGCCAGCAGGCGGCTCGACGCGCAGCACCTGGCCGACTTCGATGGCGTCCGGATTCGTGAGCGCGTTCCACCGCGCGATGTTCCTGGTCGACGTGCGGTTTTCCCGCGCGATCTTCGAAAGCGTGTCGCCGCGCTGCACGCGATAGTATCCCGGCGCGACCGGGGCTGATCCGCACGCGGCGAGGATCGTGACCAACGATGCGACCAACGATGCGACGACCGATGCGCGGACGACCTGTCCAATTCTTTTCTGCAAAACCTGACCTCGTAGAGCGCCGCCGCGCGTCGGGCGGCGGCGGATAGGAAGGCAGGATTTTACCGTCCCGCATTTCTGCGTACAGAAAGGCGCCCGCTATCGCGAGCGCGCGCTGCCGCTTAGGCCGCTGACGTGACCACGAGCCGAAGCGACGCGGTCTCGGTCTTGCCCGGCGCGAGCCAGCGCAGGCCCCGGCCGTTGTGGATGGCGTCGGGTAGGCCGATCCACGGCTCGACGCAATAGAAGTCCGACGTATCCGACTCGGTCCACGTCGTGACGGCGTACCACGGCACCGAATCCGGCTGTTGCAGCTGGAAGCTCACGGTGCGGTTCGGCAGCACGAGCCGCACGGGTTCATCAGAAGGCCCGGTCAGGCAGTGAAAGCAATCGACGATACTCGCATCCGCCAGCGAATAGCGCGGCGCGCCGGTTTCGGCATCGGTGATGGAGCCGTCCGGCAACTGACGCCGCCGCTCCGTGCGCGGCAGCTCGACGCTGCTTTGCGCGCGCTGATCGTGCGGCAGATGAAAGTAGAAGTGATGCCCCGCGTAGTAAGGCAGCGCGACTTCGCCCGGATTGGATGTCGTGAGTTCGACCTCCAGCGTCACGCCATCGATGAGACGGTAGGCCGCCTCGAAACGGAATGCGAACGGGTAGCCCTCGCGCGTCGCGTCGCTGTCCACGAGCGTCATGCGCACGCCGTGGCCGTCGGCATCGCGCGTGGAAGAGAAGGGCAGATTGCGGGCGAAGCCGTGCGTCGGCAGCGCATGCACGGCGCCGTCCGGATCGCGCCACTTGCCGATCTCGCCATCGACGAAATGCCGACCGAGAAACGGGAACAACAACGGATTGCCGCCGCGAATCTTTGCGGCATTCGACCAGGCGATTTCGTCGAGCGAATCCGGCCAGTGGATGACCGGCTCGCCGCCGACGCGCCAGGTCATGAGCCGGCCGCCCGCATGCGGCGCGAGCTGGATGACCGCGCCGTCGCGCTCGATTTCGATGACGTCTTTCTCGGATGACATGATGGCAACGCACTCCGTTCAATGGCCGACTGGTTCAAGGATTCGTCGATTCTGCCTTGGATTGTTCTACGCATAAACCCTCTGCGGGAAACCGCGACTGCCCCTCGTTATCGCGATGTGTTGTTATATGTACCTAATGTGAGGAACCAGACGGACAGGAGTCGACATGGATCTGGCGATGGCAATGGGCGTCGCGATGTTTAGCCTTTTCGGCGGGAGCACGGCGCTCTTTCTCTATAAACTCAAAGGATAAAACCTTAATAAACGGTCACGCGTTTCTTTCGGTTTTATTGGACTCTGCTTTCCGTTTTCTTCTGATTAGCCGACGTTCTCCTGTCGGTGTCCATTTGTGTGCGCAAGCCGCTTGGCGCTGGGTTTTCCCCTAGGCATAATCGGTCCCGGCTTGCGCGCCGCACCAATTTATTCCCTCTTGTCCTTGCTTCGCGTCATACGGCGCGGCGAGCGATTTTGCGGCGCGTCCTTCACTCCTCCACGACAAGGACCGACGCGTGACTCTCTGGTTTCTCGTATTTCTCAGCGTGCTTCAGGGCGTAACCGAACTCTTTCCGGTGAGCAGCCTCGGCCATACATTGCTGGTTCCCGGTCTTATCGGCATGCATATCGACAAGCACGCGCCGCAGTTGCTGCCGTTTCTCGTGGCGCTGCATCTCGGCACGGCGCTCGCGCTGCTCTGGTATTTCCGCAAGCGCTGGATTGCGCTGATCGGCGGCTGGTTCGCCTCCTTCGGCGGACGCCGCAACGATGACGCGCATATGATGTGGGCGCTCATCATCGGCACGATTCCGACGGGCATCGTCGGTCTGTTGCTCGAAAAGCGGCTGGAGGCGATTTTTCATGATCTGCGGATCGTCGCGGCGGCGCTGATCGTCAACGGCGTGCTGCTGTGGCTCGGCGATCGCCTGCAAAAAAGCCGCGCCGCGCGCGCGCCGGAGAAGCTCACCTTCAAACAGGCGTTTCTCGTCGGCCTGGCTCAGATCGGCGCGCTGATTCCCGGCTTCTCGCGCAGCGGCCTGACGATGATCGCGGGCGTCGGTGCCGGTCTCACGGCCGAAGCGGCGGCGGAATTCTCGTTCCTGCTCGGCACGCCGATCATCTTCGCGGCGGGCGTGCTCGAATTGCCGAAGCTGTTTCACGCGCCGGGCCAGCTGTTCGACGCCGTGCTCGGCGGCGTGCTGACGGGCATCGCCGCTTACCTGAGTGTCCGCTTTCTGATGCGCTATTTCGAAGGCCACGGCAAGCTCGCGTCGTTCGGCGTGTATTGCGTGATCGCCGGCATCTTCTTCCTCGGCTGGTTCATGATGCACGCCCAGCCGGTTTGATGTCCGCGACCGCGCGGCATGGCGGATGAGGTAAAATCCCGGCTCTCCCGGCTGCGCGACTTGCGCGCGTAGCCGTCACCCGCCCTTAGCTCAGTTGGATAGAGCAACGGCCTTCTAAGCCGTAGGTCACACGTTCGAATCGTGTAGGGCGGGCCAATGAAATATCGAAGGGCCACGCTTTGCGTGGCCCTTTGTCGTTTCGGCTCTCCGGTTTCATGTTTTCTTCCTTTAATTAGGAATCCTATTGAATGCATAAAGCTCAGATCATTCGCGCATCAAACTGGCCCGCTTCCTGCCCGTAGTCCGCACGCGCGCGGCGCCTCGCGACCAACGCCTTCGAACGTCCAAAACGCCGCTCGCTTGCGGTGCGCGCCTGCATCATCGCGGCGCGCGATGCACCGATTGAATCCGCCAAAGAGGGCGCATGAACAAACGAGCCTACGAATCGAGTACGGCGCAATGCGCGCTATGGAACCGCAGGCAACTGCGCGTCGAACGCGATGCGCGGCGCGTGCTCGTCGCGTCGACGGAGCGCGCGCTCGGCGAGTCGCTCGTCAAGCTGTTCGACCTCAAAGGCTTTCCCGCGCGATTCGTCGCCGACGTGTCGTCGCTTAGGCACGGCGTCAGCGAATGGCATCCGCACGTGCTGTTCATCGATACGCGCATCGGCGGATGCGCTCACTACGCGCTCGTTCGCGAACTTCGGGCGCATCCGGGCGATGCGACGCGTCTCGTCGTCGCGATGAGCGGCTTTCTGCCGGAAGAGCCGCTCCCCGTGCTGAAAGAAGCGGGCTACGACGGTCATTGTCGCCGCCCGTGTCCGGTGTGGCAGATGACCGATATCCTCGACGAGTACTTCGCCTGCCACCTCGTGCGCTAGCGGACATCTCCAGTCACGAAGCGCGAGCTCGAAAGCGAGCCGAGATCGGTCAGAAAACCGGGTGCCGCCTCATGCTATTCTCGCTGCACGCCGGCTGGCGCGAGAAGGTCGACGCGCCCGGCGCCGCACGACTTCGCAACGAGGAGAATCTTCATGCCGATCCATCATCGAGCGCCCGCTCGCGCCTGCATCCGCACGACCGTGGCCGTCGCGTTCGCTGTCGCCAGCGCGGGCGCTTTCGCGGCCAACCTGGGCTTTCTGAACAACACGCCGATCACGTACATGAAGCAGCGCGATCTTCAGGCGCTCAACAAGGCCGCGCAAACCGCGCTCGATACCAAGAAGGACGGCGAATCGCTCGACTGGAACAACCAAGGCACCGGCAACACCGTGCCGATCAACGGCACCGTGACGCCGCAGAACACGTTTGATTCGGACGGGCTCAAGTGCCGCAAGATCACGCTGGTCGCCAACGCGAAAGGGCAGACGCAGACGTGGGCCCCGACCGCCTGCAAGCAAGCCGACGGCAAATGGAAGCTGAAAAAACAATGAGCATGAGCGGAGCGAACGCGCGATGACCGGCCGCACCGTATCGTGCGGGGTCGTCATTCTGAACGCACGGGGCGACGTCCTGCTGTGCCATGCGACCGAAACCGCGCACTGGGACGTGCCCAAGGGCCAGGCCGATCCGGACGAGAGCCCGCGCGACGCGGCGTTGCGCGAGCTCGTCGAAGAGACGGGCATCGTGCTGTCGGCCGAGCGCCTCGCGCATCTGAAGGATCTCGGCCGCTTCGTCTATCGGCGCGACAAGGACCTGCACCTTTTCGCGGTGCGCGTCCCGGACGATGAAGTGGACCTGGCCAAGTGCGTGTGCGAGTCGTACTTCCCGCGCTATAGCGACGGCACCATGATTCCGGAGATGGATGCGTACCGCTGGGTCAGTCCCGCGGAAGTCGACCGCTTCGCGAGCCGCAGTCTCGCGCGGCTGTTTCAAACGACGCTTTCGCTCGCGGAACTGCACGAAACGCTCGACTGAACGCTGAAGTTTCGCCTTAGTCGACCCGGTGGTCGTTCGGATGCGCGAAGAGCGCCTTCATCTCCGGCGACATCGGGAATCGCAGGTTGATGCCGTCGGGCGGAATCGGCTGCATGAACCACGCTTCGTAGAGCTTCGCGGCTTCGCCGCTGCGCTGCATGTTCGCGATCACGTCGTCGACCATGCGCTTGAACACCGGATCGCCTCTGCGCATCATGCAGCCGTACGTCTCGGTCGCGAGCGATTCGCCCGTCACCATATAGTCGCTGCGCGCCGCGCCTTGCTCGGCGATCTGTCCGTAGAGCAACGGATCGTCCATCACGAACGCGACCGCGCGATCGTTCTTCAGTGCTCCGAACGCTTCCGCGTGATCGCGCGCGCTGATGATGCGCATGTTCAGCTTGCGCTCCATCGTCATCTGTCGAAGGATGCGCTCATCCGACGTGCCCGCCGTCGTCGCGACGGTCTTGCCGGCGAGATCCGCGTAGTCGCGAATGCCCGACTTGCGCTTCACCGCCATGTGAATGCCGTACTGGAAGATGCTGTTGGAAAACGCGACGAGCGGATCGCGCTCCGCGATATGCGCCGTCGAGCCGCATTCCAGATCGATCTGGTTGTTGACCACGTAGGAAATGCGGTTCGCGGACGTGACGACCACGTTCTTGATCGCGAGATTCGGCATGTTGAGCCGCCGCTTGACTTCGTCGACCACCTTCAGCGCGATGGCATACGAATAGCCCGTCGGCTGCTGCCGCACCATGTACGAGAACGGCACCGACGACTCGCGCGCGCCCAGCACGATGGCGCCGTTCTCCGCGATCTTGCGCAGCGTTGCCGATGGCGGCAACTGGTCGACGGCCGCCTGCGCGGAAGCGATGTCGGACGCCGCGGCCGCGCGGGCGACCGGGCACGCGAGGGCAAGCGCCGCCGACATCGCGCAGACGATGCGAACTGCGGGCGATTGCGGCGCTTTCATGGTGTCCTCGCTCGGAGCGTGAGCCTTCATGCGATCACGCCGGCTTGCCCCAGCTGTCGCGCAAGCTGACGATCCGGTTGAACACCGGCTTGCCCGGCTGCGAATCCACGCGGTCCGCGACGAAGTAGCCGTGCCGCTCGAACTGGAAGCGGTCTTCCGGCATGGCTTCGCGGGCGCTCGGCTCCAGATACGCATTCACGATGCGCTTCGAGTCCGGGTTCAGCGCGTCCAGAAACTCCGCGCCGCCCGCGCCCGGCTGCGGCTCCTTGAAGAGCCGGTCGTAGATGCGCACTTCGGCGGGGTAGGCCGTCGCCGCGCTGACCCAATGGATCGTGCCCTTGACCTTGTACGCGTTCGCGCCTTCCGTGCCCGACTTGCTGTCCGGGAAGTAGTTGCAGTGGACGGCGGTCACGTTGCCGTTTTCGTCCTTGTCCGCGCCCGTGCATTCCACGACGAAGCCGTACTTCAGCCGCACCTTGTTGCCCGGAAACAGCCGGAAATAGCCCTTCGGCGGCGTTTCCTGAAAGTCTTCGCGCTCGATCCACAGTTCGCGCGAAAACGGAAACGTGCGCGTGCCGCGGTCCGGATGATGCGGATGCACCGGCGCGCTGCACTCGTCGGTCTGGCCTTCCGGATAGTTGTCGATAATGAGCTTGAGCGGATCCAGCACGGCGATGGCGCGCGGCGCTTTCTCGTCGAGATCGTCACGCAGCGCGCCTTCGAGCACGCTCATGTCGATCCACGAATCGACCTTCGTCACGCCGACGCGCTCCACCATCAGGCGGATGCTTTCCGGCGTGAAGCCGCGACGCCGCACGCCGACGATGGTCGGCATGCGCGGATCGTCCCAGCCATCGACGTGATTCTCCTGCACGAGTTGCAAGAGCTTGCGCTTGCTCGTGATCGCGTACGTGAGGTTCAAGCGCGAAAACTCGATTTGCTGCGGCAGCGGACGCTTGAAGACGCCGTCGTTCGCGAGCTGCGCGAGAAACCAGTCGTACAGCGGACGGTGATCCTCGAATTCCAGCGTGCACAGCGAATGCGTGATGCTTTCGAGCGCATCCGACACGCAATGCGCGTAGTCGTACATCGGGTAGATGCACCACTTGTCGCCGGTACGATAGTGATGCGCGAAGCGGATGCGGTAGATGACCGGATCGCGCATATTGAAGTTCGGCGACGCCATGTCGATCTTCGCGCGCAGCACGTGCTCGCCTTCCTTGAACTCGCCCGCCTTCATGCGGCGGAAGAGGTCGAGATTCTCCTCGGGCGTGCGGTCGCGATACGGCGAGTTGATGCCCGCTTCGGTGGCCGAGCCACGCGTCGCGCGCATCTCTTCGGCGCTCTGGCTGTCGACGTACGCCTGACCCTTCGCGATCAGCATTTCGGCGAACTCGTACAGCTTGTCGTAGTAGTCGCTCGCGAAGTATTTATGCTCGCGGCCGTCCTTGTTCCAGTCGTAGCCGAGCCACTTCACGGCGTCGATGATGGACTCCACGTACTCGACGCTTTCCTTCTCGGGATTGGTGTCATCGAAACGCAGATGGCACACGCCGCCGTAGTCCGCGGCCAGCCCGAAGTTCACGCAGATGCTTTTCGCATGGCCGATGTGCAGGTAGCCGTTCGGCTCGGGCGGAAAACGCGTCTCGACCCGCTGCGCCCATTTGCCGGAGCGGTTGTCGTCTTCGATGATGTTGCGGATGAAATTGGATGGCGCCGGGGCGTCGTTGCGATCGGTGTTCATGCGAAAAAGAGTGCCAACGGATGCGCTCGCGTGTGATCGGTTCGGCAGCCGTTCCGCGCGGCTCGGAACGGGTTCGAATCATGACTGAATATCGGGTCGATTCTACCTTACGCAACCGGCGCGGGCAGGCGGGTTGCGCCTCGCCGCCGGCGGGTGGCGCGCGAGCCGTTTCGTAACGACCGTAACGGGACGTAAATCGCCTTGTGAGCCGCATCGGGCGGATTTTATGATCGGCTCGCCACGTCGGGTTACGGCCCGGCGAAGGATACAAAAGACATCACAACGACAACACAAGCAGAAGAAGGAACCCAGCCATGAAGAAGATCGCTACCACGACCATCAAGCTCGCCGCGGCCGCCGCGCTCGTTTCCAGCCTCGCCGCGTGCTCGGGGATGTCGCGCCAGCAGGCGCACGCCGGCGTCGGCGCCGCTGCCGGCGGCGCGCTCGGCTATCTCGTGACGGGCGGGCCGCTCGGCACCGTCGCGGGCGCGGCGGCAGGCGGGCTGATCGGCGCGGGCGTGCGCTGATCTCTGCTCAGATCGCCTTCGACGCCCGCAACCGCGCAATTTTCTCGTCGTCGTAACCGAGCACGTCGGCGAGCACGCTCGTCGTATGCTCGCCGAGCATCGGCGGATGCGCGCGCGCTTCGGGCGGCGTCGCGCTCATCTTGATCGGACTCGCGACGAGCTTCACCGCGCCGCCTTCCGGATGCGGCAAGTCGATCTGCATCCGCCGCGCGATCACTTGCGGGTCGTCGAACACTTCCGCGAGATCGTTGATCGGCCCGCACGGCACGCCCGCCGCTTCGAGCGCCGCGAGCCATGCGTGCTTGCCGCGCGCGCGCACCATGTCGGCCAGAATCGGCACGAGCAGATCGCGATTGCGCACGCGCGACGGGTTCGTCGCGAAACGCGGATCGTCGGCCAGCTCGGCGCGTCCGCCCGCTTCGACGAACTTGCGGAACTGCCCGTCGTTGCCGACCGCGACGATGATCCAGCCATCGCTCGTCTGGAAGGTCTGATACGGCACGATGTTCGGGTGCGCGTTGCCCCAGCGTACCGGCGGCTTGCCGCTCGCGAGGAAGTTCGTGTTCATGTTGGCGAGCATCGCCACCTGCACGTCGAGCAGCGCCATGTCGATGTACTGGCCTTCGCCCGTTCTGTCGCGATGGCTCAGCGCCGCCAGCACGCCGACCGTCGCATACATGCCGGTCATCAGGTCCGCGATGGCGACGCCGGCCTTCTGCGGGCCGCCGCCCGGCTGGCCGTCGCGCTCGCCGGTGATGCTCATGAACCCGCCGATGCCCTGAATGATGAAGTCGTAGCCCGCGCGCTGCGCATACGGACCCGTCTGCCCGAAGCCCGTCACCGAGCAATAGACGATGTCCGGCTTCACCTGCTTCAGCGATTCATAGTCGAGCCCGTACTTTTTCAACTGGCCGACCTTGTAGTTCTCCAGCACCACATCGCTTTGCGCGGCGAGTTCGCGCACGATGCGCTGGCCGTCTTCCGTCGCGATATCCACCGTCACCGAGCGCTTGTTGCGGTTCGCCGCCAGATAATAGGCGGCTTCGCGCGTGTCCTCGCCGTCCGGGGTCTTCAGATACGGCGGGCCCCAGTGGCGCGTGTCGTCGCCGGTGTCGGGCCGCTCGATCTTGATGACGTCCGCGCCGAGATCGGCCAGGGTCTGCGCGCACCACGGTCCCGCCAGCACGCGGGTGAGATCCAGTACGCGGATATGGCTCAGTGCTCCCATTCGATATATCGCTCGCTTGATGTGGTTCGGTGGATCGGCTGCCTTTCACGCGACTGTCGCACGAAACCGCGCAGACGCGAAAGCAGGGCGTATGCGCCGACTTCCGGCGGCGCTTGCTGAAACCGTTATCGGGCGGGGCCGCGCGGCGAATCCCGTATAATCAAAGATTACCTCTGCCTGGCCGAAAGTCCTTGTCGCAAGGCCGTGCCGGGCAATACCAAAAACCGCATCAGAGAACGCAGACGCGCCCCGTACGCCATGAAAGCCGCCGAAATACGCGAGAAATTCCTGAAGTTCTTCGAATCGAAGGGCCACACGATCGTCCGCTCGTCGAGCCTCGTGCCCGGCAACGACCCGACGCTGCTTTTCACGAACTCGGGCATGGTCCAGTTCAAGGACGTGTTCCTGGGCGCCGAATCGCGGCCGTACACGCGCGCGACCACCGCGCAGCGCAGCGTGCGCGCGGGCGGCAAGCATAACGATCTGGAGAACGTCGGCTATACCGCGCGGCACCACACGTTCTTCGAGATGCTCGGCAACTTCTCGTTCGGCGACTACTTCAAGCGCGACGCCATCCACTATTGCTGGGAGCTGTTGACGAAGGTCTACATGCTGCCGCCGGAGAAGCTCACCGTCACCGTCTATCAGGAAGACGACGAAGCCTACGACATCTGGGCGAAGGAAATCGGCGTTCCGACCGAGCGCATCATCCGCATCGGCGACAACAAGGGCGCGCGCTACGCATCGGACAACTTCTGGCAGATGGCCGACACCGGCCCGTGCGGTCCGTGTTCCGAAGTGTTCTACGACCACGGCCCGGAAATCTGGGGCGGCCCGCCGGGATCGCCTGAAGAAGACGGCGACCGCTTCATCGAGATCTGGAATCTCGTGTTCATGCAGTTCAACCGCGACGCGCAGGGCAACATGACGCCGCTGCCGAAGCAGTGCGTCGACACGGGCATGGGCTTGGAACGCCTCGCCGCCGTGCTTCAGCACGTGCATAGCAACTACGAAATCGACCTGTTTCAGACGCTCATCAAGGCCGCCGGCCGCGAAACGAACACGGCCGATCTCGAGAACAACTCGCTGAAGGTCATCGCGGACCACATCCGCGCGTGCTCGTTTTTGATCGTCGACGGCGTGATTCCCGGCAACGAAGGCCGCGGCTACGTGCTGCGCCGTATCGTGCGCCGCGCGATCCGTCATGGCTACAAGCTCGGCAAAAAGAGCGCGTTCTTTCACAAACTCGTGGCCGATCTCGTCGCGGAAATGGGCGCGGCGTATCCCGAACTGAAAGACGCGCAGCAGCGTGTCACCGACGTGCTGCGTCAGGAAGAAGAACGCTTCTTCGAGACGATCGAGCACGGCATGTCGATTCTCGAAGGCGAACTCGCCGAGCTGGAAAAGAAGGGCGTCAAGCAACTGGACGGCGAACTCGCGTTCAAGCTGCACGACACCTACGGTTTCCCGCTGGATCTGACGGCGGACGTGTGCCGCGAGCGCGGCGTGACGGTCGACGAACCCGCGTTCGACGACGCGATGGCCCGCCAGCGCGATCAGGCGCGCGCGGCCGGCAAGTTCAAGCTCGCGCAGGGCCTCGAATACTCGGGCGCAAAGACCACGTTCCACGGCTACGAGAAGGAGATTTTCGACGACGCGAAGATCGTCGCGCTGTATGTGGAAGGCGCGTCGGTTCAGCAGGCCGAAGCGGGACAACAAGCGGTCGTCGTGCTCGACCACACGCCGTTCTACGCGGAATCGGGCGGTCAGGTCGGCGATCAGGGCGTGCTCGTCAACGCGTCGACGCGCTTCGAAGTGGCCGACACGCTGAAGGTGCAGGCCGATGTCGTCGGTCATCACGGCACGGTCGCGCAGGGCACGCTGAAGGTCGGCGACGTGGTGAAGGCGCAGATCGACGCCGTGCGCCGCGCCCGCACCGCGCGCAATCACTCGGCCACGCACCTGATGCACAAGGCGCTGCGCGAAGTGCTCGGCGGCCACGTGCAGCAGAAGGGCTCGCTCGTCGATGCCGACAAGACGCGCTTCGACTTCGCGCATAACGCGCCGATGACGGACGAGCAGATCCGCCGCGTCGAGGAAATCGTGAACGCGGAGATTCTGGCGAACGCGCCGGGCGTCGTGCGCGTCATGCCGTACGACGAAGCGGTGAAGGGCGGCGCGATGGCGCTCTTCGGCGAGAAATACGGCGACACGGTGCGCGTGCTGGATCTCGGCTTCTCGCGCGAACTCTGCGGCGGCACGCACGTGCAGCGCACGGGCGATATCGGCTTCTTCAAGATCGTGATGGAAGGCGGCGTGGCGGCGGGCATTCGCCGCGTCGAGGCGATCACCGGCGACAACGCGGTGCGCTACGTGCAGGACCTCGACGCGCGCATCAACGCGGCGGCGAGCGTGCTGAAGGCGCAGCCTTCGGAACTGACGCAGCGCATCGGACAGGTTCAGGAGCACGTGAAGTCGCTCGAAAAGGAACTGGCCGCGCTCAAGTCGAAGCTCGCATCGAGCCAGGGCGATGAACTCGTCTCGCAAGCGGTTGACGTCTCCGGCGTTCACGTGCTCGCCGCCGAGCTTGAAGGCGCGGACGTGAAGACGCTGCGCGAAACCGTCGACAAGCTGAAAGACAAGCTGAAGAGCGCGGCCATCGTGCTCGCATCGGTCGATGGCGGCAAGGTGAGCCTGATCGCGGGCGTGACGCCGGATGCGTCGAAGAAGGTGAAGGCGGGCGAACTCGTCAACTTCGTCGCTCAGCAAGTGGGCGGCAAGGGCGGCGGGCGTCCCGACATGGCGCAGGCGGGCGGCACGGAGCCGGCCAAGCTGCCGGCCGCGCTCGCGGGCGTGACGGGCTGGGTGCAGCAACAGCTCTAAACGCAGCGCATTCGCGCGAAGCAGTCTGAAGCGGCCCGATTCGGCGAAAGTCGATCGGGCCGTTCTCATTGTTGATTACAAGCTGTCAGGCATACGGCGTGCAACTCCGGTTCATCCAACCACAAAGGGAGATGAACCATGAATCGCACATTCGCATCCGTTTTGCTCGCCACCGCGATGATCGCTTCGACGGGAGCCGCGCAGGCGAAGGGCTGCATGGAAGGCGCGGCCGTCGGCGGCGTTGCGGGGCACGTGGCGGGCAAGCATGGCACGGCGGGCGCGGTCGGCGGCTGCGCGATCGGCCATCACGAAGCCAACAAGAAAGACAAGAAGGCTCAACAGGCAGCGGCAGCCAGCGCGCCGAGCGGCAAGTAAGCCGTAGCACGCGGGCGGCTGACGACATACTTGCCGCTCGCCTTCGCCGGGCGCGCGCACAGCAACATCGCGTGACCGCGCTCGCGCGACCGAACCGCTAAAATGGCCGGCATTGCGCGGACGCGTCACGCATATCGTCCGCGCGTTGCCACGAGCCATGACAGCGATTCCCATGACAGCGCCCACGCCACTCACCCAGCATTTCGCCTCCGACAACTACGCCGGCATCTGCCCCGAGGCGCTCGCCGCGCTCGTCGAGGCCAACACGAGCGGCCACGAACCTGCATACGGCGACGATTCGTGGACCGCGCGCGTTTGCGACCGCATCCGCGAACTCTTCCAGACCGATTGCGAAGTCTTCTTCGTCTTCAACGGCACGGCGGCCAATTCGCTCGCGTTGGCTTCGCTATGCCAGTCGTATCACTCCGTCATTTGCCACGAACTCGCGCATATAGAAACCGACGAATGCGGCGGCCCCGAGTTCTTCTCCGGCGGCTCGAAGCTGCTCACGGCGAAGGGCGAGAACGGCAAGCTCACGCCCGATGCCATCGAGGAACTCGTCACGAAGCGCGCCGACATCCACTATCCGAAGCCGAAGGTGGTCGCGCTCACGCAGGCGACGGAAGTGGGCACCGTCTATACCGTCGAGGAAGTCCGCGCGATCGCCGCTATCGCGAAGCGCCGGCACCTGAAGGTGCATATGGACGGCGCGCGTTTCGCGAATGCCGTGGCGACGCTGAACGTGCATCCGTCCGAGATCACGTGGCGCGCGGGCGTCGACGTGCTGTGCTTCGGCGGCACGAAGAACGGTCTGCCGGTGGGCGAGGCGGTCGTGTTCTTCGACAAGGCGCTCGCCACGGATTTCGCGTATCGCCTGAAGCAGGCCGGGCAGCTCGCATCGAAGATGCGCTTTATCTCCGCGCCGTGGCTCGGCCTGCTCGATGACGACGTATGGCTGCGCAACGCCCGCCATGCGAACGCCATGGCGCAACTCATGGCCGAACGCCTCGCGGACATTCCCGGCGTGAACATGCTGTTCAAGCCCGAGGCGAACGCGGTGTTCGCGGAACTGCCCGCGCATGTTTCCGCGGCGCTGCGGGCGAAGGGCTGGCGCTTCTATCAGTTCATCGGATCGGGCGGCTGCCGGCTGATGTGCGCATGGGACACGAAGCAGGAAACCGTCGAGCGTTTCACCGACGAAGTGCGCGCGCTTAGCGCGGCCCGCTGATGGTCCGGCGTGCCCGCGCGCGCGGCGGACCCCGATTGACACGTTCGCCGCGCGGCTCCAACATGGCCGCACCCTTAATTGCCTGCCACCGCCCGCCATGGCCTTCATCTTCTATCTGACGCATATCCATCTCGGCTACGACTCGCTCGACATGCTGCAAAGCGAATGCGCGCGCATCGGCATGAAAAGGCCGCTCGTCATCACCGACAAGGGCGTCGCGGCGGCGGGGCTGTCCGCGCGCGTGATCGAGAGCGCGAAGCTCGGCGCGCTGCCGGTATTCGACGACACGCCATCCAATCCGACCGAAGCGATGGTCATGCAAGCCGCCGCGCAGTACAAGCGCGAAGGCTGCGACGGCGTGATCGCGGTCGGCGGCGGATCGTCGATCGATCTTGCGAAGGGCGTCGCGATTGCCGCCACGCACGACGAACCGCTCACGCACTACGCGACCATCGAAGGCGGCAGCGGCAAGATCACCGAGCGCGCCGCGCCGCTCATCGCGGTGCCGACTACATCGGGCACCGGCAGCGAAGTCGCGCGCGGCGCGATCATCATCCTGAACGACGGGCGCAAGCTCGGCTTTCATTCTTGGCACCTGCTGCCGAAGTCCGCCATCTGCGATCCTGCGCTCACGCTCGGCCTGCCGCCCGGCCTCACCGCCGCGACCGGCATGGACGCGATCGCGCATTGCATCGAAACGTTCCTCGCGCCGGCGTTCAATCCGCCCGCGGACGGCATCGCGCTGGACGGGCTCGAACGCGCGTGGGCGAACATCGAGCGGGCCACGCGCGACGGTCAGGACCGCGACGCGCGCCTCCACATGATGTCGGCGTCGATGCAAGGCGCGATGGCGTTTCAAAAGGGACTCGGCTGCGTGCATTCGCTGTCGCATCCGCTGGGCGGCCTCGCGGTGAACGGGCGCACGTCGCTGCATCACGGCACGCTGAACGCGGTCGTTCTGCCCGCCGTGCTGCGCTTCAACGAGAGCGCGCCGACCGTCGTCGCCGAGCGCCGTTTCGAGCGCATGCGCCGCGTGATGAATCTCGCACATAACGCGGACGTCGCGCAGGCGCTTCACGACATGACCGAGCGCCTCGGCTTGCCGACGCGTCTGTCGCAAATGGGCGTGGACGAAAGCATGTTCGACAAGGTGGTGAAAGGCGCGCTCGCGGATCACTGCCACAAGACCAACCCGCGCGAGGCGAGCGCCGACGACTATCGCCGCATGCTGATGGAATCGCTCTGACCCATGACGAAGCCGGTTCCAAGCACGCGAGCGGATTACCCGCACTTTCTCGCGATCAGCACGCGCTGGTCGGACAACGACGTGTATGGGCACGTCAATAACGTGGTCTATTACAGCTACTTCGATACGGTGGTGAACGAGTATCTATTGCGCCACGGCGTGCTCGATTTCACCGCAGGGGAGACCATCGGGCTCGTCGTCGAGACGCGCTGCAATTACTTCGCGCCGCTGACGTTTCCGCAACGCATCGACGCGGGCTTGCGCGTGGAGCGGCTCGGCACGTCGAGCGTGCGCTATGAAGTCGGCATCTTCGCGGAAGGCTCCGACGAGGCGGCCGCGCAAGGGCATTTCGTGCATGTGTACGTGGATCGCGTGACGCGCAAGCCGGTGCTGTTGCCCGCGCCTCTCGTCGATGCGTTGAAGCCGCTCGTCAACGCCTGAGGTTTTCGTGTCGCTTCAGTGGTTCACTGTCAGCCTGCTGAACGGCGTGAGTGTCGGGCTGCTGCTTTTCATGCTGTCGGCCGGTCTCACGCTGATCTTTTCGATGCTCGGCGTCCTCAACTTCGCGCACGCGAGCTTCTACATGCTGGGTGCGTATGTCGGTCAAGCGCTTGCCGTTCACAGCGGATTCTGGGTCGCGCTGGTTGTAGCGCCGCTCGTGGTCGGCGCGCTCGGCGCGCTATTCGAGCGATATCTTCTGCGACGCGTGCATTCGCGCGGCGCGCTCGCGGAACTGCTGCTGACATTCGGCGCGGCCATGGTGATCGGCGAGGGCGTCAAGCTCATCTGGGGCCTCGGTCCCTTGGCCGCGGCGATCCCCCGCGCGCTCGACGGCCCGCTCTTCACGCTGTACGGCGCGGCCTTCCCGCGCTATCGCGTTTTCATGATGACGCTTTCCATCGCGATGCTCGGCGCGCTCGCCATCGTGCTGCGCACATCCCGCACCGGCCTCGTCGTGCGCGCAGCGCTGACGCATCCGGCAACCGTCGAGACGCTCGGACACGACGTGCCGCGCGTGTTCACGACGGTCTTCGCGGTCGGCACCGCGCTCGCGGCGCTCGCGGGCGTGATCGGCGCGCCGCTTGCCGTGATCGAACCCGCGATGGCCGATGCGGTGGGGCCTATCGTGTTCGTCGTCGTGGTGATCGGCGGCATCGGCTCGCTGTCGGGCGCGCTCGTCGCGTCGCTCCTGATCGGCTGCGCGCAGACCTTCGCGGTCGGCTCGACGGCATCGGCAGGCAGCATCGCGGCATCGTTCGGCATCGCATTGCCCGATGCGTGGAGTGCGCTCACCGTCGCGCAGCTTGCGCCGGTGCTGCCGTATCTGCTGCTCGTGGCGATGCTCGCCGCGCGCCCGCACGGATTCATGGGCGAGCGCACGCGCGATGCATAGGTCGGTCCCGTTCGTCGTGCTAACGGCCGCGCTCGCGCTGCCGCCGGTTTTCTTCCATCAATCGTGGCTGCTCGCGTTTCTCGCGCAGACGGCGACGTTGATCGTCTTCGCGCTTTCGTACAACCTGCTGCTCGGCGAAACCGGCTTGCTGTCGTTCGGGCACGCGGTGTATGCGGGCCTCGGCGCGTTCGCCGCCGCGCATGTCTTCAACGGCTTGCGCGTGCCTTTGCCGCTGTTGCCGCTCATCGGCGGATGCGCCGCCGCGCTCGCCGCGGTGCCTATCGGCGCGATCTCGACGCAGCGCGCGGGCACCGCGTTCGCGATGATCACGCTCGGCATCGGCGAGCTCGTCGCGGCGAGTGTGTGGCTCGTTCCCGGCTGGTTCGGCGGCGAGGGCGGCGTGAGCATTGACCGCGCGAGCGGGCCGCGGTTCTTCGCGTGGACGTTCGGCCCGCTGTGGCAGGCGTATGCGCTGATCGCGTGCTGGTGCATCCTCTCGACACTCGCAATGTTCGCGTTCACGCGCACGCCGATGTGCCGGCTCGCCAACGCCGTGCGCGACAACCCGGCGCGCGCCGCGGCCATCGGCTTCGCGCCGCGCCGCGTGCGCTTCACGATGCTCGTGATGTCGGCGTTCTTCGCGGGCGTCGCGGGCGTGCTGTCGCTTATCAACATGGAATTGGTGTCGGCCGAAAGCGTCGGGCTCGCGCGCTCGACCGGCGTGCTCGTGGCAACGGTGATCGGCGGCACGGCGTCGTTCTTCGGTCCCGTGATCGGCGCGGTGCTCCTGACGTTTTTCAGCGTAGGCGTCGCGAGCGTGTCCGCCGCTTGGCCGATGTACCTCGGGCTTTTCTTCATGTGGGCGGTCGTCGCGTTGCCGGATGGCATCGCGGGCCTTGTGACGCGTGATTGGCGCGCGCTCGTCCTGCGCGTGCTCAGCGCGATTGCGTGGGGCGTTGCAGTCGTGGTCGCGGTCGAGACGCTCTATGCGCGGCATGCCGATGCGGTCATGCCGCCGCGCGGCGCGTGGTGGATCGCGGTGCCGTGCGCGTTGCTCGGGCTTTGGCTCGCTCGCTTGGGCGCGAGCAAGGAGCGCGCGCCATGACGTCGGCACTACACGTCGAAGGCATCGTCAAGCGATTCGGCGCGACGGAAGTTTTGCGCGGCGTCGATCTGCACATCGAGAATGGCGAGCGCCACGCGATCATCGGACCGAACGGCGCAGGCAAGTCGACGCTCTTCGATCTAATCTCGGGGCGCGCGCAGCCGAACGCGGGCCGCATCGTCGCGCAGGGCGTCGATATCACCGGCAAGCCGCCGCAGCGCGTGAGCCGCGTGCTCGCGCGCAGCTTCCAGACGACGAGCGTGTTCGCGCGTCTGTCCGTGTTCGACAACCTTCGGTGCGCGGTGCTCGGCGCGGCGTCCTCGCGATGGGTGGATCGCTGGTTTCGCTCCCACGCGATCGACGGACGTGCCCGCGCGATGCTCGATGCCATCGGTCTTTCTTCACGCGCCGACGAGCCCGCCGCGCGCCTCGCGTATGCCGAGCAGCGCGCGCTGGATCTGGGCATCGCGCTCGCAACGGATGCGCCGCTCATTCTGCTCGACGAACCCACTGCGGGCATGAATCGCGCGGAAGCGGCGCGGGCGCTCGCGTTGATTCGCGCGACGACGGAAGGGCGCACGCTGCTCGTCATCGAGCACGACATGGATGCGGTGTTCTCACTTGCGGATCGCGTATCGGTGCTGGTTCGAGGGCGCGTGATCGCATCCGATACGCCCGATGCGATCCGCCGCAGTCATGATGTGCAGAAGGCTTATCTGGGAGCCGCGCCATGAGCGTGCTTCTGCGCATCGAGGACTTGCGGGCGTGGTACGGCGCGGCGCAAGTGCTGCACGGCGTGAACTTGTCGGTCGGGGAAGGCGAGGCGGTCGCGCTTGTGGGCCGCAATGGTTCGGGCCGGTCGACGCTCGCGAAAGCGATCATGGGCCTCGTGCGATGCGCGGGCGATATGCGTTATCGCGACGTGCAACTCGTCGGACAGCGCGCGTTTCGCATCGCGCGGCTGGGCATCGGCTATGTGCCGGAGACGCGCGATGTATTCCCCGCCTTGAGCGTGCGCGAGAATCTCGCGCTCGGCGAAAGAAAAGGCTCGCGCTTCAATTTCGACAATGCCTACGCGCTGTTTCCCGCGTTGAAGGAGCGTGCGTCGGTGAAGGCGGGCGCGCTATCCGGCGGCGAGCAACAGATGCTGTCGCTCGCGCGCACACTGATGGGCGATCCATCGCTCATCGTCATCGACGAGCCCGGTGAAGGGCTCGCGCCGCAAGTGATCGCGCAAGTGGCCGCGTGCCTCTCGACGCTGCGCGAACGCGGCGTGGCGATACTGCTGATCGAAGAGCGGCTCACGATCGCGCGCATGCTCGATGCGCGCGTCGCAGTGATGGGACACGGCGCGGTGCGCTTCGACGGTTCGCTCGCGCAACTCGAGCAGCGTGACGACGTAATGCGCGAGTGGTTGTCGGTCGGGTGAATCAGCCTTTGCTGTCGCGCTCCACGATCCATTCGTGCTTCGGATCGTTCTTGAAATGCCACGTCCGCTTGTCGCCCGCCATCACGTTCAGATAGTAGTTGTCGTAGCCATACGGCACGACGACCGGGTGATAGCCGCGCGGCACCATCACGACATCGCGATCTTCCACGGCCATGGTTTCGTCGAGATCGCGCTCGTCGGTATAGACGCGCTGGAACGCAAAGCCTTGCGGCGGGTTCAAGCGATGATAGTACGTCTCTTCGAGCGCGCTTTCAGTCGGTACGTTGTCCTGATCATGCTTATGCGGAGGATAACTCGATGCATGTCCGCCGGGCGTTCTCACTTCCACCACGAGCACCGACTCGGCGGTTTCAGTTTGCGGGAGAATATCGCAAACGTAGCGCGTATTCGCGTGTTTGCCGCGCGTCGAGCGTTTCATCTGCGATGGCTCGATGAGGCGCGGCGGATAAAGCCCCGTTGCAGGCGCGGTTGCCACCGCAAGCTCCGTTTCGCGCTCGGCGCGCACGATGGCGGCAAGCTTCGGCGGCACATAGACCGCATACGGCGCGGCGTCTTCGAACACGCTGTCGCGCGATCCGATCGACTGCCAATGCTCGTCGCCCGCTTCGATGCTGACCGTTCCCGTCAGCACGACGATGCAGCTTTCGCGATCCGCGTCGTACACATGCACGACATCGTCCGCATCCATGCGATACGCGGCGAAGCCCACATGCTTCCAGCCCGCGGAATCCGGTGTAACGCGCGCGATGGTCTGGCCTTCGCGCGATGCTTTCACTAGCAGGCTCATGCCGCCTCCTTGTACGTTGCATCGACGAGCGCGCGCAGCGTGCGATAGCCCTTGTCGGCATACGCATAGCTCGGCGCAATCACGGGGTCTTGTTCCGCTTCCACCACGAGCCAGCCGCGATAGTCATGCTCAGCAAGACACGCGACGATGCCGGGATAATCCACCGCGCCGTCGCCCGGCACGGTGAACGCGCCGTTGATGACCGCATCGAGAAAGCTCCAGTTGCGGTTACGCGCGAGCTTCACGATATCGGTGCGCACATCCTTGCAATGCACATGGCACACGCGCGCGATGTGCTTTTGCAGCACGCTCAACGCATCGCCGCCAGCGAACGTGATATGGCCTGCATCGAAGAGCAGGCCGACGTCATCGCTCGTCAGCGCCATCAGACGGTCCACGTCGGCCGGGGTTTCGACATACGCGCCCATGTGATGATGATAGGCGACGCGCACGCCCTTAGAAAGCGTGTACTCGGCAAAGCGGTTCAGCCGCTCGGCGTACTGGGACCATTGCGCATCCGAAAAGAAGCGCGGACGCTGATACAACGGACGGGGCGCGCCTTGAATCGAATCCGCGACTTCGCCATAGACCATGACGGTCGCGCCGTTTTGCGCAAGCAGGTCGAGGTGCGGGCCTACCGCTTCGATCTCTTCTTCCGCGCTGCGTCGCGCAAGCTGGCCGGAATACCAGCCGGAGACGAGCGCGAGGTCGTATTGCGCGAGGAGCGCCTTCAACGCTTGCGGTTCGCGCGGAAACTTGTTGCCGAGCTCGAAGCCTTCATAGCCGATGCGCTTGCCTTCGGTCAGCGCCACGGAAAGCGGCGTCTCGCCGCCGAGCGAAGGCAAGTCGTCGTTCATCCATGACAGTGGATTGATGCCGATACGGACATTCAGGGGCATGGTGTCGTGTCCTTTTGATGCCTAGTCGATGTTGCCTGCGCGAGCCTTGAGCGCGCGTTCATACTTCGCACGCGCGGACATGACCGCATCGCGATCCGAGACTTCGGGCACCGCCACTTCCCACCACCATCCGCCTTCTTCGGTGGTGCGGGCGGGATCGGTGTCGATGGAGATCAGATAGCTGCGGTCTGCAGCACGCGCGCGCTTCATCGCGTCCTGCAATTCATTGACGTTGGCTACGTGCTCCGCGAGCGCGCCCATCGAACGCGCGTGCATGGCGAAGTCGATATGCGGCGCGCCCGCTTCTCCTTGCTTGCAATCGTCGAGCAGATTGTTGAACGGCGCGCCGCCGCACGCCTGCTGCAAGCGGTTGATGCAGCCATAGCCGCGATTGTCGAGCAACACGACGATCAGCTTCGCGCCGAGCATCACCGATGTAGCCAACTCGCTGTTCATCATCAGATAGCTGCCGTCGCCGACGATCACGATCACTTCGCGTTCGGGCCGCGCGAGCTTCACGCCGAGGCCGCCCGCGATTTCATAGCCCATGCACGAATAGCCGTATTCGACGTGATAGCCGCCCGGCGCGCCCGTGCGCCACAGCTTCTGCAAGTCGGCGGGCAGCGTGCCTGCGGCGCATACGACGATATCGCCGGCCGGCGACGCATCGTGAGAACGTTGCACCCCGCCGATCACCTCCGCTTCGCGCGGCAGGCGGCCGTCCGGCGGCGGCGTGTTCGTCACATGCGCGACGGTCTCGCGCCAGTCGTTCGCAAGACGTTGCGCGCGCGTGGTCCATTCGGGCGCGGCACGCCAGTCGCCGAGCGCATCTGACAGCGCATCGAGCGCGAGACGCGCATCCGCTTCGACGGCCACGGCGTTTTGCTTCAGGGCATCGAACGGATTCGCGTTGATGGCGAGAAGCTTGGCCGCTGTGAAGAGCGTGTTCGATCCCGTCGTGAAGTCCTGCAAGCGCGTGCCGACGGCAATGACGCAGTCGCTCGCATGCGCCAGTTCGTTCGCGGACGATGATCCCGTCACGCCGATGCCGCCCACGTTCAACGCGTCGTCCCATGCGAGCGCGCCCTTGCCGGCCTGCGTTTCCGCGACCGGAATGCCGTGCTTGTGCGCGAAGTCGCGCAGCGCCTCGGTGGCGAGACCATACAGCACGCCGCCGCCCGACACGATCATCGGCTCGCGTGATTCACGCAGCAACGCAGCGGCACGCTCGATCTCGCGCGACGATGCAGCCGGCGCATGAAACTCGACTGCACGCGGCTCGAAGAACCAAGCAGGGTAGTCATACGCCATTGCCTGCACGTCTTGCGGCAGCGCGAGCGTCACGGGTCCGCATTGCGCGGCATCGGTCAACACGCGAATGGCGCGCGGCAACGCGCTCAACAACTGCGCGGGATGCACGATGCGATCGAAGTAACGCGACACGGCCTTCAGCGCATCGTTCGCCGATGCGCCGCCATCATGCGCATCTTCGACTTGCTGCAACACCGGATCGGGCGCGCGCGAGACGAAGATATCGCCGGGCAACAGCAGCACCGGCAAGCGGTTGACATGCGCGAGCGCGGCGGCTGTGACCAGGTTTGTCGCGCCCGGCCCGATGGATGTCGTCACCGCCATCATGCGGCGTCGCATGTGCGCCTTGGCGAAGGCAATCGCGCTATGCGCCATCGCTTGCTCGTTGTGCGCGCGATACGTCGGCAGTTCTTCGCGATGCCGGTATAGCGCCTCGCCCATGCCCGCGACATTGCCGTGCCCGAAGATCGCGAATACGCCGCCGAACAGCGGCTCGCCGTGTTCAGTGGAGAGTGCCGCGAGATAGCGCACGAGCGCCTGCGCGGCGGTCAGTCTGATGGTGGAAGCCACTGCGTTCATGCGGCTTGCTCCTGAGTTGCGTGAAGGGTCTTGATATTGGCTGTCGTGTCCTGGGGCGGGGGCGCGGGGCGCGGCGCCCCCCCCCCCGGATGTTACCTTCCGCGCCCCCCCCCCGCGCTGTTGTGGTACCCTTATATTTAACCCAACCCACCCTGCCCGCGCCGCAGCAAAAATGTTT